>DGHJ01000002.1:8357-10859 GCA_002392625.1 Oscillospiraceae bacterium UBA3851
TGGACGCCACCCACAGCCCCATGTTTCACCAGGTGGAGGGCATGGTCATCGACCGCAACGTAACCATGGCCGACCTGAAGGGCACGCTGAACGCCGTGGTGGAGCAGCTCTACGGCAAGGGCACCCAGACCCGCTTCCGCCCCCACCACTTCCCCTTCACCGAGCCCAGCTGCGAGCTGGACGTGCAGTGCCACAAGTGCGGCGGCAAGGGCTGCCCCACCTGCAAGGGCGAGGGCTGGATCGAGCTGCTGGGCGCCGGCATGATCCATCCCCACGTGCTGGAGATGGCCGGTATCGACCCCAACGAGTGGTCCGGCTGGGCCTTCGGCTTCGGCCTGGAGCGCACCGCCATGCGCCGCTTCAAGATCGACGACCTGCGCCTGATCTTTGAAAACGACGTCCGCTTCCTGGAGCAATTCTGAAATCCCTCACAAAAAAGCCCGCGGCATTTTTCGTGAAAAAAGATTGCACCCCGCTGCGCGCACTCGCTTTGCTCGCACACTTGCGGGGCGAGATGTATTTTTGCCACGTATACGCCGCGGCAAAAAACGATTGGATCTCTTCCGCCGCTGCGGCGGCGGAATTCTGCGAGGCTTTTCATCAGCCTCCCTTGAAAGGAGCAGTAAACTATGGATTTGAGCCGTAAATGGTTAAATGAGTTCGTCGACGGGGTATCCCCCGACGAGATCAACGATAAAGAATTCTCCGAGGCCATGACCCTCAGCGGTTCCAAGGTGGAGACCTACTGCTATCTGGGCGAGGAAATCTCCAACGTGGTGGTGGGCCGCGTCCTGACCCTGGAGCGCCACCCGGATTCCGACCACATGTGGGTCTGCCGGATCGACGTGGGCCAAAAGGAACCCGTGCAGATCGTCACCGGCGCGTGGAACGTCCACGTGGGCGATCTGGTGCCTGTGGCCCTTCACAAGTCCACCCTCCCCGGCGGGAAGAGGATCGAGCGGGGCAAGCTCCGTGGCGTGGAGTCCAACGGCATGCTCTGCGGACTGGCCGAGCTGGGTCTGGACCAGCGGGATTTCCCCTACGCCGCCATCACCCCCGCCGCCCTGCTGAATGACTATCACCCCATCGACCCCGCCAAGCCTTCCATCAGCGCCGACATCAGACCCGGCCACAAGATCTACGGTCCCGTGGTCTGCGCCGAGGTTCTGGAGGACAACCTGCCCGACGGCGCCGTATCGGTGGATTTCGGCAGCGGCGTCACCACCGTTCTGACCGCCTGCCCCAACCTGCACAGCGGGGATCTGGTGGCCTATAACACCAACAATAACAGCATCTGTACAGTAGAAGACCTTCACGCTGAACAGCGGGAGTTCCCCCACTGCATCCCCGACGGCATCTTCATTCTGCATGAGGACTGCGTCCCCGGCGACGACATCAAGCCCATCATCGGCGCCGACGACCACGTGGTGGAGTTTGAGATCACCCCCAACCGGCCCGACTGCCTGAGCATCATCGGCTTGGCCCGTGAGGCCGCCGCCACCTTTGACAAGCCCCTCCATCTCCACGAGCCGGTGGTCAAGGGCGGCGCCGACGGCGTGCTGACTGATCTGCTGGACGTGGAGACCCCCGACGCCGATCTGGTGCCCCGTTACACCGCCCGCATGGTGCGCAACGTGAAGATCGCCCCCTCCCCCCTGTGGATGCGCCAGCGCCTGCGCGCCATGGGCGTGCGCCCCATCAACAACATCGTGGACATCACCAACTACGTGATGATGGAGTACGGCCAGCCCATGCACGCCTTCGACTACCGCTACGTCAAGGGCGGCAGGATCATCGTCCGCCGCGCTTCCGAGGGCGAGGAGCTGACCACCCTGGACGGCAACGTCCGCAAGCTGAATGCCAACCACCTGGTCATCGCCGACCAGCATCGCGCCGTGGGTCTGGCCGGCATCATGGGCGGCGAGAACAGTGAGATCGCGGCCGACACCGTGGACGTGGTGTTCGAGTCCGCCACCTTTGACGGCACCTGCATCCGCAAGGGTGCTCTGGCCCTGGGCATGCGCACCGAGGCCTCCGCCAAGTTTGAAAAGGGCCTGGACCCCATGAACACCCTGCCTGCCGTGAACCGGGCCTGCGAGCTGGTGGAGCTGCTGGGCGCCGGCGAGGTGCTGGACGGCGTCATCGACGTGCTGAACTTCGTCCCCCACCCTGTCACGCTGCCTCTGGAGCCTGCCAGGATCAACGCCCTGCTGGGCACCGACGTGGCCGAGGACGAGATGGTGTCCATCCTCCGCAAGCTGGACTTCACCGTGGAGGGCGGGACGGTCACCGTGCCCTCCTGGCGCGGCGACGTGCGCTTGATGGCGGACCTGGCCGAGGAGGTGGCCCGCTTCCACGGCTACAACAACATCCCCTGCACGCTGATGCGGGGCGAGACCACACGGGGAGGCTTCTCCCCGGAGCAGGAGCTGGAGCGCAGGCTGGGCGCCATCTGCCGCAGCGTGGGCTATGATGAGATCATCACCTACTCCTTCATCTCCC
>DGHJ01000059.1:0-650 GCA_002392625.1 Oscillospiraceae bacterium UBA3851
GGACCGCGGCGATAGTGCATGGGCACGATGATCCGGGGCTCCAGGGCGTCCGCCACTTGCTTGGCACGCTGGGGGTCCACCGTGTAGGTGCCGCCCACCGGCAGCAGCAGCACATCGCACCGGCGCAGCTGCAGCGCCTGGTCCGCCGTCAGCAGATGGCCCAGATCGCCCAGGTGCACCACCGTCTGCCCCTCGGCACGGAGGATATGGACGGTGTTCGCTCCGCGCATCCTGCCGTTCTGATCGTCGTGCCAGGTGGCCACGGTGTTCACAGTGAAGGGAGAGGAACCACCCTGCTCCAGCGTCACCGCCTCACGGAAATTGTGGTCAAAATGATCGTGGCTGCACAGCACCTCGTTGGCGGTGAGATGCAGAGGGCCATAGCCCTTGACCCGCTGATAGGGGTCCAGCACGATGCGGTAGCCCGCCGACTCCACGCAGAAGCAGGAGTGGCCCAGCCATGTGATCTTCATGATGATTCTCCTTTTGGAATGCTCTTATTTCTTGGCCCGGGTATCCACGACCTCACGCAGCAGGGCGGTGAAATCGTCCATGGGCATAGCGCCCAGATCGCCGTCGGAGCGGTGGCGCGGGGAGACGGTGCCGTTCTCCATATCCCGGTCGCCCACCACCAGCATATAGGGCACCTT
>DGHJ01000059.1:723-12316 GCA_002392625.1 Oscillospiraceae bacterium UBA3851
GCCTCGCGGATCTTCTTGCCGATCTTTTCGTTGCGGTAGTCCACCTCCACGCGGAAGCCCTGCTCCTCCAGCTTCTTGGCAGCCTCGGCGCAGTAGTCGGCGGCGCGATCGGTGACAGGCAGGAAGCGGACCTGCTCGGGTGCCATCCAGGTGGGCAGAGCGCCGGCGTACTCCTCGATCAGGTAGGCCAGCGTGCGCTCGTAGCAGCCCATGGAGGTGCGGTGGATGATATAGGGCAGGGCCTTCTCGCCATTCTCGTCGATATAGTACATGCCGTAGCGCTGGGCCAGCAGCATATCGATCTGGATGGTGACCAGGGTGTCCTCCTTGCCGAACACGTTCTTGTACTGGATATCCAGCTTGGGACCGTAGAAGGCGGCCTCGTCGATGCCGATGTCGTACTTCACGCCCAGATCGTCCAGGATCTGACCCATAATGCGCTGGGCCTGCTCCCACTGCTCGGCGCTGCCCTCGTACTTGTTGTCGGGGTTGGCGGGATCCCACTGGGAGAAACGGAAGGTGCACTTATCCAGCAGACCCAGCGTGCCCAGGCAGTACTTGGCCAGATCCAGACAGCCCTTGAACTCCTCCTCCAGCTGGTCGGGGCGGAGTATCAGATGGCCCTCGGAAATGGTGAACTGGCGAACGCGGATCAGTCCGTGCATCTCGCCGGAGTCCTCGTTGCGGAACAGGGTGGACGTCTCGCCCAGACGCATGGGCAGGTCGCGGTAGGAGCGCTGGCGGTTCAGGAACACCTGGTACTGGAACGGACAGGTCATGGGACGCAGAGCAAAGCACTCCTTGGTCTCATCGTCCGGATCGCCCAGAATGAACATGCCGTCACGGTAGTGATCCCAGTGGCCGGAGATCTTATAGAGCTCCCGCTTGGCCATATAGGGAGTCTTGGTCAACTGATAGCCACGCTTCTGCTCCTCATCCTCGATCCAGCGCTGCATCACCTGGATGACGCGGGCGCCCTTGGGCAGGATGATGGGCAAGCCCTGACCGATATAGTCCACGGTGGTGAAATACTCCAGCTCGCGGCCCAGCTTGTTGTGGTCGCGCTTGAGAGCCTCCTCCCGCTGCTTCAGGTACTCGTCCAGCTCCTCCTTCTTGGGGAAGGCCACGGCGTAGATGCGCTGGAGCATCTTGCGGTTGCTGTCGCCGCGCCAGTAGGCGCCGGTGCTGGAGGTCAGCTTCACGGCGTTGCCCTTGATGCGGCCAGTGGAGTCCAGATGGGGGCCGGCGCACAGGTCGGTGAACTCACCCTGCTTATAGAAGCTGATGACAGCGTCCTCCGGCAGGTCGTGGATGAGCTCCACCTTATAGGGCTCCTCTTTCACTTCCATGAAGCGGATAGCCTCCTCACGGGGCAGCTCAAACCGCTCCAGCTTCAGCTTCTCCTTGCAGATCTTCCGCATCTCCGCCTCCAGAGCGTCCAGATGCTCCCGGGTGAAGCTGAAGGGCGCGTCGAAATCGTAGTAGAAGCCGTTGTCGATGCTGGGGCCGATGGCCAGCTTGACCTCCGGGTACAGGCGCTTGACGGCCTGGGCCAGCACGTGGGAGCAGGTGTGCCAGTAGGTGCGGCGGTACTGCTCGTTTTCAAAGGTGTACAGGTTTTCTTCGGACATGGTTTTTCCTCCTTTTCTTTGGGGGCGGGCATAAAAAGAACCTCACCCCTGATCGGTTTCAGGGGTGAGGTAAAGATGCTTTACTCCACGGTTCCACCCTGCTTACGGCATGCGCCGTCGCTCGTGATCTCTGTAACGGGAGAACCCGTCCCCGCCTACTGAGAAGACCTGTTCGGGGGGGCGGCTCGGAGGCGGTGGCCCTGTCGGTTTCCGACGGGAGCTCTCGCAGCAACATGAGCTCCTCTCTGACGTCATTCACCGGCGGCGTCCTCGTCAATGCCTTTTCGTGATTACGATACAATATAGCACGGGATCGGCCCGTTGTCAACTCGTCAAATGATCTTTTCCAGCAATTGGCTGAAGCTGTCCAGCACCTCAGCGGCGCCGTGGGTCAGGAGAAAATCCCGGTCCCGGTAGCCCCAGCCCACGATGGCCGCGTCCATGCCGGCGTTTTTCGCCGTGGCCGCATCCACCTCGCTGTCGCCCACGTAGAGCGCCTCAGCAGGGGCCACGCCCAGCCGGTCCAGCGCACGGTACACGTTGTCCGGCGCCGGCTTGCGGGGGTGAACGCCGTCGTCGCCCACCGCCATCACGCCGGGGAAGAATCGGTCCACCAGCTTTTGAGCCGTGACCTCCGGCTTGTTGGACACGATGGCCGCCGCCACGCCGTTTCGGCGCAGCGTCTCCAGCAGCTCCACGGCACCCGGATAGGGCACCGTCACGCTGCAGGGGTGATCCCGGTAGTAATCCCGGTAGAGAAGATAGATCCGCTCCACCTCGTCCTCGGACGTGCCATCCGGCAGGGCGTCTTTTGTCAGACGCCGTGCGCCGTTGCCCACCATGTTGCGGTACTCCGCCATGGTGTGGGGACGGTAGCCGTTGGCCTCCAGCACCACGTTCAGCGTACCGCCGATGTCGCCAAGGGTGTTCAGCAGCGTGCCGTCCAGATCGAATAAAACAGCCTGATACTTCATCACACGTTGAAGCGGAAGAAGGTCACGTCGCCGTCCTGCATGACGTACTCCTTGCCCTCCATGCGCACCAGGCCCTTCTCCTTGGCGGCGGCCATGGTGCCGCACTCCTTCAGCGCGTCGAAAGCAACGATTTCAGCCCGGATGAAGCCGCGCTCGATGTCGGTGTGGACCTTGCCGGCGGCGCGGGGCGCCTTGGTGCCCCGGACGATGGTCCAGGCCCGCACCTCGTCCTCGCCGGCGGTGAGGAAGGAGATGTAACCCAGCAGATCGTAGGACGTGCGGATCAGACGGTCCAGGCCCCGCTCGGTAAGACCCAACTCCTCCATAAACATGGCGGCGTCCTCGTCGTCCATGCCGGAGATGTCCTCCTCGAACTTGGCCGCCACCGGCAGCACCGCCGCACCCTGGCTCTCAGCCAGGCCGGCCAGCGCCCGGAACTGGGCGTTGTTGGCGTAGTCGGCCATGCCGTCCTCGTCCAGGTTGGCGGCGTAGATGACGGGCTTGATGGTCAGCAATCCGCCGTCCTGGAGGATGTCCTTGTCCTCCTCAGTGAAGGGGAAGGTGCTGGCGGCCTTGCCGTCCTCCAGGTGGGCCAGCAGCTCGGTGCACATCTCTACCTCGCGCTTATACTTCTTGTCGCCGCTCTTGGCGTTCTTTTTGGCCCGGTCCAGGCGGCGCTCCACCAGCTCGATGTCCGCCAGGATCAGCTCCAGGTTCAGCGTCTCGGCGTCCCGCACGGCATCGGCGCTCTCGGTGAACAGCTCGTCGCTCTCAAAGCAGCGGACCACGTGGACCAGCGCGTCCACCTGGCGAATGGTCTGCAGATAGGCGTTGCCGCGGCCGGCGCCCTTTTTGATGCCCACCACGTCCACAAAGTCGATGGTGGCGGGGGTGTACTTCTTGGGGTGATAGTACTCTGCCAGCCAGTCCAGCCGCTCATCGGGCACCTTGGCCTGGCCGATATTGGGCTTGGCGGCTGCGTTGGAGTAGGCGCCCGTCTCCACGGCCGAGCCGGTAAGGGCGTTGAACAGGGTGGACTTGCCCACGTTGGGCAGACCCACGATACCTAATTTCATAGAGATACCTCCCTAACGATTTCTAATTGAGAATCATACCATCTTTTCCGCAAATGTGCAAGTGCCGACGGGGGGAACAGTGTGATTGTCACGGGACAAAAATTGTGGTATACTGGGCAAAAGAGACATACCTTTGACGGAGGGGGCGAGCGGATCGCCCCGTGAGGGATCGGATATGGATGAGAACAGAGACAACCAGAACAGCGCAGCCGCGTCCGGCGGAGGCGACGGGCAGGTGGTTTTTTTCGCCCCGGAGATGCTGAAGCTGGCCGATGAGCGCCGCCGGCAGATCCGGGAGCGGCTGGAGGAGTGCCGACGGGCCGCCGAGGACGGCGTGGCCAGCGCCCAGGTGCAGATGGGACTGAACTGTCTGTTCGGCATCAACGGCACTGAAAAGGACCCGGACCAGGCCTTTTACTGGTTCAGCCAGGCCCAGGACGACGATCCGGCGGGGTGCTACTGGCGGGCCGTTTGCTGCGACAACGGCATCGGAACGGAGCAGGACCCCGGCGCCGCCTTCGCGCTCTTCTGCCGCTCCGCCGAGACCGGGTTCGCCCCCGCCCTGTGCGATCTGGGCGTATGCTATGAGAACGGCCAGGGCACGGAGCGGGATATAGGCAAGGCGGTGATCCTCTACAAGGAGGCGGCGCGGCGGGGCTATCCCATGGGCCAGTGCAACCTGGGGGTGCTCTACTACCACGGCGTGGGCGTGCCCCAGGACTACGGCCGGGCGGCGCTCCTTTTCGCCCGCGCGGCGGAGCAGCGTCTGCCCCGCGCCCAGGCGCTGCTGGGCGTGTGCTGTGAGTTCGGCCACGGCGTGCCCCAGGACCTGCGGAAGGCCTTCCTACTGTACGAGGAGGCCGCCCGGCAGAATTACCCCGACGGCATCTGTTCCCTGGGCGTGCTGTACTTCCAGGGCAAGGGGTGCGCAGCGGACAGCAAAAAAGCCTTTGAGCTGTTTCGCCAGGCCGCCGAGATGGGGCTGATACGCGCTCAGTTCTTCCTGGGCAAATGCTACGACAACGGCGTCGGCACCGCCGAGAGCGCAGCGGACGCCTTTCACTGGTATGAGCAGGCCGCCCGCACCGGCCAGCCGGACGCCCTGTTCCAGCTGGGCCTGTGCTGCATCTGCGGCCGGGGGACCCCCACGGACAACCAGCGCGGGGCGGACTGCTTCCGCCGCGCCGCCCAGGCGGGACATCTGCGCTCCATGGCCCACCTGGGCGTGTGCTACGAGGCAGGCCGGGGCGTGGAGCAGGATCTGGCCAAGGCCGTGGAATGGTACCGCCGCGCCGCCCAGGCGGGCAGCCCGGAGGGACTTTGCAACCTGGGCGTGCTGTACCGCGGCGGCATCGGCATACCCCAGGACGATGAGAAGGCCGTGGACTGCTTCCGCCGGGCCGCGGAGCAGGGCTTCCCGCGGGCCATGTTCTTCCTGGGCCTCCACCACGAGGCCGGGCGGGGCGTGGAGAAGGACGAGCGGGAGGCCGCCGCCCTCTATCGCCGCGCCGCCGACCGGGGCTTTGCCGGCGGGCAGCGGGCGTTGGGCGTGTGCTATGAGAACGGCATTGGCGTGGAAAAGGATCCCATGCAGGCGGTGAAGCTCTATCTGCTGGCCGCCCGGCAGGGGGACGTGACGGCCCAGTTCTTTCTGGCCAACCTGTTTTTCACCGGGCGCGGCGTGGCAAAGGACCCCGCCCAGGCCGCCCGGCTCTACCGGATGGCGGCCGACCGGGGCCACCCCGGCGCCCAGTGCCAGTATGGCTATTGCTGTGAGCGGGGCATCGGCGTCAAGCAGGACCTCGGCGCCGCCTTTGCGTATTATCATAAATCCGCCCTCCAGGGCGACCGGGTGGCCTGCAACAACCTGGGGTTCTTCTATGAAAAGGGGTACGGCTGCGACAGGGACCCGGCCAAGGCGGCCGCCTGGTATCAGAAGTCCTGCGACATGGGGTTCCCCCTGGCCGCCTTTCATCTGGCCGCTCTCTACGAGACGGGTCAGGGCGTGCAGAGGGACAAAAAACGCGCCGCCGCCCTGTACCAAAAGGCGGCGGACGGCGGACACAAGGGGGCCGCGGAGGCGCTGAGGCGGCTGCAGGGCGGCCTGCTGGCCCGGCTGGGCGGCGCGCTCGGCTCACGAAGGCACGAGAAAGAATGAAAAAGGGCGTGTTGCAAAATGCGCTGCAACCGTTATTCCGAACCGGTGATTGGCGTCACCGGTGTGGCAATCCGCTCTCTTTGCGGGAGAAACGGATCACCACGGCCCCGTTGGGGCCTCGCAATGACAGGAGCGGGCATTTTACAGCACGCCCTTTTCAGTTTTAATCAGAGGATCAGTTGCCCCAGCTGCCCCAGGGATTCCAGTTGCCGCCGAAGTAGTACTTATAGAAGTCCTCCCAGCCGTCGGGCATCTGCTGACCGCCCCAGGGATAGGTTTGCTCCGTCTGCTCCTGCTCCTCCTGGCCGGTTGTCTCCGGCTGGGCGTCGAAGGTCAGCTCGGTGGTGATATACGTGCCGTCGCGGTAGACGGTCAGCGTCACGGTGTCGCCGGCCTTGAAGCCCTTCTTGGCGGCGGCCAGATCCTCCATGGAGGTGATCTCCGTGTCATTGACCTTGGTGATCACGTCGCCCATCTTCAGTCCGGCCTTCTCGCCGGCGCCGCCCTCCACGGCGGAGTAGACGAACACGCCCTTGGTGACGCCGATGCGGTACTGGGCGGCCATGGACTCGGTCATGGTGCCGGCGGTGATGGCCAGATAGGCCTTGTTGGTCACCTGGCCGTTCTCCATGATGTCGGTGATGATGGTCTGCACGTCATCCATAGGGATGGCAAAGCCCAGGCCCTCCACCGTGGTGGAGGCGTAGGTGGAATACTTGGCGGAGACGATGCCCACCACCTCGCCGTACAGGTTCAGCAGGGGGCCGCCGGAGTTGCCGGGGTTGATGGAGGCATCCAGCTGGATCATGTTGAAGGGGGTGCCGTCCACGTTGATGGCCCGGTCACAGCAGGAGACGATGCCCTGGCTCATGGAGAAGGTCAGCTCGCCCAGGGGATTGCCGATGGCCAGCACCGTGTCGCCCACGTTCAGGTCCGCGCTCCTGCCCAGGGTCACGGCCTGCAGGCCGGCGGCGTCGATCTTCAGAACGGCCACGTCATAGTCGCTGTCGCCGCCCACCACGGTGGCGTCGTAGGTCTCGCCGTTGTACAGGGTCACCGTGACGGCGGTGGCGCCCTTGACCACGTGTTGGTTGGTGACGACGTAGCCGTCGGCGGTGATGATGAAGCCGCTGCCGGCGCTGGCTCTCTCCACCGGCTGGCCGAACACGTTGGTGCTGCGGGAGGTGCTGTTGATGGACACCACGGAGTTCACTGCGGCGGCGTAGACCTCAGCCGGGGTCATGAGGGTGTTGCCCTCCACCCGCCGCACGGAAACGTCCACGGCGCTGCGCTGGCTCTGCTGCACCGTGGTGCGGGTGGTGGAGCCGGAGGAGGCGCCGCGGGCCAGGACTGCGCCGCCGTAGCCGCACAGACCGGCCACCATGGCCACGGCCAGCAGCAGAGCGGCCACCTTGACGCCGGTGCGGCGGAAGAAGCTCTTTTTCACCGGCTCCTCCACCGCCGGAGCGGGGGTGCGGGACGTCTGCGGGCGGTACGGCTCGGCCCGGTATACCGGCTCCTCATCGGCGGGGCGGTAATCGTCCTTGGGCAGATCGTCCCGGTTGGTGAAGTGATAGCTGCTGTCCGGGCTCTCAGATCCGGTTTCAAACTCGTTATATTCGTTCGTCATAAAAATGACCTCCTCTTTACCATGCGGTTTTGCTTGTGGGCCGCCGCCTCTTATGGTATCATAGGGAACGAGGCGGCTCTTTTTGCTTTCTGTCCTTTATCATAAGCAGAAATCTTAAAATAATCTTTAATTTCTCCCGATCATTTATGAATTTTTTGGAAACGAGGTGCGATCCATGCTGCGGCTGGACCAGATCAAACTGCATCCCGATCAGGGCGAGGACGCGCTGTGGGACAGGGCGGCCAGGCTGCTGCGCCTGCCCCGGAGCGAGATCCGCTCCCTGACCGTGCTGCGCCGGGCGGTGGACGCCCGCGAGGACGTGGCCCTGGTCTACACGGTGGCTGTGGAGGTGGCGGAGGAGCAGCGGGTGCTGCGCCGCTGCCATGACCGCCGCTTCAGCATCTATGAGCCGCCGATCTACGCCCTGCCCGAAGCCGTGGAGGCCCCGGAGATCCGGCCCGTGGTGGTGGGCGCGGGGCCGGCGGGGCTGTTCGCCGCGCTGGTGCTCAGCCGCTGTGGGGCAAGGCCCATCCTGCTGGAGCGGGGCCAGGCCACGGAGCAGCGGATCCGGGACGTGAACGTCTTTTGGGAGACCGGTCTTTTGAGCACCGAGTCCAACGTACAGTTCGGTGAGGGCGGCGCCGGGGCCTTCTCCGACGGGAAGCTGAACACCGGCACGCGGGACGTGCGCCACCGCTGGATCCTGGAACAGATGGTATCCTGCGGCGCGCCGGAGACCATCCTCACCGACGCCAAGCCACACGTGGGCACGGACAAGCTCCACGTGATGCTGAAAAACATGAGGCGGGAGCTGCTGGAGAACGGGTGCGACGTCCGCTTCGGCCACCGGCTGGCGGGGCTTCATATGGAAAACGGAGCCGTGGCCGCCATCGACGTGGCGGTGGGCGGCGGGGAGTACACCCTCCCCGCCCGGCAGGTGATCCTGGCCCTGGGACACAGCGCGCGGGACACCATGGAGATGCTGTACGGGGCGGGTGTGCCCATGGAGCCCAAGCCCTTAGCCGTAGGCGTGCGCATCGAGCACCGGCAATCGGACATGGACGCCGCCCAGTACAAGACCTACGCCGGACACCCGGCCCTGGGCGCCGCCAGCTATAAGCTGGCCTGCCATCTCCCCAACGGACGGAGCGCCTTTTCCTTCTGCGTATGCCCCGGCGGGCAGGTGGTGGCCGCCGCCTCGGAGACGGACCGGGTGGTGACCAACGGCATGAGCGAATACGCCCGCGACGGCGAGAATATCAACGGCGGACTCCTGATCAACGTCACACCGGCGGATTTCGGCAGCGACCACCCGCTCGCCGGCATCGCCTTTCAGCGCCAGCTGGAGCAGGCCGCCTACGCCCTGGGCGGCGGCGGCTACAGGGCCCCCTGCCAGCGGGTGGAGGACTTCCTGGCCGGACGACCCAGCGACGGACCCGGCAAGGTGCTGCCCAGCTACCGTCCCGGCGTCACCTACGCCGATCTGCACGATTGCCTGCCGCCCTTTGTGGCGGAGTCCATCGCCCAGGCTCTGCCCCTGCTGGGACAGAGGCTCCGGGGCTACGATCAGCCGGACGCCCTGCTGACGGCGGTGGAGAGTCGCTCCTCCTCCCCCGTGCGCATCCCGCGTGATAAAACGGGGCAGAGCGGCATCGCAGGTCTGTATCCCTGCGGCGAGGGGGCCGGCTACGCGGGAGGCATCCTCTCCGCCGCCGCCGACGGCATCCGTGCCGCCGAACATATCCTATACGTAATCGGGAGGGAAATGTCATGAGACATATCGCTGTATTTGACCACTTTCTGAATCAGAATCACCGGGACCAGATCGTAAAAACCGCCGCTGACCTGGGCTTTGCCGTGACCTACTGCACCGCCGTGGACCAGCTGCCGGAGGCGGAGCGCGCCAAATACGAGGTGCTTTACGGCAACCCCGCGCCGGAGATTTTGCGCCTGTTCCCCAACCTGAAATGGGTGTGCCTCAGCAGCGCCGGGGTGGATAAGTACGTGGACGACGCCATCTATCCCAGCAGCGACGTGGTGCTGTCCAACTCCACCGGCTCCTACGGCGTGACCATGTCCGAGCACGTGCTGATGGTGGCGCTGATGCTGCTGCGGCAGATGCCCACCTTCCAGGAGGCGGCGCGGCAGCACGTCTGGCACAGAATGATGCCCACCCGCTCCATCTTTGGAAGCCGCGTCACCATGCTGGGCACCGGCGACATCGGCACCGCTGTGGCCCGGCGGATGAAGGCGCTGGGCGCCGCGTCCGTCACCGGCGTGCGGCGTACCGCCAAGCCCGCCGACCCCGCCTTTGACCGGGTGATCACCTTCCGGGAGCTGACAGAGGTCCTGCCGGAGACGGATATTCTGGTGTCCGCCCTGCCCCACACCCAGGAGACCGCGGGTGTGCTGAACCGGGAGCGCATCAGCCTGCTGCCCCAGGACGCCATCCTCATCAACGTGGGACGGGGCACCGTGCTGGATCAGGAGGCGCTGCTGGACGCCCTGCGCAGCGGCCGTCTGGCCGGGGCAGCACTGGACGTGATGGTGCCGGAGCCCCTGCCCGCCGACCACCCCCTGTGGACCGCGCCGAACCTGATCATCACCCCCCACATCTCCGGCAACATGTCCCTGGACTACACCTGCGACGTGGACGTGGACTTCTTCTGCGAGGACCTGGTCCGCTTTGCCCATGGCCTGCCGCTGCTGCGCGCCGTGGACCGGAAGCGGGGCTATTGAGGGCTTGATTTTCCCCCTTGTTATTTGGTCGGAATGCGTGTATAATAAGTTGATTTGTTTCCATCGGGTTATCCCGGAGAAAGGAAGTTCGCTATGATAAAGGTACAGACCGACTGCGGCGAGATCACCATCAGCAACGCCGTATTCACCACCATTACCGGCGCCGCAGCCACCAACTGCTTCGGCGTGAAGGGTATGGCCTATCGCAGCATGAAGGACGGACTGGTCCACCTGCTGCGGCCGGAGGCCATGAGCAAGGGCGTGAAGGTCACCTACAATGAGGAGGGCACCGTGTCCATCGAGCTCCACATCATCGTGGAGAACGGCGTGAACATCGCCACCGTGTGCCGCTCGATCATGAACGAGGTCAAATATATGGTCACCAAGAACACAGGCGTGGAGGTACGGGACGTGAACGTCTGCGTGGACTCCATCACCATGCCCGCATGAAGGCCCCGGCCAAAGGAGAAGTAAGACGATGACAGATAGAATCAGCGGCGGCGCCTTCAAGCAGATGGTGCTGTTCGGCGCCGCCTGTATCACCCAGCAGAAGCAGGCCATCAACGACCTGAACGTGTTCCCGGTGCCCGACGGCGACACCGGCACCAACATGAGCCTGACCATCCAGACCGCCGCCGCCGAGCTGCGCCGCAGTCAGCCCGCCACACTGGACCAGGCCGCCAAGACCACCGCCTCCGCCCTGCTGCGGGGCGCGCGGGGCAACTCCGGCGTCATTTTGTCCCTGCTGTTCAGGGGCATGTCCAAGTCCTTCAAGGGTCTGGACGCGTGTGACGGCGCCCAGCTGGCCGCCGCCATGACCGAGGGCGTGACCACCGCCTACAGCGCCGTCATGAAGCCCGCCGAGGGCACCGTGCTGACGGTGTCCCGCCTGGCCGCCAAGCGGGCCGTGGAGGCCGCCCAGGAGCACAACGAGGTGGAGTACGTGCTCGCCGAGGCCATCAAGACCGGCTACGTCACCCTGGCCGAGACCACCGATATGAATCCGGTGCTGAAAAAGGCCGGCGTGGTGGATGCCGGCGGCAAGGGCTACCTCATCATTCTGGAGGGCATGCTCCGCAGCCTCCGTGGCGAGGAGGTCCCCGAAATCGACGGTTCCGCAGAGAAGGAGAAGGCCGACTTCGCCGCCATCGGTGACGAGGACATCACCTTTACCTTTGACACGGTGTTCATCGTTCGCAAGACGTCGGACCGCTCCATCGAGCCGTTTCGGACCTACCTGAACAGCATCGGCGACTCGCTGGTCATCGGCGAGGACGACGAGGCCTTCAAGGTCCACGTACATACGGACATCCCCGGCGCCGCCCTCACCGAGGCCCAGAAGTACGGCACGCTGGAGGTAGCCAAGATCGAGAACATGCGCATCC
>DGHJ01000007.1:0-529 GCA_002392625.1 Oscillospiraceae bacterium UBA3851
AACGTATCGCATCTGTCATTCCGAGGAGGGCGCCAGCCCGACGTGGGAATCCGTAGAGGAACGGCGGATAGGAGGGAATACGGATTGCCACGGGCGCTTCGCGCCCTCGCAATGACAGAGGGAGGACGGATTGCCACGGGCTGCTGCGCAGCCATCGCAATGACAGGGGGATATACGAAAAAAGGCGGGACACACAGGTCCCGCCCTGGGAGGGATGCGGCAGAATATGCAGGGGAGGCCGTCCCCGGCCGCCTGCGATGCCCTATTTCCCGTCGCCGCGGAGCTTGCGCAGGCGCTTCTCCGTGAACTCCGCCACCTGCTGCCACAGGTCCTTGAGCTGATTCTTGTGGGTACACAGCTTCTCCGTGCAGTTGGCGCAGCCCAGATAGCCGTTGGTGCGCTCGGAGAAACGCTCCGGGTATTTGTAAAACGTGAGCTCCCACCGGGCCAGCAGGCCCACCGACAGGGCCAGCAGACTCCAGCTGTACGCCGAGCGGAGAAAGAACAGCGGCGTGAACATCATGGCGTA
>DGHJ01000007.1:635-2947 GCA_002392625.1 Oscillospiraceae bacterium UBA3851
TGGAAGGGGCAGAAGAACAGGATGCAGATCATGTCGCACACCGAATAGGCCAGGCTCAGCAGGATCATGGCCCCGTCGTCCAGCACGTCCAGCATATAGAGCGCGCCGAACACGGCGTTGAAGCTGAGCCATACCAGAGCCACCAGCACCACGCCGTTGTTGTCCTGGATGCGGATGTCGGTGGAGCCGGTTTTGCGGTAGTTCCGGGCAAACTGCTTCTGGCAGCCGGGGCTTTCCAGCGGCGAGGGGAAAAACCGCAGGACCATCTCCACCGCGAACACCGTCCAGATCACGGCCAGGATGGCCGGCCTTTGCTCCAGCAGGGAGGGGACGCTCTCGCCGTCACGGAAGAGGTAGATAAAGTACATCACCGCAAAGGCCACCAGCAGGAGGGAGCGGTACACCAGGCGCACGATATGCAGCACGCTGACGACGGTCAGGCGCACGGGACGCTTTGCCATGGCGGTTCCTCCTCTCCGGATCGGATAGGGGTATTATACACGGTTTGCGGCAAAAAGTAAAGGGAACGAGGGGGACGGGGGAGGACGGATTGCCACGGGCTGCTGCGCAGCCCTCGCAATGACAGGGGGATATACGAAAAAAGGCGGGACACACAGATCCCGCCCTGGGAGGGATGCGGTAGAATATGTAGGGGCGGCCGTCCCCGGCCGCCCGAAGGTGTGGGACGATACGCAAAAGGGGCGGGGGTGGAACCCCGCCCCTGCAGGGGAGAACGGATTGCCACGCCAGTGACATCGGTCACTGGCTCGCAATGACAGGGAAATAAACGAAGAGGGGCGGGCACATAAGTGAGTGCCCAAATCTTCGATTTGGCTGCGCGAACTTATGCGTTAGCTGAGGTGCCACGGCCCCTACAAGGCTGGACGGTACGGGGAGGCATACCGGGGCGGACAGAGTCGTCCGCCCCTACGGGGATGAAAGGGACGGGGATGATGTAGGGGAGGGCCTCTGCGCCCTCCCCAGATAACATATTTAAGGATCTTACAGGTCCAGCTTCAGGTCGCCGTCCTTGATCCAGCCCAGCTTGCGCAGGGGCAGGGCGATGAGCAAGGTCAGCACCGCCGGCAGCACGAAGGAGATCAGCATCAGGCCGATCCAGTCGAGGGCCGTGGGGGTGATGGGCGCGGCGCCGTTGGCCAGGGCCTGGGCGCTGGGCTGGATCCAGCCCGTCCACACGCCGATCTGACCCACCAGACCGCAGGTGCCCATGCCGCTGGACACCGGCGCGCCGTTCATCTGAAGCTTGAACAGGCACGTGGCGATGGGGCCTGTGACGGCAGAGGCCAGCGTGGGCGGGATCCAGACGCGGGGATTGCGCAGGATGTTGGGCATCTGCAGCATGCTGGTGCCGATGCCCTGGGCCGCCAGACCGCCCCAGCGGTTCTCCCGGAAGCTCATGACCGCGAAGCCCACCATCTGGGCGCAGCAGCCCGCCACCGCCGCGCCGCCGGCCAGGCCCGTCAGGCCCAGCGCCGCGCAGATGGCAGCCGAGGAGATGGGCAGCGTCAGCGCCACGCCCACCGCCACGGACACCAGAATGCCCATGAGGAAGGGCTGCAGCTCCGTGGCCCACATGATGAACTTGCCCACGGCGCTGGCCGCCGTGCCGATGGGGGCGGCGATCAGCGCGGCAATGCCCACGCCCGCCAGCGTGGTGACGATGGGCGTCACCAGAATGTCGATCTTGGTCTCCTTGCTGACCAGCTTGCCGATTTCCGCCGCCAGAATGGCCACGAAGAACACGGCCAGCGGGCCGCCGGCCCCGCCCATATAGTTGGTGGCGAAGCCCACGCCGATCAGGGAGTACAGCACCAGCGGCGGCGCCTGCAGGGCTGAGCCGATGGCCACGGCCATGGCAGGACCCACCATGGCCGAGCACAGTCCGCCGATGGTGTAGCCCACGGCGCCATCGCCCTTGCCGATGGTGACGATGACGGCGTTGAGGAACCCGATGTGGAACTGCTGGCCGATGGTGTTCAGGATCGTCCCCACCAGCAGCGTGCAGAACAGGCCCTGGGCCATGGCGCTCATGCCGTCGATGAAGTAGCGCTTGGCGGAGAACACCACGTTCTTCCGCTTGAGGAACGCACGGATCTTTTCCATGTCACTGCTCCTTTAACTCTCTAAAGTAAAAAAATATCGGTGAACAGATCCCCGCGGCGCGGAAAACCTATTCATCGATTGACCACATCATACACGAGTTGGCGGATTTTGTCAACGGGTATTTTGCGGGGGATTTATGGGGTTTGCAAATGCTGGGAAAGGGTGGTATAATCATTCAGTCAGGGGAC
>DGHJ01000007.1:3166-3427 GCA_002392625.1 Oscillospiraceae bacterium UBA3851
CTGCGGCCCTCGCAATGACAAATTTGGGACGTACCGCACTTGTCATTCCGAGGAGGGCGCCAGCCCGACGTGGGAATCCGTAGAGGAACGTCGGATAGGACGTAGGACGGATTGCCGCGGGCAGTGTGCGCACTGCCCTCGCAATGACAAGGGCGGAGGGAATACGGATTGCCACGGGCGCTTCGCGCGGCCCACCGTCGTGTCAGCCGGTTTTCGCTCCCGTTGGTCGTGAAAACCGGGACACTCTTGCTCACCGTCGGC
>DGHJ01000007.1:3577-6206 GCA_002392625.1 Oscillospiraceae bacterium UBA3851
TCCTCGATTCCGCCTCGCTTCATTCAAATGGGGTCCCCGCCGCAAAGCAACGAAGTGTTTGCGGTGGGGAGAGGAGACAGAACGAAACGGACGAGCCGTGGTGTCGCACACCGCGGCGAGGGATGTGAAGTTTCTGTCGACGAGGCGGCGCTTCGGCGAAATCCCCGCAATGACAGGCTGTTCTGAAGAACCTTTCATGTAAAACCCTTCTGTCATTCCGAGGAGGGCGCCAGCCCGACGTGGGAATCCGTAGAGGAACGTCGGATAGGACGTAGGACGGATTGCCACGGGCCTGCGGCCCTCGCAATGACGCAAGACCCCTCATCCGCCATCTGCGGGGCACACCCCCCTCATCCGCCATCTGCGGGGCACACCCCCCTCATTCGCCACCTGCGGGGCGACGCCTCATTCGCCCCCTGCGGGGCGACGCCTCATTCGCCACCTGCGGGGCGACGCCTCATCCGGCACGGCCTGCGGCCGTGACGCCTTCTCCTCAGGGGGAAGGCTTGCCCAGATACACGCACCCAACCTGTTCAAATACACACACCCAAAGGAGGACACAATATGTACAACATCATGACCGACAGCCCCATCCGGTTTCCGGGGCTGTTCGGCGACTGGGCGTTCACCCTGCCGTCCAAGGCCATCAACATCGGCCACGGCATCTACTGGTACGGCATCCTCATCACCCTGGGCCTGCTCATCGCCCTGGTCTTCTGCCTGCGCCGGCGCCACTGGTTCGGTCTGTCCGAGGACAACGTGATGGACACCGTGCTGTGGGGCATCCCCTGCGGCATCATCGGCGCCCGGCTCTACTACGTCATCTTCTATCTGGACCTCTACCGCAACGCTGACGGATCCATCCGCTGGGCCGACACCGTTGCCGTCTGGGACGGGGGACTGGCCCTCTACGGCGTGGTCATCGCCGTGGTCATCATGATGATCGTGCTGTCCAAGGTCAAGAAGTTCAAGTTCTTCGCCATGCTGGATCTGGTGGTCATGGGCCTCTTCATCGGCCAGATCGTGGGCCGCTGGGGCAACTTCATGAACCGGGAGGCCTTCGGCACCCTGACCGACCTGCCCTGGCGCATGCAGCTGACCACCGTGGCCGGCCAGCTGATCGAGGTGCACCCCACCTTCCTCTACGAGAGCCTGTGGAACCTCATCGGCCTTATCCTCATGGTGTCCGTGGTGGCCAAAAACCGCCGGTTCGACGGCGAGAACACCTGGTTCTACTTCCTGTGGTACGGCGTGGGCCGCTTCTTCATCGAGGGGCTGCGCACCGACAGCCTGTACCTCTTCGGCTGGGAGATCTTCGGCCAGCCCATCCGCGTCAGCCAGGCCCTGAGCCTGGTCATGGTGCTGGTGGCGCTCTTCATGCTGCTGTGGAATCTGAAGCTCCACCCCCACGACCCCCAGGAGCTGTTCGTCAACCAGGTGGCGGCGCGCAAGGCGGCGGAAGCCGCGGCGGAAGCTGCTCCGGAGGCTGTCACGGAGACCGCTCCGGAAGCCGCCCCCGCGCAGGAGGCCGAGACCCCGGCGCAGGAGCCGGAGGAGAAGAAGGAGGATGCCCAATGAGCGCGATTTTGATGGATGGCAAGGCGCTGGCCGCTGATATCAAGCGGACTGTAAAGGAAAAGTGCCTCACAATGGAGACGGCCCCGACCCTGGCCGTGGTGCTGGTGGGGGACAACCCCGCCAGCGCCGTGTACGTGCGCAGCAAGGAGCGCGACTGCGGCGAGTGCGGCATCCGCTGTCTGGATCACCGTTTGCCGGAGGACACCACCGAGGAGCAGCTTCTCGCACTGGTGGCGGAGCTGAACGAGCGTGACGACGTGGACGGCATCCTGGTGCAGCTGCCCCTGCCGGGACAGCTCCGGGAGCGGGTGATCCTGGAGGCCATCGACCCTGAAAAGGACGTGGACGCCTTTCACCCCTTCAACGTGGGGCGGATCATGCAGTTCGCGCCCCGGTTCCTGCCCTGCACGCCCGCCGGCGTCATGGAGCTGCTGAAGCGGTATGACGTCGATCCGGCGGGGAAGGAGTGCGTGGTCATCGGCCGCAGCAACATCGTGGGCAAGCCCATGGCCATGCTGCTTTTGCAGGCGGGGGGCACCGTCACCGTGTGCCACACCCGCACCGCCGACCTGGCTGCCCACTGCCGCCGGGCGGACATCCTGGTGTCCGCCGCCGGACAGGTGGGGCTGGTGCGGGAGGATATGGTGAAGCCCGGCGCCGTGGTCATCGACGTGGCCATGAACCGGGACGAGGACGGCAAGCTCTGCGGAGACTGTGTGAAGGCAGTCTCTGACAAGGCTTCTTACTTGACACCCGTGCCCGGCGGCGTGGGCCCCATGACCCGCGCTATGCTGATGGTGAACACGCTGACCGCGGCCCAAATGCGGAGATAACGGGGGCCTGCGCGGGGACGACACCTCATCCGGCGCAGCTGCGGGGCGGGAGAAGCTGCGGATTGCCACGCCGCTTCGCGCCTCGCAATGACGCCTCGCAATACCCCATCGCAATGACAGGGTGTTGACAGGCACTCGTATCTGTCATTCCGAGACCAGCCCGCAGGCTGGTCGTGGGAATCCGTAGAGGAACGGCGGATAGGACGGGGATTACGGAT
>DGHJ01000095.1:0-1721 GCA_002392625.1 Oscillospiraceae bacterium UBA3851
TTGGAGCCGCGGAAGGCAAAGTTGAGAATGCCCATGCCCTGGACTTCCTCGCAGACGCGCACGCAGTCGCCGCAGAGGATGCACTTGTTGGGATCGCGCACCACGGCGGGGGAGGTGGCGTCGATCTCATACTGGGGACGGGTGTCGGCGAAGCGGACGCGGCGGATACCGAACTGGAGCGCCAGGCGCTGCAGCGTGCAGGCGCTGTTCTTCTCGCAGGTGGTGCAGTCGCGGCAGTGGCTGGCCAGCATCAGCTCCAGATTCACGCGGCGGTGCTTCAGAAGCCGGGCGGTGTTGGTGCGGATGCGCATGCCGTCACGGGGCTCCATGGAGCAGCTGGCGTCGATCTTGCCGGTGCTCTCATCCTCCACCACGCACATGCGGCAGGCGCCGTATACGGACAGGTCGGAATAGTAGCAGAACGTGGGCATGTCGATATTGGCCTTGCGGATCACCGCCAGAACATTTTTTTCACCGTCGAAGGGCACACGCAGGCCGTCGATATACATGATTCCCTTTGCCATGGCTTAACCCTCCTCAATGGCCCCGAAGGGGCAGTTCTGGATGCAGGCGCCGCAGTTGATGCACTTGGCGGCGTCGATCACGTGGGGCTTTTTGACGCTGCCCTCGATGGCCTCCATGGGGCAGTTCTTGCGGCACTTGCCGCAGCCCTTGCACTTCTCCGGGTCGATGACCGGGTGCTTCTTTGCCCCGTCGCAGATGGGGCAGTGGTGATCCCGCACGTGGTAGAGATACTCGTTGCGGAAATACTTCAGTGTGCTCATCACGGGCTTGCAGGCGCTCTGACCCAAGCCGCACAGGGCCGTGGAAGAGATCGTGTCAGACAGCTCCTCCAGCAGATCCAGATCCGCCTCGGTGCCCTCGTTGTGGATGATGCGCTCCAGGATCTCCAGCATGCGCTTGGTGCCCTCGCGGCAGGGCACGCACTTGCCGCAGGACTCGTTCTGGGTGAAGTGCATGAAGAACCGGGCCACCTCCACCATGCAGGTGTCCTCGTCCATGACAACCAGGCCGCCGGAGCCGATGATGGCGCCCAGCTTCTTCAGGCTGTCAAAATCCAGGGGCACGTCCAGATGCTCCTCGGTGAGGCAGCCGCCGCTGGGGCCGCCGATCTGCACGGCCTTGAACTTCTTGCCGTTCTTGATGCCGCCGCCGATATCAAAGATGATCTCACGCAGGGTGGTGCCCATGGGCACCTCCACCAGGCCGGTGTTGACCACGTTGCCGGTGAGGGCAAAGGTCTTGGTGCCGGGGCTGTTGCCGGTGCCGATGCTGCGGTACCAGGAGGCGCCCTTCAGGATGATCTGGGGTACATTGGCAAAGGTTTCCACGTTGTTGAGCACCGTGGGCTTTTCCCACAGCCCCTGATCCACCGTGCGGGGCGGCTTGACGCGGGGCATGCCGCGCTTGCCCTCGATGGAGGCGGTCAGGGCGCTGCCCTCGCCGCAGACGAAGGCGCCGGCGCCGCGGTTGATGTGGATGTGGAAGCTGAAGTCGCTGCCCATGATGTTGTCGCCCAGCAGGCCCATCTCCTCGGCCTTGGCAATGGCGGTACGGAGCCGATCCACCGCCAGAGGATACTCTGCGCGGACGTAGATATAGCCCTCGCTGGCGCCGGAGGCCAGGCCGGCGATCATCATGCCCTCCAGCACGCAGTGGGGATCGCCCTCCATGATGGAGCGGTCCATGAACGCGCCGGG
>DGHJ01000095.1:1778-3000 GCA_002392625.1 Oscillospiraceae bacterium UBA3851
GGTCGCCCTCGTCGCCGTTGCAGACCACATACTTGACGTCCGCCTTATTCTTGCGAACGCTCTCCCACTTGCGTCCGGCGGGGAAACCGCCGCCGCCGCGGCCCCGGAGACCGGAGTCGATGATGGTGTTGCAGATCTCCCGGTCCGTCATCTCGAACAGGGCCTTTTCAAAGGCGGAGTAGCCGCCCTTGGCAATGTATTCCCGCAGGTCCTCGGCGTCGCTCTGACCGCACTTGGCCAGTGCCACGCGAGCTTGCTTTTTGTAGAAGGGGATGTCCTGCTGGCGGGGATAGGCCACGCCGTCCAGGTGGTACACCAGGCGGTCAATAATCTCGCCGTTCATCACCGTCTTGTCCAGGATCTCGCTGCAGTCCTCAGGCTTGACGTGGATGTACATGATGCCCATGGGCTCGATGTGCAGCAGCGGGCCCATCTCGCAGAAGCCGTGGCAGCCGCTCATCTTGATGTGCAGCTCCTGCTCCTCCGAGTTGTCGTGGGTCAGGCCTACATAGACCTGCAATCCGCGCTTCTCGCACTCGGTCTTCATGTTCTCATAGATCTTCATGGCGCCGCCGGCAATGCAGCCGGTACCGGCACAGATCAGCACGGACGGGCGGCTCTCGGCCTGGCGCAGTGCGTTCTTTGCGTTGGACTGCATCACATGGAAGGTCTCGCGGGACAGCTTAGCGCGTTTCATTGGGCGTCCTCCTCTCTGCGGACCTGCTCCAGCAGGGCCAGCGCGGAATCCGGATCCATTTTGGCGTGTACCTCGCCATCCAGCGTCATGACCGGAGCCAGGCCGCAGGCGCCCAGGCAGGCCACCGTCTCCAGCGTGAAGGCGCCGTCGTCCGAGGTCTTTTTCTTGCCGGTCAGGCCCAGATACTGATGGATCGCGTCGTAGATGGGCTGGGATTTGCGGACATGGCAGGCAGTGCCATCGCAGATCTTGATGATGTGCTTGCCCTTGGCCTCCAGCGAGAAATTCTCATAAAACGTGGCCACGCTGTACACCCTGGCGGCGCTGATGCCCAGCTTCTCGGCGATCAGCAGGAGCGCAGCCTCGCTGAGATACTTGTACTCCGTCTGGATCTCCTGCATGATGGCGATCAGATTGTGCTCGGCGCAATCGTAGCGCTCGATAATTTCTGATGCACGGGAGAGGTCTTGTTTCATCTCTTTCCTCCTCAACACGGTTTCTGATACGGGCTTTGGAATATGGGGC
>DGHJ01000001.1:0-46452 GCA_002392625.1 Oscillospiraceae bacterium UBA3851
CAGTGGTGTATCGCGGCCGTGCCCGGCGCGGCCTGGGCCAAGAAGGTCTTCCCCGGCCTTAAAAAGAATCAGGCCATCGAAAAGCTCTGGGAGGCAATCCTCTTCACTTCTCGCGCCGACGGCGAGGATCCCATCGCCGCCTGGGAGGCCCATAACAAGGATCTGCATGATCGCTGCGAATATCTGAACAGCCTGGGCATAGCCGAGCTGCGCTACCGGGGCGACAACGGCACGAACCTGACCGTCGGCATGATCCCCGAGGGGACCTTCCTCGGCGGCCAGGAGACCACGATCGCAGGTCTGCCCTTTGACGCCAATATCCCCAGCGAGGAGTGCTACACCTCTCCCATGCGAGGCAAGGCCGAGGGCATCGTCTACGCCACCAAGCCCCTCAGCTACAACGGCGAGCTGATCGAGAACTTCTCCGTCCGCTTCGAGGGCGGCAAGGCCGTGGAGGTCAAGGCCGAGAAGAACCAGGCCCTGCTGGAGCAGATGATCGCCATGGACGAAGGCGCCGCCTATCTGGGCGAGTGCGCCTTGGTGCCCGTGAATTCCCCCATCTCCGAGTCCGGCATTCTCTTCTGGGATACCCTCTTCGACGAGAACGCCGCCTGCCACCTGGCTCTGGGCATGGGCTTCACCAACACGATCCGCGGTTTTGAGAGCAAGACTATCGATGAGTGCCGGGCGATGGGAATTAACGACTCCATGGAGCACAACGATTTCATGATCGGCTACGAAGGCCTGGACATCGACGCGGTAACCCACGACGGTAAGACCGTTCCCATCTTCCGCAGGGGAAAGTGGGCGTTCTGAGCCCGCCTGTAGCGCCGGCAATCTGCCGGCCACGCTTTCCCCGCAAAGACAGGGAAATGCAAAATGCAGAATGCAGGAATATGAACCAAGAGGAGGAGTGGAGCAAATGCGTGTTACACGAGAATTCGACGAGTTAAAGTTCTTTGCGGATGTGAAGAAAAGACCCGGTGTGTATTTTGGGAATCCGTCTTTACTATCTTTGCGGGATCAGTTGTCTGGCATGGAGTATGCCTCTTCCTTTTACACTGATGAAACGCCGCTGCGATATTTCCGAGCCTTTGTGACGTGGTATCAGAATGAAAAGATTGAAGACCAGAACGGATATGCCTGTTGGTGGAATCATCTGTTATATATCTGCGGCAATGATGATCGCTATGCTTTTGAGCGCTTCTTTGTCACATTTGAACGATATTTACATGAGGTGCACCACATAGGCCTTCCTCTTATGTGACCGCTTCTGCTTTTCTGCACACCGTGAATGTCTTTTGGGCGTTCTTTCTTTGGATTGGTGTCCTTTTGCGCGCTCTTTCACATCAAAGAAACCTCTTTTGTCTACCGGGACAAAAGAGGTTTCTTCTTGCATTTTGGGCGAAAAACGATCTGTGAAAAAAATACTTGACAAATCCGGGGATCCGTTATAATATAAACACGTTAATGTAAACGCGTTTATAAAACAAAAGGAAAGGCGGATTCGACAAGAATGATACTGATCGTAAATACCACCACAGACGCATCCGTAACGGATGATCTGAAAAATTCCCTGGCAGGCCGCGGGGCCGACTTTGAGATCATCGAGGCCGGAGGTCTTCGGATCAGTCCCTGCATCGGCTGCAATCACTGCTGGCTGAAAACCCCCGGGGAATGCTCGATCAAGGATGATTTTGAAAGGATCCTGAAAAAGATCGTGCACGCGGACCAGATGTGGGTCATTTCGGACACGGCCCTCGGGTTCCTGGACCATAAAGGAAAGAACGTCTATGACAGGATGCTTCCGATCCTGACGATGTATCTGACGTTTTACAAAGGGCAGCTGCGGCACGTGCCGCGATATGAGAAACTGCCCGACGTTGGACTGATCTGTCTCGGAAGCGTTGAAAAAGCGTATTTGAAGCGATGGAGCGAAAGAGCCGCCCTGAACTTCATGCGGAAGTCCCTGGGCGTGTTTGAAAGAGGCGAAATGAAGGAGGCGGTATCATGCATGTGCTGATCATAAACGGAAGCCCGCGGGTCAAAAAATACAGCAACACGAATTATATCCTGGTAAAATTCACCGAAGGCCTGCGTGAAAACGGCGCCTCCTTTGAGCAGTACGAGATCTCCGACAGAGGATCCTGGGATCAGATCCGGCAGGCCTTTGACCGGAACACCGTCATTTTGATCGCGCTTCCCCTCTACGTGGAGTGCATCCCGGGGCTTCTGATGGAGTTCCTTGAGACTCTCACACCCAAAAGCGACGGATCGAAGATGGCGTTCCTCCTGCAGGGCGGATTTATGGAAGGTGTACAGCTTCGCTGCGGAGAGGCCTATCTTAAGATCTTGGCGGGCAAACTCGGATGCGCGTACATGGGAACGCTCGTAAAGGGCGACAACTTCATGATCCGTTTCTTTGAAGGAGAATGGCGGGAAAAAGTCACCGACCCATATGCGGACATGGGCCGGGAATATGCTCTTAACGGAGATTTCAATTCCAAAGCGTGCAAAAAGTTCACGGGACACGAGAAATTCCCTCTCCCCGTGCGTATCTACGTCGGGCACATATTGAAGACACAGGCCGCAAAAGGCTTTGAACAGATAGCGGCGGCGTTTGAATGTGACAAGCCGCTCGACTTCAAACCGTATTAACAGGAGGCCGATATGGGCAGAAAAGTTCGGATCACGCGGGAGATGATCCTGCAGGCTGCCTATGAGATTCTGGACGAAGCCGGGATCGGGGCTGTCGGGATCAAGGCGATCGCATCAAGGCTCGGCTGCTCGACGCAGCCCGTTTCCTGGGTTTTCGGCAGCATGAAGGAACTGAAAAAGGAGTTGTTCCGATATGCGAACGCGAGGGCTTTTGCAGGGCTCCCGGAGCAGATGACCGGAAGAAACGCCATCGACGCCTTCTTTGCTTCCGGAGTCTATTATCTTTCCATCGCCTGTGAGCACCCGAATGTATTTCGCTTCATCACTGTGGACGACCCGATGGATACCATCGGGGAGCCGGTGCGGGACAACAAAAGCATCTTTTCGTTTGAATTCGACGCCGACGCGGCAAATCTGCTTGCCGGGGAATATGACGTCCCGCCCGAGACGATCGGCAATACTGTGAAGGATATCGTGATCTACACCCACGGCCTGGCGGTCATGATGATGCACGACAGTTACAGGCTGCCGAAGGAAAACGCCTTTAAAATGGTCTATGACGTGGGCGAGAAACTGCTTCACTCGATCGGAATAGATAAAATCAGTACTTAAATATACAAGGTCAAAGATGCGATCTATGTTGTACTGGTATACTTTTAGGCCTTCTTTCTATGCTTTGGTGTACGTTTGCGCACTCTTTCCCATGAAAGAAACCTCTTTTGTCTACCGGGGCAAAAGAGGTTTTTATTGTTGTACATCGGAGTCAAACATAGTATAATTATCTTAACAAATCGGTATTTGCAGGTGAGTTGATTATGGTTTTTTTAGATACGGATTTTCTGGAAAGCAACGAAATCAAGCTGCTCTTGGAACGGAAAGCGGAAGCCGATCCCGTGAGAAACTGGGTTCCCGCATATCATTTTATGATTTGCGATAAGCAAGGGAACGGTATGGGGCAATGCGATTTGAGAATCGGATATAATGACGGCCTTTATTACGGAGGCCATATTGGTTACAGCATCAATGAAGAATACCGTGGTCACCATTATGCAGCAAAAGCATGTATGCTGTTGTTTGAACTTGCCAAGAGGCATGGAATGGATCATCTGTATATTACTTGCGATCCGGATAACTGGCCTTCAAGGAAAACCCTTGAATACCTGAAAGGTGAATTATTGGAAATCGCAGAATTGCCTGAAGATAACGACATGAGGGTCAACGATGGCGATACCGAAAAATGTATTTTTAGGTTTGATCTATAAATTCCCGTTTACCGGGATAACAGCGTTACGTTTGTGTGTTTTTACCTCAAAAAATGTACGTTTGTACGCTCTTACACAACAAAGAAACCTCTTTTGTCGTTCGGCAGGGTTTTTATCGTTGCGGTTACCAACAAGAATGACTCATTTGTTTTCAGAGAAAAGGACATTTTTGAATGATGTTTGTCCTGACAGGCAAAAGAGGTTTTCTTGTTGTTTTTTGCGGCTGATGATCATATAATTACCTCAATAATCGGGACGGACAGGGGGCGTAATCATGCTGGAACTGAAAAGATTGACTTTGAATGATGGAATGGACATTTACAACATGCTTCAGGAAATCCCGAAAGAAGAAAACGGATTGATGAACGGAGCAAAGGGCCTTTCTTTCTCCGAGTTCAAAAAATGGCTGGCAAAGCAATATCAATTGTCTGTGCAGGAAGGGGTGAAGGACGGATGGAAAGTCCCATCCACCACATTCTGGCTCTTTGCGGACGGTACGCCTGTCGGCTTTGGCAAAGTAAGACATTGCCTGACCGACGCATTGCGCAGAGAAGGCGGAAACATTGGGTGTGCCATTGCCCCGCGATTCCGCGGAAAAGGATACGGTAATGCAATACTTCGGCTGCTGCTTGAACAGGCGAATGAGATTGGTGTTCAAAAAGCGTTGGTAACGATCCGTACAGATAACGTACCTTCTCAAGCTGCCGCACTGGCTAACGGAGGCGTTATTACAGATAAAACGGATGAGAGATTATATATCTGGATCGATACCGATGAAGCGCGGCGGTCACGTTCTTCTTTTCCTGAGGCATGATGTTTTTTGATTTACTGCGGTCTATCAGCACAAGTGAGGTTTCTTGTTGCCCTTATACGGCAGCCGTGGTATAATTAATCCGGGTATTCTGGGTTTTGCCCGGTGGAGAGGATGATTTGACCCGTGATCCGAGAAAAGAGCTGCGGCGCTGTGATCTATACGATACGGGACGGACGGCGCCTTTACCTGGTCGAGCTGATGCAGAAAGGCCATCGCTCCATCTGCAAGGGACACGTGGAGAAGAATGAGACCGAGCACCAGACGGCGGCGCGTGAGATCATGGAGGAGACAGGCCTGACGGTGGCGTTCATTGACGGCTTTCGGGAGACCATCGAATACAGCCCCTACCAGGGCTGCATGAAGACGGTCGTCTTCTTTCTCGCCCGCGCGCAAGGCAGCGACGTAACCGCCCAGGAGGAAGAGGTCAGGGAAATCGAATGGCTGCCCTATCGGGAAGCGCTGGCAGCGCTGACCTTTGATTCCGACCGGCAGACGGTGCAAAAGGCGGAGGCGTTTTTAAAGGCGCGTTCGTGATCGGCAGATCGGCGGCGGGGGAGCTGCCCTGCGGCGGCGGATATGAAACTACGGAGGAGAACCATGATCGTAGATGCGTTTACATTCACCATGAAGGATGGGCGGGAGGCTCTGATCCGCAGCCCGAAGGAGGAAGATATCCAAGGAATGCTGGACTACCTTAGGCTTTCGGCGGAGGAGACGGAGTTTGTTCTTCGCTATCCGGAGGAGTGCGGCAAGTACACGCCGGAGGGGGAAAAGACGCTGTTTGACAGAGTCAACGGATCGGACCATGAGGCCATGCTGGTCTGCCTGGTCCAGGGAAAGATCGCCGGAAACTGCCAGATCACGTGGAGCACGGGCCTCAAAACCAGGCACCGCGCCAACGTTGCCATCGCCCTGCTGCGCGAATACTGGAATCAGGGCATCGGCACGTGTCTTTTTGAGCAATTGATACGGATCGCGGAGGCAAACGAAAACATCCTGCAAATGGAACTGGATTTCGTTGAGGGCAACACCCGCGCAAGAGCGCTGTACGAAAAAATGGGCTTTCGGATCACCGGGGTCAAGCCGAACGCGATCCGACTGAGGGACGGGACGCTGCTCAATGAGTACGCCATGGTCCGGGAGATTTCGCGGCAGACCGTGGGAGGGACCGTGCCTGTCCAGTATCATCAAACCCGTAAAGACATCCCTGTGGAGAGAACCTAAAGACAGCATAAAGGAGAGAGAAGAATGGAATTGATACAGAGCTTTTCCGTAGATCATACGCGCATCGTTCCCGGCATTTTTCTCAGCCGGGAGGATCAGGTGGGCGGCGGCACGGTCACGACATACGATATTCGGCTGAAACGGCCCAATCGGGAGCCGGTGATCGACGTGGCTGCGATGCATTCGCTGGAACACATCATAGCCACGTTTCTTCGGAACGATCCGGAATGGAAGGATGAGGTGATCTATTGGGGGCCGATGGGCTGTCTGACCGGCTTCTACCTCATTCTCAAGGGCAGCCGCGCTCCCCAGGAGATCTTCGACTTGATGCTGCGCGCTTTCCGATCAGTGCAGGAAGCGCAGGACGTCCCCGGCGCCGCACCCGTCAACTGCGGGCATTACCTGATGCACAACCTGGGTATGGCCAAGTGGTACGCGGAGGAGTTCGCGGCCTACCTCGAAGCGAACGCAGAGAACCCTGCGATCTTTGCCTATCCGCGGGCGGAGCGGCTTGTTACCGACGACGGACAGCGGTTTTTCGATTCGTGAGAATGGCGTTGTCAACTAATAAATCAAGGCGTTGCCTTCATTCAGCCCTGCGGGCTGTTTTGAGGCAACGCCTTTTTTCTTTCCAGATCAAGCCTGCGCCGACAGGCGAGGGTCACAGCTGGGTGTCGTCCTGGGAGGAATAGTCGCCCTCGACGGTCTGGATGGGGCCGCCGATCTTATCCAGGAACTGGCTGATGGAATCTTCGCCGGGGACAGCATAGGAACCGTCCAGATACTGGGCGGACCCGAAGCCGAGGATGGCGTAAAAGACCGGGGGCACGAACGCCATGCCCACGCCGAAGCCGGTGGACCGGTTGAAGCGATGGGCCAGCTCCACGTTGTAGCGGACCAGCACAACGATGCCGTACACGGGGATCAGCAGCATCAGAAACCGCATGGGGGTGCCATACAGGATGCCGAAGAGCGTGTAGAGATTGTAGCCGGGGATGATGCCCTCCCAGCCGCGGCGGCCCATTTTCTGGTACACACGCCACGACGCTGCGAGAAGGACCACGACGTAGATCAACTCAAAAACATATTTCATGTTGATTCCTCCCTCAATGTTCGTTTTGATATACTTCTTTGGGGGGCGGAGGGGAGCGGGCGGGGCCGCGCCCCTCCGCCCGCCTATAATGTATCACAGTTTTCACCCGGATGCAATCCTGTATCCACGTTTTTTTACCGAAGACGGCCGATTATTTCCCGTTATTCGGAGGAGAGGCGGCACCGGAAGAAGACGGCTGTGCCGGAGGGGAAAGCGGGCTGGAGAAAGTTGCCGCTTCGGGTCGAAAAACCTTGCTTTTTGTCAATGCGAATGGTAAAATAAACGAAAGCCGCAGCGCGTCGGCAGTGCGCGGCTGTTCATTTTGCCAACGAACCGAGCGGGCGCTCGGTAAATTCCGGGAACAAAGCATGGGATGCCGAAAGGTGGGGGTGAGAATGGAAGCAAACGCGCGAAAGAAGGGGATCGTGGGCGAGTGCCTGGCGCTGCTGGTAGAGCGCGGCCTGACGAACACCACGACCAGAGATCTCAGCCGGGCCATGAAGCTGCAGAACAGCGGCATGTACTACTATTTTGCCTCCAAGGAGGACCTGATCATCGCCTGCGCGGAGGAGGCCATCCTGCAGGTGGAGGAGCGGATCATCCGACCGGCCGTCTTCCTGGCCAGAGAGCCGCGGCGGATGATAGAACAGCTGACGGAGACGGCGCGGGAGGCCTCGCCGATCATGAAATTCTTCGTCTCCGTCTGTGCCGACAGGCGGTATGAGGAGAGCATGAAGCCGGTGCTGGCGCGGCAGAGCACCCGCTACGCCCGCTATGCGGCCGACTTTGCCGATGCACTGAACGCCGACGCCAGGGAGATCACGCCGTTCATCTACATGATGTTCACGGCGATCTCAAACTACATGGTGTACGGCGAGAAAACGTTCATATCCCCGCAGCTGCGGGCAGTGCAGATCAAATTTGAGCGATTGACGGAAAACGATCCGGCGGAATAACCGGGTAAACGAAAAAAATATTGAGGATGGGAGAAGAACTATGGCTATTGCAGAAGTGATCAAATTTGAAGGACCCCAGGACGCCCTTGTATGGAAGTTCCCTGTGGAGGATTTCAACGCCACATCCCAGCTGATCGTTGACGAGACCCACGAGGCACTGCTGGTGGTGAACGGCCAGGCGGCCGATCTGTTCACCGCGGGCAGACGGACGCTGTCCGTGCCCAACATTCCCATTGCGCGCAAGCTCATCGAGATCCCCACAGGCGGCAACTCCCCATTCCCGTGCAAGGTGTTCTTTATCAACAAGGTCCACCAGATGGATCTGCTGTGGGGCACCCAGGGACCCATCGCGCTGGAGGATCCCCTGTACGATATTTTTATGCACGTCATGGCCAACGGCAGCATGTCCGTCTCCGTGGACAACTCCCGGAAGTTTATCCTGAAAATGGTGGGATTCCGGGATAATTTCAACAACAACGAGCTGATCGCCAAGTTCAGGGGCATCATCTCCTCCCACGTGAAGGACTGCATCTCCAAAATCATGATCAACGGCATGCTCAGCTACTTCATGATGAACGCCCACCTGTTCGAGCTCAGCGGCGTGGTGAAGGAGCGGCTGGACACCGTCTTCGAGGAGTACGGCATCCGCATCGAGTACTTCAACATGGAGACCATCGAGGTGCCGGAGGCTGACTACAAGAAGGTCAGCGAGGCCAAGGAGCGCCGGACCAGCCGCATGATCGAGGGCTACACCTGGCAGGAGGAGCGCCAGATGATGATCGCCGAGAAGTTTGCCGGCAACGAGGGCACCATGGGCAACGTAGGCGGAGCGGTCGGCGGCTTCATGATGGGCGGCGCCATGGGCGGCTCCATCGTGGATATCGCCAGAAACGCCCTGGATCCGGAGAAGGTCCCCACCGGGAAGCCCCCCAAGGATGCCGGCGGCACCCATCCCCGGCCCGGCCAGGGACCCGGCTCCATCGACGTCAACGACTTCTTCAAGCCCAAGACCGCCGAGCCGACCAAGCCACAGAGCGCCGGAGGCGGGGACAAGTGTCCCAAGTGCGGCGCCGATCTGCCGGAGAACGCCAAGTTCTGCCTCAGCTGCGGCGAGAGGATCCAGCGGGACGACGGCCTCATCACCTGCCCCAACTGCGGCAGCAGGGTGCAGAAGGGCAAGTTCTGCCTGGAGTGCGGCTACCGGTTCCCGGTCAGCAACACCTGCCCCAAGTGCGGTGCCCGGCTGCCCGAAGGCGCCAAGTTCTGCCTGGAGTGCGGCGAGAGACTGTAAACGGACAATAAAGACTTAGAAAAAAAGGAGAGAGCATCATGAGCAACAAGACAAATGGGAAAACCAGAAACACCGTAGGCATCGGCCTCATTTACCTGATCCTTTTCGCCGTGTTCAATATGCTGGTGTTCCTGATCTTTAAGGAGCGCAACAACGTCTTCTGGCTGAGCTACGCTTTCATGGCCCTGGCCTTTGTGGTCCAGATCGTGAGCATGTTCCTGTCCTTCAAATCAGCCGACGTGGAGACGGCGTTCTTCGGCATCCCCCTGGCGTCCTTCTCCGTCTACTACCTGATCGCCTCCCTGGTGATCGGCGCGCTGTTCATGATCTTCCAGGCGCACGTCAACTTCACCTTGGCCCTGGTGATCCAGGTGCTGGTGCTCGCCGCGTTTCTGATCATCGCCATCATCTCCCTCCTCTCCCGCGACACGGTACAGGAGATCAGCGACAACATCAAGGTCAACGCAGCCAACCTCAAGTCCGTGCTGGTGGACGTGGAGATGATGCGGGACGAGTGCACCGACCCGGAGCTGAAGGCGTCCCTGCGCCGCCTGGCGGAGACCGTCAAGTATTCCGACCCCATGACCAACGACGCGGTGGCCGACGTGGAGCAGCGCATCATGCGGACCATCTCCGAAATGCGCATCAGCATCGACGACGGCCAGATCGCCGACGCCAAACAGGCCTGCAGCCAGCTGGAGCGGCTGTTCGTTGAGAGGAACAAGAAGCTGGCCATCTCAAAATAAAAGCGGAGAGGTACGCACATGGCTGTTAGTTTTGTGGCTCGGAAATGTACGCAGTGCGCCGGAAAACTGGAGTACATCAAAGAGAAAAAATTATGGAGATGCCTGTACTGCGGCGCGGAGATCGAGCGTCAGGAGCAGTACGACGGCCTGTTTACCATCAAGAACGTGGTGCGGCAATCGCTGCTGGACACGGCGTACCGCCGCCTGGACAGCGCCGCCAAGAATCTCATCGAATGCGAGAAGATCGATTCACGCTACGTGGGCACGCTGATCGCCAAGCTGGCCTACGATATGATCCGGGTCATCACCCCCGGCGCCTGCGATCCGCGGGACGCGCGGTCCATCTTCACCCAGCTCAAGAAGACCTACGAACAGCTCCGGGCCATCAGCACCGGCGTCTCCGACGACGAAGAGGCGCTGTATGAGTTCCTGGAGGAGTCGGATATCTTCGCCACGCTGATCCTGGTGTACGACGCCCTGAACGACACCGCCCGCCGGGATCACGTGGCCCAGCTGCTGGACGCGGGGGACGTGTTCTCCAAGCCCGCCAACAACAATCTGCTCACCTACGCGCTGAAGACCGGCAAGACGGACCTGGCCGACAAGGTCATCGCCAACGTGGACAACATCGACCCCAAGGCGGCGCTGAGCGAGGTCATGAACAAGTACCCGGACAGCGCCGAAAAGGGGCAGCGTATGACGGCGCTGCTGGCCACCGGCGCTATCCGGTATGAGGACAAGAAGCTGGTGGAGGGCTATCTGACCGGCTCCGGCGACAGCGTGGAAACGAAGTGCGCCGCTGCCGTGGCCGCCATGGACAAGGGCATCCCCGTAGGCACCGATGTGCTGATGGACAGCGTGGTGAGAAGAGGTGACGCTGAGACGGTCAAAAAGGCGCTGACAGCCTTCTGCCGGACCAGGATCGGCGACGACGACGTGGTCCGGATCCTGGACTTTGCCTACGGATGCGGCGACCGGACGACCGCCGAGAACGCTTTGGACTGCCTGAAAAACAGCGGGCATTACGTGCTGGTCCCCGCCAAGCTGCTGATCGGCATGCTGGCCGGCAGCGCCTTCGGCGCCGAGGACAAGATCGCCCTGGTGAACAAATCCTTCGCGTTCAAGGTGGACGCCAAGTCCGCCGAGTCCGTTCTGACAAATTATCTCTGCTACAATGGCGCGTCGCCGGAGGAGCGGGAAAAGGTGATGGCCTGCCTGCTGGACAAGGTGGGCACCGTCCCCACCGCCACGGTGGAGAACTACGTGCTCAAATGCCGGCTGGACGGCGAGAAAAAGGCCGCCATGGTCAAGACCCTGTTTGACAAGGGGCTGAAGATCAGCTTTTTCAACAGCCTGCTGTCCAAGTACATGAACGGCAGCCAGGACGACAGAGCCGTGAAGACGGCCGTGGTGGAGGTGCTGTCCGGTCTGGGACTGAAGATCGAGCCGGGCGCGTTCGTCGACTATATCTGCGATTCCGCCGACGAGCTGCCTGTGAAGCTGCAGTTCGTCCGGCGGATGGCTGCCAACGGCTCCCAGCTCAGAGCGGACGCGGCCAACGCTTACCTGGAGCGCACGGCGCCGGAGCGGTTCAGCCCGGAGCTGTTCTCCATGGTCTGTACCCCCGGCAGCTCGTTCTCCGGCCGCGCCGTGGAGAACTACGTGCTGCGGTGCCGGGACAGAGACGCCGTCAGGGCGGACAACGTCCGCGCACTGATCGAGCGGGCCTCATCCGACGTGACCAGCGCCAGCTGCCGCATCAGCCATCTGGGCAACGCCGTCACCTGCAATCTCCTGCAGGCGTACGTGCTGACCACTTCGGACGCGGCGGAGACGGCTGTCCGTGTCGCCGACTATCTGATGTCCGCCCGGAAGCTGAAGATCAACGCGGAGATGAGCGTCTCCGGGACGAGTATGAAGCTGAAAAAGTACGTGGTCGCCAACAGGGCAAGCCTGAGCGCGGTGACCAACGCGCTGTGCGAAAAATACAAGGTTTATTCCATGCTGTTCTGAGAAAGAGGGAGGAAGGTCACAATGATCAAAACGCTGGAGCTGGCCAACGGGATGTTCGTCAGCATGGCCGCCGCGGAGGTGACCTCCGTCCCCTTTTTTGAGCTGTTCTCCAAGGATCTGGACCGCGCCAACTACATGAATCAGGTCCTGTTCACCCAGTTGCTCCAGTCCATGCACCGGAAGTCGGAGGGCGGGAGCACCGCCTTTGAGTTTCTGTTCCAGAGCATCGGCGTGGATAACCAGACATACAAGGCCCAGGTCAAGCTGTTCGTCATCGTCCGGCGCATCGGCCAGACGCGTGAGGAGAACGAGGCGTTTCTCAACGACATGATGAAGAGCATCAAAAACGATATGGAGGACAAGAACTTCTCTGTGTCGGTGTTCGACAGCGACGGGGAGTATGACGCCTTTGAACGCTCCCTCGCCAAAACGAGCTGCTCCAAGGTGCTGTCCGTGGCCAAGAAGGAGAAGGCCATCGCCAGCATGCTGTCGGCCAACGGGCTGATCTACTACAACGAGGTGGTGGCGCCCTCGGAAAACGTCAATCTTTCTACGCTGACCAACGCCCTGACCCAGTACCCCGGCAGCGTGATCTCCCTGCAGGTGATCCCCTCCGGGTACTCCGCGCAGGAGCGGATGACCATTGAGGAGGGGCGGAACTTCCTGGCACGCTTCGTCAGCGAGATCCGCTATCGCCAGGGGATCCGGGCCGACGCCAACACCCAGATGGTGGCCGACGCCTACGACTACTACTCTCAGGCCGGGAATGAGCTGCTGTTCCTGTATAACTACGTGGTCTATTCCGAGTACAGCAGCGCCATCGACCTGGCCAACAAGCTGATGGACGCCGTGGAGGAGGAGGGGAAGGCTACCGGCAGCGCCATGGATATCGTGGACCTGACGGATTACGGTCTGTCCCCGGCGGGGAATCTCTTCGCCGACCCGTGGATCCTCAGCGACATTCTGATCAACCGCGCCAGAGAGATGAGCTTCTGGGGCGGGAAAAACGCGCCTACACAGCTGCTGCGGCTCCGGCAGCTCATGACCACGCGGGAGCTGCGGGGCACCTTCAAATTCCCCATTGACGACGGCAAGACCATCGGCCTGGACAGCAACAAGATCCTGGCCAACCGGGAGCGGCTGCACCAGAGCATTATATCCGACGGCAACTTCAAGGTGGGCGTGATCCAGAACGCCAGCAAGAGCGGCAAGAACGACAACGCCCACGCCGGCATCCCCCTGAACGATTTCACCAAGCACGGCCTGGTGGTGGGCATGCCAGGCTCCGGCAAGACCAACTTCTCCCTGGGGATGCTGCTGCAGTTCTGGAATGATTTCGGGATCCCATTCCTGGCCATCGAGCCTACCAAGAGCGAGTATCGCTCCCTCATCGACGGCATTCCCGAACTGCAGATCTTCACGCCTGGCAAGAACACCGTCTCGCCCTATATCATCAACCCCTTCCTGCCGCCCACCGGCGTGACGGTGGAGAGCTACGTGCCCAGCCTGATGTCGGCGTTCAAGGCCGCCTTCTCCATGCCGGACCCGCTGCCCGACATCTTCCTGTCCGCCATCAACGACTGCTACAACGAATACGGCTGGAAGAACGACAGCACCAAGGACGACCCCACCGTGCAGCCCTTCGGCATCTACGAGTTCATCAAGGTCTTCAAAAAGAAGATCCGCCACACCGACTACCGGGGCGAGGTCAAGGCCAACATGGAGAGCGCCGGCGTGGTCCGACTGACCAGCCTCATCGAGCAGAACAGCAATATCTACGACACGGTCAACACCATCCCCCTGGAGGACCTGCTGAGCAAGCCCACGGTCATTGAGCTGAACGCCATCAACAACAAGGAGCAGAAATCACTGATCATGGCGCTGCTGCTGATTATGATCTGCGTCTACACAAAAAACAACGTCTCCGGCGACGGCAAGCTGAAAAATGTCCTGCTGATCGACGAGGCCCACGTGCTCCTGGCGGGCGGCAGCAACAAGTCCGGCGACGGCGCCGATTCCCAGGGCTCCACCGTAGAGGCGCTGGAGGACATGATCGCCGAGATCCGCTCCTACGGCACCAGCATCATCATCGCCGACCAGTCCCCCACCAAGGTGGGGCGCAGCGTGGTGGCCAACACCAACGTCAAGGTCATCTTCAAGCTGGTGGAGAAGGAGAACAAGGACGCCATCAGCACCGCCACCAACATGAACGAGGCTGACTACGACTTGCTGGGCCGGCTGGGCGTGGGCGAGGCTCTGCTCCATTACGGACGGGTCTACACACCCCTGCATATCAAAACCTACAACGTGCAGGAAAAGGCCGCCATCCGGCCCGTGATCTCCGACGCGGAGATCGCCTCACTGTCCACCTATTGGGACAGCCATCCCAAGCTGCTGATCCCCCACGCGGAGTGTCAGTTCAGCCCCTTCTGCGCCGAGGCGTGCGACTTCAAGCTCCGGGCCAACGCGGACTTTATCGCCTCGCGGCTGATCAACGACTGCCTCTATGAGCTGAACGAGAAGGCGGATTTCGTCCGGTTCCTGGTGCGGATGGACAGGAATATCGCGGACGTGCTGCGGGAGAATCCATCCATACCCATCAGCGATAAGCTGAGCAACTGTGTAAAGATCAAATTCCTTCGGAAAGCCATGCTGATCAAGGACTTCGGCCTGACAAAGGCGGAATACGGGACGATCCTGCGCCACCCCAGGTTCTTGAAGAAGCAGGAGCCGATCAACATGTAAGAAAAGGAGGTCACAGCGATGGGCGAAGACGAACTGGATCTGTCCATGGACACACCGTCCCTGGATGACGTCAGCTCGGATGTTTCGGGTTCGGGCGGAGCGTCCGGCTCGTTCGACGTGGGGAGCCTGATGGACGAAGTCTCCGCCGCACCGATGGACGGCTTCGACGATGCGGCCATCGACAGCTCGCCTGAGACGTTCGATCTCCCGGCCGACGAGCCCGGCGGGATCGACGGACTGATGGACGCCGCAGCGGACGATCTGGACGCCGACAGTCTGGAGCCGGCGGATCTGCCCGGCGACTTGGACGACGGCATACAGGACTCCGGGTCCGACATCGCAGACCTGATGGATGAAGCCACCATCGAGCCTATGAACGACGCGGCGCCGCCCGATACGGCGGAATCGCCGGACGGGGACCTGGACGGGGCAATGGATGACGCGCCGGAGACGCCGGACGTTCTGCTGGAGATCGACGACGCCCCGGCGGATGGCCCGGACGTCGAGACGCTGATGGAAGACGATCTTCCGGCGGAGACAGAGGACGCCGCCGATCTCCCCGCTGATGTGCCCGACGTACCGCAGGAGGAGATGGCAGAGGTCTCGGACCTGCTGGATGAGACAGAGGTGGACGAGCCGACAGACGCGGCGGAGGAAGTGACGGATATTCCCGCCGATGTGCCCGATGTAGCCCAGGAGGAGACGGCAGAGGTCTCGGACCTGCTGGATGAGACAGAGCCGGACGCCCCGGCGGACACAGCGGAGCCATATAAGGCGGTCCTAAATTCAGAAATCCCCATTCTGAAGGAGGACGAAACGGTAGACAGCCTGGAAAACGTGATGAACGATCTGAACGAGGGGGAGGGCGACATCCCGACAGACACAGCGGAGCCATACAAGGCGGTCCCAAATTCAGAAATCCCCATTCTGAAGGAGGACGAAACGGTAGACAGCCTGGAAAACGTGATGAACGATCTGAACGAGGGGGAGAGCGACTCCCCGGCAGACGTGACGCCTGAGATTTTGGCGGATAATGCACCGGATCTGCCCCACGACCTTGCGCCGGATGTGATGGGCGGGGAGAACCCGGAGAGCAGAATTGAAGAGTTGGAGGCACAGAAAGCGGAACTCCTTGCCATGAAGGAGCAGCTGTTGGCCTATAAGCAGGAACATGCGGATTATCCCGACGAGAGTGATGAGGGAGCGCTTGTCAAGGTTCTGAAGAAGGACGGAACGGACACCAGTGTGATCCACCACGACTACGAGGCGGAGCTGGCAGATTTGGATGACGGGATCACGAATTGGCAGAAGATACAGGAGGAGTGGGCCTCAGACCTCAACGAAGAACTGAAACAGATCAATGAAAACCCGGATCTGAGCGAATCTGAGCGCATGGACCTGCTAAAGGAGCACTACGCCAAGCGAGACGTGTATGCAAAGGAGTATGACAAAGAGTACGCCGAACTGAAGGAAGCCAGAGATGAGCTGCTGAAAAAAGCGGGAAAAGACACCTTGAACAAAACAGAGACGCTGGAACCGAAAAAAGAGACGCTGGAGCCGAATAAAGAGACAACCGATGTGCCGAAGCTGGAGGATATTTCCGATTGGATCGAGGATATAAACCCAAAATACGATCCCTTTGACTGGGAATCACCGTATTCGAACAACTGTGGATCCTGTGCTTTTGCTGTTGAGCAAAGACTGGACGGAAATGAATCCATTGCTGCCACAAGTGAAAACATCGGTACAATCGAAGAAATGAATAAGGCCACAGGCATGGAACAGGTGGCCATGTCACCCAATGAAATAAAGGATTATCTGATCTCTCAGGGGCCGGGCTCACATGGCATTGTGGGCATTGATCGCGTCTCCGGCCCCGGTCATTGGTTCAACGCCTATTACGACGGCAAAAAGGTTGTGGCCATAGACGGGCAGACGGGAGAGATCAACGATTGGCCGCCTGACTATGGCGATGTGAAGAACTGGGATATCAGCGTGAGAAAGGAGAAGCTGTGACATGGAAAAAAATATGGCGGAGTGCATCAAATGCGTTCTTGGCCTCAGTGATGCTGAGCTTGCAGAAAATTCCATGATCCTTCCTGAGATCGATGCGGTCTACTGTTGGTCTTCTGGGAGGGCCGGTAAAGCAATGATTATCAATGCAGCCGGAGAAAGACTGATCGCAACCTCAGCGGTGCGGTTTGAAGACCACGTGAAGGCATTCAAAGCGGGTCGACGCAACTGACCACGGATGTGGATCAGTTGGAGGGAGATCGAGCGATTTAACCGGACGGCTGCTAAGGGGATCCCGCTGGGAATTGTAATCTATAAAGAAGGAGGATTTTTGCTGTGACTGAAGAAGAATATCGTCAACAACAAGCGGAAGCGGAAGAGTTAATCAGGCAAATCAACCAGGCCATCGACCGGATCAACTACCTCAACCGGGAGAACGCGCAGCTGGATGCGGAGCTGGACGTGGCACTTCAAAACGTGCAGATACTGACCAGCAACTGCGGAGAAATGGACAGGGCGGTCTTCCAGGAGATGGGTTATCTGTCCGACAGGGTAGGCGAGGCGGACCTCAGCACCAAGGAGGTGTTTCAGGCCCTCAACGAGCTGACGGTGCAGTATTTCACGTTCAAGAGCATCTCCACCGCGTCCAAGAACGTGTCTCAGTACACCGACGAATACCACACCAGATTTTCATACTACAATGAGCTTCGCCGGATCACCCTGGGCTACGTCATCGGCCTGGATACCAACTTTGTATCCAGCGAGACCATGCGGAAAAAGGTGGAAAAAGCCTACCTGCAGAACACGGAGTACTGGCTGGCGTACTGCATCGCCGCCGTCATGCTGTGGGCCAGCGGGGAAAAGGAGGCCGCCCAGCGCGCCCTGGCCAAGAGCCTGAACGTCAGCTACTTCAACGCCTGTCTATTCTACCTGCTGATCAACCTGCGGTTCGGCCGCATAGAGGCCGCCAAGAAGTGGTACGTCAACTATCTGGACCGGGCAGACATGAACAACCTGGGCGACGAGTGGCAGTATCTGCTGCAGGCCTATCTGTTCGGGGCCTTCGGCGCCGACGAGGAGTTCCAGGAGACCGTCGCCAAGTGCTTCAAAAACATGCTGGCGCAGGTGGAGGTGACCACCGTGGACTTCGCCAAGAAGTTCACCCGCAAGGCCATCGAATTCGCCGAGCTGTACGTCCATAAAACGGAACACGAGTACACCCTCCTGGGCAGAACGTGTACCGAATACGCCGAGCTGAAGGATCTGCTGTCCACCGCCGAGAAGAATGCCGAGATCGCGCGGTACTACAACGATCTGGCCGAGGCGGAGGAGACGGAATCGCTGGATCTGCCCCAGCGGATCGAGAATGTCCTCTATTCGCTGGTCAACGACTACGACGAGGACGAGCTGAAGGTGGTCCAGCGGCTGAAATACAACGAGGCCATCATCAGCGCAAGGGGCGACGTGGCCGCCGCCCAGGCCAACTACGACGCCATGTTCGCCGACCGGCAGAAAAAGAAGAATCTGGGCGATCTCCTCCTCTCCTGGGCCTTTGCCAGCGATACCAGCCAGACGGACGTGACGGTCAAGCGTTTCTCCGTTGGGTTTATGAAGGAGGCCATCGCCAAGGGCTTCGAGCAGTTTGTGGAGAAGTACCGCCAGCGCGAAAAGGAGCGCTTTCATTTCGACATCGACGACTGCCAGCTGGAATGCAGTGAGGACGAATACCCCATCGCGGAGAAGACATTGGACAAGTTCTACGACAAGAACAAGCTCAAGAACACCCTGGAGGATAAGCAGGTGCTGATCTACATCGGTATTTGCGCCGTGGCGCTGCTGGTGCTCATTCTCGCGATCCCCGCGCGCACGACGCAGCTTCTGCCGGTGCTTCTGACCGTCGGTATCCTGGCCGGACTGGCCGGCAGCTTTCTCCTCTGGCGAAGGATCGTTGACATGGGCAAGATCCTGCTGGAGAAGAAGCGGAAAGGAAAGCTGCTGCTGAAACAGGCCCTGGAAGAGCTTGCCCAGTGGCGGGGCGCCTATCGGGAGGCTGACGCCGGAAGCGCCGACCTGCTCAGCGCCATCGACAGATTCTAATAAATGGAGGTAGAGAGAAATGTCTAATGCCGCACAAGCCATCAACATGCTTGACCAGACCATCAACTCGTTCAAATCGCGGGTGGACGTTAAGGTCAACGACGTACATACATCCACGGCCAACATCCAGGCCACCACCGACCAGATCTACCGCAACATTGAGCGCTTCAAGACGGAGATGCTCCACGGCGAGGAAAAGCAGATCGCCCACGAGAATATCCTCCGCATCGACCAGATCATCAAGGAGCAATTCAGCAACCACATCGCCATTCGCCGCACCGTCATGGGCGTGGTGCGGGACTTTGACATCAACCTGGTCCGCAACAGCACCATCCAGGAGCTGTCCGAGGAACTGTGGATCACCAGCTCCCGCTACTGGCTGTCCTACGCGCTGATCGCCATCACCGCGTGGGTGAACAACTACCCCGACGTGGCCCGGAACGCCCTGGCCGAGGGCGAGAGAAAGGACGCTATCAAGACCAGCCTGTTCTTCTGCCTCATGAACCTGCGGTTCGGCCGGATGGAGGCCGCCAAGAAGTGGTTCTTCCAGTACTTCCGGACCCTGGACCCCACCATGCTCCAGCAGGAGACGGCGATTTTGCTGCAGGCCTTCCTCAACGGTATCTTCGGCAAGGACAAGGAGCTGGAGCAGGAGGTCATCCAGCTCATCGACGAGTGGATCTCCATTATCAACGAAAACGAGCAGGTTTCCAACGAGCTGCTGGATGCCTACGAGGAGTACATCAACAACCTTAACACTCCTGCCCAGTTCAGCTATTCCTCCATTCTGCAGTTCTGCGCCAACGCCTCGGAGCTGGAGAAGTCCTACAAGGACGTGTCCAAGTTCCAGATCCTCAACGATTTCGTCCAGTCCCTGAACGTGGACGCCGAGCCCCAGGACAGCGAGAACTACAAGAGCCGCATCGACGCCATCCTCATCAACCTCATCTCCAACTACGACGCCGAGGAGCTGGAGCTGAAGAAGCAGCAGGAGTATTACCGGCTGGTGGTGGAGAACAACGGCGTCACCGAGCAGGCCCAGGCCCAGTTTGACGCCATGGAGGCCCTGAACAGCAACTTCAGCATCGGCAAGCAGATGGTGAAGTGGGCCATCTACGACGACAGCGACCAGACCGACGTGCAGGTGCGCAAGTTCGGCTTCCAGAACACGAAGAGCTGGTTCGTCAAGGCGGTGGAGAAATTCGACTCCAGGCTGCGGGAGGCCTTCCCCAATCAGTATAAGCTGAACATCGACACCTGGCAGGGCATCAGCAACGGCGAGGACCTGGCCGAGCAGCAGGAGAGCATGCGGAACCACTTCGAAAACAACAAGTTCCAGAACATGTTCGTCAACACCCCCAACATCCTGGCGGCCATCCTCTTCGTCGCTTCCGCCGGCCTGGCGTTCCTCACGCCGTATTCGCTGATCGTCACGGCGCTGGCCGCCGGCTTCCTGGTCTACCGCGTGCTGCAGGCCATGAAGGAGTATCCCAAGCGCGTGCAGGCCGCACTGGACAATCTCAACGCCTGCATGGGCGAGATCACCGAGTTCAGGCGGCACTTTGAGGAGGAGCGCACCAAGAAGGACGAGCTACTCAGCTCCGTGGAATTCCTGTGATCATACAGCACACATACCATACTGAACATACATGAAAAGGAGAATGAGACATGAGTAACGAGAACAACACCCAGAATCAGGATCTGGATTTTGAGCAGATGATGGAGCAGCGCATCCGCGACAATTTCAACGCCCCCGCCAATGACAGCGTGGAGATCGCCGACGAGCGGCTCAAGGAGATGAGCAAGAAGCTGCCCGACTGGAGCCTTGAGCCTCCCTACACCTTCCTGAAATGAGCCCGGTCGCCGACCGGCAGGAGATCGGGGTCCCGGTCACGTACCAGGAGTGGCTGGCGTGCCTGGACATGATGAAAAGCGGGACGGAAGCCGGCAACGCCGCCTTTGACGCGGCCTGCATGGGGTCCTTCGCAGGCTCCGAGGTGACCAGGACCGCCCTGCAGAGGCAGATCGTTGAGACGGTGAACGCCGTGCTGAACCGGAGCACCCGGCGCTTTCTGAAGAACCTGAACGACAACATCGCCTTTAACGAGCTGGCCCAGACGGAGCTGCTGTTCAAGCGGCTGAAAAAGGACGTCAACCGTGTGATGTTCTTTACGAAGCTGAGCTTTCTCCCCGGCGAGTTCCGCCGGGAGCTGGAGGAGTCCGTCAGGGAGCAGATGACCCGGTTCTGGAACGACACGGTGGGCTTCCTCTGCCGGCAGTCGGTGGAGTTTTCCAACAGCGAGCTGGAGGATGCCCTCTTCCTGATCCGACGGATCAAATTATTTCAATAGCACAGGTGGATAGAATGGGTAACTATACTTCGACGAAGGCAGAGATCAAGGACTACATATGCGCCAGAACGCCGCTGATCGTGGTGGACTCCGCCGAGCGGGAACGGGTGGAGCGGATGCTCCGGGAGATCGCCAGGGAGCTGCGCATCAGCATCAGCTACTATACCGACGCCAAGCAGGTCGTCGCCCTGGGCAGCGACGCCACCAAGGATGTGGACAGCGACCCCCTGCAGTTTATCGCGGCCTCGTTTAAGAGAAACCGCAACTCTACCTTCGCTTTCGGCGACGTCAAGCGCATCGGCGAGGACAACGTCTACAGCCGGGAGATCCTGAACATCCTCTATCTGGCCAAGGAGACCAACTGTACGCTGATCCTTATTACGGCAGACAACGTCTGGCCGCGCCTGTCCCAGTTCGGCATGCTGACCACCCTGAGCTATCCGGACATGGAGGAGCGGATGGCCCAGATCAGGGCGTTTATCGCCCAGTTCGGCACCCGATACCCCATCGCCTGGACGGACGAGGACGTCCACATGGCGGCCACGCTGCTGCGGGGCTTTTCGGAGATTCAGATCGACAACATCCTGTCCACTACGCTGGTGAGCAACAAGCGGCTGGGCCGGGAGCATCTCTATCAGCTGACCGCCCAGAAGAGCAGGCTCTACGCCGCCGTGTCCAGCATCCAGATGGTCCACGTAGACCGGAGCCTCACCGTGTCGGGCCTGGACAACCTGAAGCGCTGGCTGGACGCCAAGAAGCCCATCTTCTTCGCCTCGGACGAGGCGCTGGAGGAGCGTGGGCTGACCACACCCAAGGGGATCCTGCTGGCCGGCGTGCCCGGCTGCGGCAAATCCCTGTCCGCCAGGATGGTGGCCAAGGAGTGGGAGCTGCCCCTGTTCCGTTTCGATCTGGGCACGATCTACGACAAGTGGGTGGGCGAGAGCGAGAAGAAAATGAAGGAGGCCCTTCGTTTCATCGACAACGTTTCCCCCTGTGTCGTCTGGGTCGATGAGATCGAAAAGGCTCTGTCCGTGTCCGACTCCGGGAATGACACGGGCAAGCGCGTGCTGGGTCAGTTTTTGTTCTGGCTCCAGGAATCCAGGAGCCGGGTATTCCTGGTGGCCACGGCCAACGACATCACGGCGCTGCCCTTTGAGCTGTTCCGAAAGGGCCGGTTCTCGGAAATCTTTTTTATTGATTTACCAAATGCCGCGGAGCGGAGGGCGACCATTGCGCAGTACGCCGACCAGTCGCTCCACATTCGCATCCCCGAAGAGGAGATGGACCGGCTGGTCCGGGCTTCGGACGGGTTCTCGTATTCCGACATCGAGTACGCCATCAAGGACATCGCGCAGCTGGCGCTGATCCGGGGCCAGAGCGTGATAACGGCGGAGAGATTGGAGGAGACGTTCCGGAAGATCATGCCGATCTCCCGCAACAATCCCGATATGGTGGCCAGGATCCGGAAATGGGGAGCGGAGAGAGCCGTGGCGGCATCCAGTGAGTCAGGAGGGTATGAAGAATGAGTAATTACGAACTTCGAAGCAAACTCAGCCAGGTGGAGAGCGAGCTGAGACGGGTCGAGCAGATCAATTATGAATTGCGCAGCGAACTGGCGACGGTGGAAAACGGCGTCAACCGCGCCCACAGGGAGCTGGAGGATTACAACGCCAGCATCCGCAATACCCTGGATAACTGCAATGGATCCATGCACGCCTCCCACCAGCGGGTGGTGGATTCCATCGCCCTCCAGGGGGAGATCGAGCGGCTGTACGCCCGGTTCAAGAACGTGGAGCTGGCCAACAAGAAGATCCGGGCGGCCAACAACAAGAAATACTATGACTTTTCCAACTACCGCACGGTGCGGAAGATCGTCCAGGGCATCATGGACAATCTGGATGTGCAGATCGTCAGCGACAAGACGATCCTCAAGTCCGTGGAGGTCCAGCATCTGCAGACCCCCGATTACTGGCTGACCTGTGTGCTGATCAGCGTCATGGCCTGGCGCAACAACGACAGGGAGCTGGCCGACCGCGCCATGGCCCGCGCTATCAAACTGGACAAGAAGAGCAGCGCCATCTTCTACATGCTCTTCAACCTGCGGATGGGCCGGGAGGAGCCGGCGCTGAAGTGGTTCGACACCTACCAGGAGTGTGAGCTCAAGGGCAGCGATCAGAGGACGTTTTTGATGCTCTTCTCCCTGGTCAGCAGGACCATTGCGGATACCGTGGACGACAGGACCAAGAACGAGGTGGCCTCCTTCATCATGAGAGTGGTGGACGCCAACATGCGCTCGTCGGGGTACAACGAGGAGGAGATCGTTACCCAGATCCGCCGGTACTTCAACCGCATGCAGCCCAGCGACGAGCTTCAGTACACCCTGCTGCGCAAGTACTGCCAGGAGTTCGACCAGCTGACGGACGTCATGATGCAGGCCAAGAACAATATCAACCTGCTGGAGTTCATCCTCAGAACGATGAACGTGCCGCCGGAGGAGAAAAACACCTTCCTCAAGTCTTACATTGATGAGCTGATCGCCGCACCCAACCAGGTGGAGAAGGACGTCTACGACGAGATCGCCTACAACGAGATGATCATCCGCCTGGAGGGCGACATGGAGGCCGCCAGGGAACGGTTCGACGCCGAGCAGGCCAAAAAGGCCAACGACCTGAACCTGATCGCCGAGATGGTGGACTGGATCTACGAGCGGGATGATCAGGACGTCAACGGCCAGATCCGGCTGAACATGTTCACCCTGACGAAGATGCTGCAGGAGAAGGCCGTGGAGGAGCACACCGAGGATTATCGGAGCCGGAAAAAGGTCAACTACCCGGTCAAGATCGATGACTATGCCGCCGTGATGAACTTCCGCCATGAGGACGAGGAACGGCAGAAGATGGCCGCCTTCTATACCGGTCAGCGGGACGAGGCCCTGGCCGCCATCAAGGACTGGCCTGCCTATATCGGCTTCGGCGTCGCCGCGGCGGCGTTGGTCGGCTGCTTCTTTGCCCGCTTTTGGCTGCTGGTCCTGACGGTGGGCGGCGTGGGCTACGGTCTTTTCAAGCTGCTGTCCAACAAGGGGGCGCGAAAGCAGCTGGAGCGCGCCTGTGCCGAGAAGATCCGGGCCACCGCCGACATCATGCAGCAGCTGTTCGCCGAATTCCGGGAGTACCGGAAGGAACTGGACGAGTACGACGCCTATCACGACAGGATCATGGAGGAGCTGGCCAAGATCTGAGTGTTAAAAATGGAAAATAATGAAAAAAGCGGTGCGAAAGCGCCGCTTTTTCCGCCATGGAGAATGGAAAGACCTCGCGCCGCTGGCAGGAACTACAAAAGAGGTATGGCTTGCTAATGGGGCGCGATGTTGCTATAATGAAGGCGCAAAACGGAAAGGGCGGATTTGACGGGAGCGGTTCCTGTCAATTTGCGTCCCAAAATAGGCGATTTTGCTTGACGGACAGCGCGAAAACAGGTATGATATTGTATTATAATGTGTACATTGCACCCATCTGCCCGTTGGGGCGAAACGAAGCGGAGCGATCCGGTTACGAGACGGGGGTTTGTGGATTGGAAATGACGACCGTTCAGCGGGACGAGCGCGAGCAGATCGCTGCGCCGGCGCCCGCCCCTGAAGTGAATACCGCGCCGGAGTACCCGGCGCAGGATCCGGCCCGCCTTCGGGTCTATTTGTGCGTGAAGCGGATCTTCGACTTCACCGCTGCGCTCATCGGCCTGATCCTGGCCGGCGTCCCCATGCTCATCATCGGCGCCTGCGTGTGGGGCAGCACCAAAGGCCCCACGCTGCTGAAGCAGGAGCGGGTGGGCCAGTACAAAAAGGTGTTCACCATCTATAAGTTCCGCACCATGGTGTACAACGCGCCTCACGACGTAGCCACCACGCTGCTGAAGGACGCCGACTCCTACATCACCCCCGTGGGCCGCTTTCTGCGCAAGACCAGCCTGGATGAGCTGCCCCAGCTCATCAACGTGCTCAAGGGCGACATGTCCCTGGTGGGCTTCCGCCCTGTGGTGCTGACGGAGAAGAAGCTCAACGCCCTGCGGGAACAGTACGGCGTGTTCCAGTGCAAGCCGGGCATCACCGGCCTTGCCCAGATCCGCGGACGGGACGACATCTCCTATAAGGAGAAGGCCCGCATCGACGCCGAGTACGCCGCCACCAGGTCCATCAAGCTGGACCTCTACTGCCTATTGAAGACCATTCCCTTTGCCGCCTCCCAGAAGGGCGCGCGGTGAGAACAAGGAAGTTTGCCGATGAATACATTCAGAGAGATCATACGGGACCACACGCGATATGCCGGCCACATCCTGAAGCTGGCCAAGTCCGATCTGGTCCGCACCTACCGGGGCGCATCCCTGGGCTGGGCCTGGGCCGTCATCCGGCCTACCATCACCATTCTGATATACTACATCACCTTTTCCATCGGACTGCGCCAGGGTAGGCCCATCGGGGAGTTCTCCTATTTTCTGTGGCTCATCTCCGGCTTTGTGCCGTGGTTCTATATCTCCAACACCTTCACCGGCGGTGCCGGCTCTATCCGAAAATACAGCTATCTGGTGAAAAAGGTGCGATACCCCGTGTCCACCATCCCAACCATTGTCAGCCTGTCCAACTTCGTGGTGAACCTGTTTTTGACCGGGATCGTGCTGATCATCTTTCTTATCGGCGGGCACACGCCTGACGTCTACTGGCTGCAGCTGCCCTTTTACGCCCTGGTGATGTTCCTGTTTTTTACCACCTGGTCGCTGTTTGCTGGTATGCTGAGCGTCATCAGCAAGGATTTCATGAATCTGGTGAAGTCCGTGACCACAGCCCTCTTCTGGCTCTCCGGCGTCATGTACGACGTGCTGCGCGTCAAGAACGCCGCGCTGCTGGCTTTTCTGCGATATAACCCCGTGACCTACGTGGTTTACGGCTACCGCAACAGCCTGATCTACAAGACCTGGTTCTGGGAGGATCCCCGTTACCTGCTGAACATCGGCATCGTGTATGCGGTGCTGCTGGTGCTGGCCCTGTGGGTCTACCGCCGGACCATCCGCTCCATCTCTGACATTCTGTAAGGAAAACGCCATGAGCGAAAAAGTCATTGCCATACAACTGAAGAACGTGAGAAAGACCTTCCGGCTCTTTCCCAACGACAAGGCCCGGCTCAAGGGCATGCTGCTCCAGCGCGCCGGCGTAGGGGAGAAGCGGGCCATCGAGGATATCTCGATGACTATCTACCGGGGGGAGTCGGTGGCCCTGTTCGGCCGCAATGGCGCCGGCAAATCTACCTTGCTGAAGATGATCACCGGCGTCACCTATCCTACCGACGGCTACATCCGCGTCAACGGCCGTGTCAGCGCCCTGCTGGAGCTGACCGCCGGCTTCGACCCCGGTCTTACCGGACGGGAGAACATCTACCTGCTGGGCGAGATTTTGGGCGTTGGCAAGGAGGAGATCCGCCAGCTGGAGGGGGAGATCATCGCCTTCGCCGAGCTGGATCAGTACATCGACCAGCCCGTTCGCACCTATTCCAGCGGCATGAAGGCGCGGCTGGGCTTCGCCATCAACGCCAGCATCCGGCCGGAGATCCTCATCGTGGACGAGGCTCTCAGCGTGGGCGACGCCAACTTCCGGCGCAAGTGCCGGGCCAAGGTGGACGAGGTTCTGAAAACCGGCGCCACCTTCCTGTTCGTGACCCACTCCCTGCCGGAGGCCAAGCGCCTGTGCAAGCGAGGCGTGGTGCTGGCCCAGGGACGCGTCCAGTTTGACGGGCCTGTGGCTGAGGCCGCCGCGTTTTACGAGAAAATGCTGGACAAGGAATGAGACCATGAAAACCACCATCCTCTGCGCGATCATCCACGTGGGAACCTGGGTCCTGCAGGCGCTGTATGCGCTGATGAAGCTCGCACCGGTGAAAGACCAGGTGTGCTTCTTCAGCCGTCAGGGCGACGAGCCCTCCATCGACTTTCAGATGCTGATGGCCGAGCTGCGTGCCACGGCGCCGGAGTTGGAGCAGGTGACCATGTGCCATCAGTTCCGCACAGGGCGGGACAGATTTATCACCTTCGCCCTGGACCAGCTGCGCAGCATGCGATGGCTGGCCACGTCGCGGGCCTGCATCATTGACGGCTATTGGCCCGTGGTGTCTCTGCTGCGCCACCGGAAGGAGCTGACCGTTGTGCAGATCTGGCACTCGGTGGGCAAGATCAAAAAGTCCGGCTACCAGACGCTGGACACGCCCTCCGGCCGCAACGGCAAGCTGGCCCGCGCCCTGAAAATGCACCGGAATTACACCTACATCATCTCCGGTGGTACCGCCTGGACACCCTATTACCTGGCTTCCTTCGACACCACGCCGGAGCATCTGCGCCACTACGGCCTGCCCCGGCTGGACTGGCTGCTGCAGCAGGTCGACCTGCGCCCCGGCTTTGAGGAGAAGTACCCGGAGCTGAAGGGCAAGACCGTCGTGCTGTATGCCCCCACCTACCGCACCTACGACATCAACCCCCAGGACGAGCTGCTGCCCCTGTTCCAGGGGGACAAGTACGCCCTGGTCTGCCGCTTCCACCCCAACCAGAAGTTTGCCGCAGCCCTGCCGGAGAGCGTGACGCGGTACGAGGCCGGGGACACCTTCGAGTGGATGTCCTGCTGCGATATTGTCATCACCGACTATTCGTCCCTCTCCCTGGAGGCGGCGGTGCTGGATAAGAAGATCTATTACTACCTCTTTGACCACGACCGGTATCTCCGGGACAACGGACTGAACGTAGACCCGGCGGAGATCATGCCCCACTGCGCCTTTGAAAAGGCGGCGGACCTGTTCGCCGCCATCGACAGCGGCGTCTATCCCGACGGCGAGCTGGAGAGCTTCCGGCGGGGCTATCTGCCGGAGGAGCTGGGCAGCTCCACAAAAAACATCGCCGCGCTCATCACCGGCGCGGACGAAACGGAAAAGGAATTGGAACTGGTATGAGATATGTCATCATGGCTGACGGCGACATGAAGCGCTGGCACACCCAGAGCCATATCCCCAAGCACCTGCTCTCCGTGGGCGGCGAGACGCTGCTCTCGCGGCTGGTGCGGCAGCTCCGCGCATGTGACGGCGGGGCGGAGGTGTTCATCACCTCCCACAATCCTGCCTACGAGGTGCCCGGTGCCGTGCGGTACGAGCCGCAGGAAAATCATCTGGAGATCGACCGCTTCACCCGCGAGCTGATCTGCGACGACGTGTGCTTCCTTTACGGCGACACCTGCTATACCGATGAGGCCGTGGTGTACATCACCGGGAAAAAGACCGACGCCCTCTGGTTCGTGGGCAGCCAGAGGTCCATCGTGGCAGTGATCGCCCACGACGGCGCGCTGCTGCAAAACCACGTAAACCGGGCCAGGGATGCCTTTCTGGCCGGGCAGATCACCGACTGCCGGGGCTGGCAGGTCTACCAGTCCTACGCCGGGCTGCCCTTCGGCCCGCCTGCCATCGGCCCGGCCTTCACCCGGCTGACCGACGGCACCTGCGGGTTCAACACCTGGCAGGAATACGAGGAATTTCTGGAGAAAAGGGGAGAGGCCTGTGGACGCCTTTGAGCTGTACCGCCGCGGCGAGCAGAAGCTGAAGCTGTTCGTGCTGTACTGGCGGCGCATCGTGTTTGCCAGGGATCACTTCAAGGTCCCGTTTTATAACAAGATCAAGGCCAATGTGTTCGGCGGCTTCCTGGCCGACCAGTGGGCCCTGTACGATCTGAACATGAAGAAGAAACGGGAGTACCTGTCTGAGTTCGACTGGTACCGCTCCCGCTACATCAACGAGCCCTTCGACTACATGCTCAACAACAAGGTGGTGGCTACCGAGGTGCTGCGCCAGTACATCCGTGTGCCGGAGCTTTACCTGGTGGACAGCAAGGGCTTCCTGGCCGACCTGGACGGAAGGCCCATCACCGTGGACGACGCCATGGCCCTGATCCGGGCCAAGGGCGACGCCATTCTGAAGCCCTTCGGAAAGGGCAAGGGCAACGGCGTCCACCGCATGGGCCACGACGGCGAGAGCTGGCTGCTGGACAGCAAACCGGCGGAGGAGACCGGGCTGCGCCGGATCCTGGAAAAGGAGCACGACTGGTATCTCTCCGAGACCGTTCGCCAGCACGCATATGCCGACCGGCTCTATGACAAAACCGTCAACACCATCCGCATCATCACCATGAAGGAGCCTTCCACCGGGCAGTTCAAGGTCTTCTTCGCCGTGCAGCGGGTGGGCACCAGCGCCACCGTACCAGTGGACAACGCCAGCCAGGGCGGCCTGGTGTGCAAGATTGACCTGGACACCGGCCGGCTCAGCCACGCCAAAAGCCTCCACAACAGCAATACCTACGAAAATCACCCGGATTCCGGCACACGCTTCGACGAGGTGGTCGTGCCCGACTGGCAGCAGCTCAAGGACGAGATCCTCGCTCTGGTCAGCCATTTCCCCTACCTCCACTTCGTGGCCTGGGACGTGGTGAAGCTGCCCGACGGCACCAACTGCATCATCGAGGCCAACACCTCCTCCGGCGTCAACATCATCCAGCTCTGGGGCGGCCAGCGCCGCGGTGAGCTGGGCGATTTCTACCGCCACTACGGCGTCATCAAATAGTAAGAACAAATAAAATCAATATAGACAGCACAAAGTAAGGGAGTGGGAGCACAGTATGAAGCTGAAGCGAAGGATCCGCAAGGAGTGTACCGTTTTGCCCATGATGCTGCGGGGTTACAGCCGCGCCATGTGCAACTCCTGGTATAAGGCCACGCGCAGCGATCTGCGCAAATACCGGGGCATGTACGATGAGGACACCATCAAGGCACTGCATAAGAAGGGCTATCTCTGCCGCAGCGTCAGCCGCTACGACCTGCTGAACCATCCGGACAGTGGGTATATCACCGATCTGGATTACATGAACCTGTCGCCCTATAACAGCTCCATGTCCAAGTGGGTCAGCGACATCCTGACCACGGAGCGGGTACTGGCCCCCTACGGGCGCTTCTTCCGCCGAATCTATTTCAGCGTCATCCGGCGCGACGGCAAGCCCCTGTTCCTGCGGGTGGACCGGGAGAACCGGGAATACACCGTGGACGACGTGATCCAGCTGCTGCGGGAGACGGGGCATCTGGAGGCCCGGCCCGCCTACTGGGAGAGCGAGAGCCCCCGGTATAACATGACGTGCATCGGCGGCCGGCTGTATATCAACGGCAAGTCCGCTACCAGGAACGATTTCGTCCGGATATTCGGCCACATGACAGCCAACTACGTCATCGCCGACTACGTGAACCTCAGCTATCACTTTACCCCGGAGCTCAGCACGGATCACTCCCTGGAGTTCTGGCTGGCCAACGACACCGAGCAGGGCAGCGCCATCCTCTCGGCCATGATGAACTTTTACTGGACAGACCCCGTGACCCGGAAGCGCATCCACGAGATCATGAGCGTGGATCTGGAGACGGGCAGCTTTGAAGCACGCCAGGGAACGCTGTCTGTGCCGGGCTGGCAGGGCGTCAAAAGGCAGATGCTGGAGATCTGCGGCCAGCTCAAGCAGCTGACGTATTTCTCCGCCTCCATCGCCCTGCAGGAGAACGGAGCCTTCTCTTTCCTGTACTTTTCCACCAAGCCCTTGCTGCCCGGCATTGCCTTCCACGCCGAGCTGAACGACTACCTGAAGGCCAAGGCCGCCAGGCTCTCCAAGCGAACGCTGAGGCAGCACTGGGAGGGCATGAAGGAGCGGCTCTTCAACCGCTGGGTGAAGAAGCACGGCCGCAAGGGCATCCGCCCGTATATGCAGAAGCTGTGGAACGACTCCGTCAAGAGCGACCTGTGGCACACCAAGGGCGTCTCCCTGGGTAAGAAGCTCTGGTGCTGGAAGCGGGGCTTCCTGTCCTACCGCAGCTACCAGTACGGCCTCACCGAGGAGAACTACAAAAACTTCCTCTCCGACTACGACTACCACTGGCTCAACCGCATCAACAACGACTATCAGAAGTGGGTCAACGACAAGACCACCTTCCGCTATATCCTCGAGCCCTTCAAGGCGTACATCCCCAAATACTACCTGTCCGTCTTCAAGCGGGACGGCAAGGTGGCGTTCAGCCGCATGTGGGACTGCCCCGAGGGCATCAGCGAGGACTTTGATGGTCTCTTCGCCCTGCTGCGCCGGGAGAAGATGCTGGCCTTCAAGCCCTCCGCCGGTACCCACGGCGACGGCTTCTACTGCCTGGCCTATGAGACCGACGAAAACGGCAACGGCACCTACCTCATGAACGGCAAGGCCGTTACCGAGCAGGAGATGATGGACACCATCATCCAGCGCAAGTCCTTCTACGTGGTCACCGAGTATCTGGAGATGCACCACCAGCTCAAGGAGATCTACGCCAAGAGCGTCAACACCATCCGCATCATGGTGGTCAACGCCCACGGCTACGACCCCAGGATCATGCAGACCTACATGCGCATCGGCTCCTCCCGCACCGGCTTTACCGACAACGTGGGCTACGGCGGCATCTGCGTCATGGTGGACAAGGAGACCGGCGAGCTCTATCAGCCCGAGACCATCAAGGATCACGTCTTCTACCCCTGTCCCAACCACCCCGACACCGGCACCCCCATCGCCGGCTTCCTGCCCCACTGGGATATGGTGCGCCAGGGCGTGCTGGACATCTGCCGCTACCTCTGCGAGCTGGAGTATCTGGGCTTTGACGTGGCCATCACCGAGGAGGGCTTTACCATTCTCGAAATCAACATCCATCAGGATCTGCACAAGGTGGCCACCTTTACCGACGAAATGAACGAGTTTTTCCGCCACGTCATCGAGCGGAAAAAGAGCTGAAAAAAACAGGAGGTTTTACCATGAAGTTAGGTGTACTGAAAGACATCAAGAAGGGCGAATACCGCGTGATCCTCACCCCGGGCGAGGTGTCCGGCATCGTGGAGGACGGCCATGAGGTGCTGGTGGAGCATGACGCCGGCAAGTCCGCCGGCTTCCCGGACGAGGCCTATGTGGAGGTAGGCGCAGCCATCTCCACCCAGGACGAGATCTACAACACCTGCGACATGGTGGTGAAGGTCAAGGAGATCGAGCCCTCCGAGTACGACAAGCTCCGCCCGGGCCAGATCGTCTATACCTGCATCCATCCCGCCGCCCACCGGCAGGAGGTGGACGCCCTGCTGGCCAAGAAGGTCACCTCCTTCGCCGCCGAGGATACCCACCGCCACGGCTCCCCCAACTGCGAGGCAGCCGGCAAGGCCGGCGTGCTGCTGGGACTCCACGCCATGATGACCTTCAACGGCGGCTGCGGCAAGTTCGTCAGCGGCCTGGGCACCGCCCCCGGCATCAAGGTGTTGATCCTGGGCTGCGGCATCGTGGGTAAGGCCGCCATCGAGGTATTGCAGTCCATGGGCGCATGGGTCACCGTGGCAGCCACCAACATCGGACATCTCCGGGCCATTAGCTCCAAGTATGACGGCAAGGTCAACACCATCATTTCCAACACCTACAACATCAAGAACATCCTGCCCAAGGTGGACATGGTGGTCAACTGCGTCCGCTGGGACAAGAGCAACACCAAGTTCCTCATCACCCGGGATATGGTCAAGACCATGCACCCCGGCTCCGTCATCGTGGACATCAGCAACGACTACGGCGTCATCGAGACCTTCCACGAGACCACCCTGGACGATCCCATCTATATCGAGGAGGGCGTGGTCCACTACTGCGTCAGCAATATCCCCAGCGCCATTGCCCGCACCACCTCCATCGCCTACGCCGCCTCTGTGGAAAAGCACATCCGCAGCATCCTCAACAACGGCGTGGCCGAGGCCTGCGCCCGTGACGGCTTCCTGCGCCGCGGTCTGGTCACCTATGACGGCTACCTCACCCACGAGGAGACCAGCCAGATCCAGAACCGCCCCTGGGTCCAGCCGGAGAAGATCCTCCATCTGGAGGGCAGAAAGCTGGATCCGGCACCCAAGAACACCGTGGCCGAGTCCAACAACTTCTATCCGGAGTTCTGCTGACATAGGACGGAGGAGAACACATGATGCGAATCAGCGGTGAAGATTATATCAGAAACCTGACCCTGGGCGAGCTGTGCAGCGTGGTGGGGATCCCCCTGCCCGAGGGACTGGACGCCAAGACGCCCATCAACAAGGTCTACGCCCACCCGGAGCACAGCGAAAAGGGCTCCGCCGTGTTCGTGACCTACTATGAGGCCGAGCAGTTTCACTGCCGCGACGCCCTGAAGAAGGGCGCCGCCGTTGTGTTCGTGCACGAGGCGTGCAAGGCCGTCTGGCCCAATGACAAGCGCGTCGTGGCCGTGGATGACCCCATCGAGCGCTGCAGCAAGTATCTGGCCAAGCTGCGTTCCCTGTTCCCTGCCAAGGTAGTGACCGTCACCGGCAGCATCGGCAAGACCACCACTGTGGACATGCTCAAGTGCGTGCTGGGCGACGCCTTCAAGCTCCACAGCCATCACAGTATGACCAACAGCCGCGACGGCGTGCTGCGCACCATCCAGCGTCTCCATGATGACGATGAGGTCTATCTGCAGGAGGTGGGTGCGGCCCAGCCCGGCTACGTGGAGAGCAGCGCCCTTGGCCTGAAGCCCGACGTGGTGGTCATCACCAACATCTCCGAGCCGCATATCGACCTGTATGGCTCCATTGAGAATATCCTGAAGGACAAGGCGTCCCTGGTGGAGCACATGGCCCCCGGCGGCGTGGCCTTTGTGGACAGCGACAACCGCTACCTGCACGACTACGTGACGGACCGCACCGTAAAGCACTATGCCATGGACGACGCCGAGGCCGATTACCGCGCCGAGAACGTGGAGAGCCGGGACGGCTGGATCCACTTTGACATCTGCCGCAGAAATTCCGCCCAGCGCCAAAGCGCCGCCATCCAGATCTTCGGCGAGTACAACGTGCGCAACGCCCTGGCCGCCTTTGCCGTGGGCCGCCACCTGGGCATCGACGCTGAGCAGATCGTCCAATCTTTGGAGAAGTTCCGCGCCACCGGCATGCGCCAGAATTACGTGACGATCGGCGGCTATCACATGCTGGTGGACTGCTTCAATTCTTCGCCGGACTCCGTCATCGGCTCCCTGCAGGCACTGGAGACCATCTCCGTGCCGGAGGGCGGACGGCGCATCGCCATATTGGGTGACATCGCCCACATGGAGGGCATCGAGGAGGAGGCCTACACCCGTGTAGGCGCCAACGTGGCCGATTGCCGCTTCGACCTCCTCTACTGCTTCGGCGACGGCATGCGCTATACCTACGAGGAGCTGGTGCGCCGGGGCTTTACCAACGTGCTCCACACCAGCGACCGGGAGGAGCTGAACCAGTGGATCCGCGACAACGTGACCACCAGAGACGTGACGCTCTACAAGAGCAGCCAGCTGGTGGGCGCCCTGGCCAAGACCATTGACGCTGTGTACGGCACCACCTTCTATCTCAACAGCCAGCGTGTCCCCACGGCCACCCAGGAGATCGTCAACCGCTATAAGCGGGTGGGGGATCAGGTGGAGTATAACCGCCTGGTCACCGACAAGGCCTGCGACGTCACCGTGCCCGCCAGCGTATACGGCCGGCCGGTGTACCGTATCTCGCCCAGCGCCTTCTCCAAGTGCCGCGATCTGCGCCGGGTGGTGCTGCCCGACACCGTGCTGAATATCGGCGCCGCCGCGTTTTACGTGTGCCCCAAGCTCACGGAGCTGACGCTGTCCAAGAGACTGCGCATGATCGAGGACAGCGCCTTCAACTATTGCACCAGCCTGGAGCGCGTGGAGCTGCCGGACGGCGTCGTCCATGTGGGCCGCCGCGCCTTTTACGACTGCCAGGCTCTGCGGGAGGTCGTGATCCCCGCGTCTGTGGGCTTCATCGGCGAGGAGGCCTTTGCCAAATGCAGCCCCGACCTGGTGATCCGCGTCCAGCCCGGCTCCTATGCCGAGGATTTTTGCAAGGAGAATTCCCTGTCCTATACCGCCCTGTAACGGGGGACAGCCGAAAGACATTTCCATGAACGGACTATTGAGAACCGCCGCCACCGCATGGCTGGTGCTGCGAGGCTTCTCCTACCGCACGGCAGGGGAGTATCTGCGCGCCCGGCGCGTCGTCAACAATCCCGACGCGGGGCGGATCATGGGGCTGCTGCCCCTGCACAAGGAACTGGATAAGCTCTTTGAGGATCTGCTGACCACCCACCACGTGCTGTGGGAGCTGCGGGAGAGTCTGCCCCGGATCTACGGCGTGGCGGCAAAGCAGGATGGAAAAACCGTTATTCGCGCCCTGTTTGACCCGGAGCAGCGCACCCTCGATCCGGAGGACGTGCTGGCCTTGGCCAGCCGGCACGGCGCCGTGGCCATTCGGCCCGGCAAGCACGAGCTGGATGGCCGGGAGCGGGTGCTCCGCGCCAACGGCGACGGTTTCCGCCTGGATGGGGAGAGACTGGACGCCGATACCGTGGCTGAGAAGCTGGCCGGGCTGCCGGTGGACACGCTGATCACCGAGTACATCCCCGCAGCCGGAGAGAACGGCAACGCCGTCTTCCACGTGGGGCTGGTGCGCGGCGACGGGGATTCACACCATGTGGCCCACGTCTATCTGGCCGATCACAGCGCCAGGAAGGACAGCCGCGCCCTGTTCAGCGGCCGCATATCGTCCATGACGGCCAAGGAGCCCCGTGACGTCGTGGAACTGGCAGAGAAGATAGGCCGGCGTTTCGCCGAGGCGCCCTATCTGGGCGTGGCGGTGATCCGGACGGCAAACGGTCTGCGCCTGTGGCAGGTGGACATGGGCCGCGACCTGGTGTGGCTGCATGACCGCTGCCCCGCTGTGGAGGAAATGCTCCGGCGGCGCAGACGGGAAAGACGCGCCGAGGGCGGCGCCCTTCGCCGGATCGGCAAGTACGTCTTTGCCCTGCGGGCAAGACGCCGCGGCTTTCTGGACTACATGTACCGCAACTGGCTCCGTGGCCTGAAGGAGGACAACAAACTCACCTACACCACCGCCGCGGAGAAGAAGTGGGCACACGAAAAGGGCTTCTACTCCTACCGTGTAAAGCAATATGGCTTGACAGAGCAGAACTGGCGGCAGTTGCTGTCGGATTACGACTACAAGCGCCTGCGGCCCATCAACGGCAAGTACCAGAAGTGGCTGTGGGACAAGGTGTCCACCTACTACGTCATGGCGCCCTTCCGGGATTGCTTCCCGGCCTATTATTTCCGCACGGAGGGCGGCGCCATCTATCCCTTCGGCGAGAAAGGCGGCGTCGCCGCGGCTGACGATGTGCTCGCCTGCCTGCGCCAAAGGAAGAAGCTTGTGGCCAAGCCTGCCATTGGCTCTCACGGCGACGGCTTCTACGCCCTATCCTGGGACGATGCGGCGGACAGCCCCTGCGTCAACGGCGAAGCCGTTTCGCCGGAAGCCTTCCGGGAGCTTCTGCTGGGGCTGGAGAAGCCCTACCTCATCTCGGAATTCGTGGAGATGCACGAGGACCTCAAGCGCATCTACGATAAGGTGGCCTGCAGTGTTCGGGTCATGGTCATCGACCGGGGCCAGGGGCCCAAGGTGATGCACGCCTATTTCCGCATTGCCTCCGGCGGCACCGGCAACACCGACAACCTGGCCACCGGCGGCATCGTAGCCCGTGTGGACGCTGAGACAGGCGCATTCTACGGCGCGGAGATGCTGGTGGGCCACGAGTTCAAGCCCTGCAGCGTCCACCCTGATACCGGCGCGCCTCTCCACGGCGTGCTGCCCAACTGGGAGCTGGTGCGCCGTCGGGTCTGTGAGGTCACCGCGTATCTTGCGCCCATGGAGTATCTGGGCTTTGATATCGTCATCACCCAGGATGGCTTCCGCATCCTGGAGATCAATACCCATCAGGATCTGCACCGCTATCCGGAGTACCCGCAAGAGGTCAAGGACTACCTGCTGGGCAAACGCGACATAAAAGGGAGAACTGACCATGTTTAAGAAGATTTTGGGCCTGCTGCTGGCGTGTATGCTGGTGATCGGCGCCATGGGCGAGGCATGCACGGCCTACGCCACCGGCACCGAGACGGATCCACCCGGCGAGGAGACCACCCAGCCGGGCGAGGGGACGGAGGAGCCGGATCCTGACCCTGAGCCGGACCCGGATCCCGCCACCTATACGGTGACCTTTGAGACCAACGGCGGCTCCGCCGTGGCCACCCAGACCGTGACGGAGAACGAAACGGCCGAGAGACCGGCCGACCCGGAGCGGGAGGGCTTCACCTTTGACGGCTGGTTTGCCGACGGTGCCCTTACCGTGGCCTTCGACTTCTCCGCCCCCATCACGGCGGACGTCACCGTCTATGCCGGCTGGACGGAGATCTCCCAGCCGGTGCCGGAAACCGTCACGGTGATCTTCGATTCCGACGGCGGCAGCGACGTGCCCGTGCAAACGGTGGCCAGCGGCGAAACCATCGTCCGGCCGGACGACCCCACCAGGGAGGGGCATCGCTTCCTGGGCTGGGCGCTGGACGGCGAGATGTTTGATTTTGACACGCCCGTTACGACGAGTCTGATCCTCACCGCGCTTTGGGAGGAGGAGACGATCTCTGTCGATCCCCAGACGTACACCGTGACCTTTGAGACCAACGGCGGCTCCGCCGTCGATCCCCAAACCGTGGAGGAGAACGGGACGGCCTCCCGGCCCGCCGACCCGGCCAGACAGGGCTACACCTTCGGCGGGTGGTACAGCGACGCGTCGCTGACCAGCGCCTTCGACTTCTTTGCCCCCATCACGGCGGACATCACCGCCTATGCCAAGTGGACGCAAAACAGCCCCCCGCCGGCGACCAACGTGGACACGCGGCTGAGATGGCTGGAGATCGAGTGCGGCGAGCTTTCCCCCGTGTTTTCGCCCGACGTGTATTCCTATACCGTGTACGTGACGCCGGAGCAGGAGAACCGCTCCTGCATCCTCCACTGCGACACCCTGAGCAGTGAAGCACGGGTGGAGACCGAAGGCCCACAGACGGTGGGCAAGACCGACGTGGTGCGCAAGCTGACGGTTTCCGGCGGCGGCAAACGCGCCGAATACACCATCATCGTCCACGTCATTACTCCCCAGGAGATGCTGCTGGACGGGGTATTCTACTCCATCACCGACCGGCCTAACACCTCCGGCCTGCCCGGCACCTTTACCGTGGGACAGATCACCATGCTCGGCGAGAAGGTCTCCGCCGCCCAGAGCACCGACGGGCAGATGCTGCTGGTGCAGTTCACCAGCCAGACGGAGGGCGCCCAGCCCCTGTGGTATCGGTATGAGGAGTCCACCAAGAGACTTTATCCTGCCTCCGTGGTGGAGATCAACCGGGAGAAGTACATCCTGGTGGACCAGGGCAACAGCCTGCTCTACGGCAGCGAAGCCGGCAGAGGCACCTTCTTCGTCTACGATCAGGAGGCGGGGGAGTGGGTGTATCAGACAAAGGATTTTGAGGAGCTGCCCGTGCAGCCTGCCCCCATCGTGATCCAGAAATCCTTCGCCGGCTGGCCGCTGACCATAGCACTGGGCGTCTGGGCCATCGCCGCCAGCGCGGCCGTGTTTCTGCTGTACCGCCGCAGCAAGCGGGAGAAGAAAAAGAGTGTCTACTTCCGGCCCTACTTCAGCGCGGAGGACCAGGCGGACGACTCGGCGGAGGACCATCGCTCATGATGCAGCGCAACGAAAACAAGGCGAAGGATTGGAGCGCCTACGTCCGCTCCGTTTTTCTGCGGTATGTGGGCGAGCACCCCGCCTCCGCCCAGAATGCCTATTTTCCGCCGTTTTTCCAGCGGGAGCTGGACCTGTCGGACTGCTATAGCTACCTGCGGCGGATGCAGCGGCAGGGCTACCTGAAAAAAGATGAGACCGGCTGCCTGGCACTGACGGAAAAGGGCGCTGCGGCCGTGAAAGAGGACCATATCCGCCTGTTTGACCTGGCGGACCCCTACGTGTCCGTGTCCGAGCTTCTGGCGGAGCGGGAGAAGCATGGGGAGGACACCTTTGACCAGACCATGCTGGCCCTGCTGCTGAAAAAGCTCCCCCGGATGAAGGAGCAGGACAATTTCACCGCCGTGAAGAATCTGCACCTGGACGTGGCCCGGCTGTATGACGAGATGGGGGAAAACGAACGAGCAGTGTATCACTATCTCACCGCCCTTTACTATGACGTCAGCGGTCTGAGCTGCTACGACAAGCTGGTCCAGTACGTTCACGGCAAATGCAAGCGCTCCGACGCGAAGGAGGCGTTCCGGGGCCTTGTGGTCTGCCCGGAGGTGATGGGCGGCCTGCGCCGCCTGCACGACGCCTATGACCCCCATATGGTGGAGGAGATCTTTTCACGGGAGCGCCTGTCCATCACCATGCTGACGCGCCAGAGCTTCACCGAGCTGGCCACGGCACTGTGCGACGGAACGTACGATTACAATGCCTGGCAGGCCAGAGGCGAAGAGGCCTACGGAAAGATGCTGGAGCAGGCGGACCGGCTCAGAAAGGAGAAGTGACATGAAAAAGAGGAGAAAAACCGCTCTCATTGTGATCGCATCCCTTGCGTTTCTCTTGGTTGCCATGATCGGGATCGCCGTGGGCTACGGCAACGCCAAGCTCAATAAGATCGACTTCGACTATAACGACGGAAAGCTGACCGAGGAGGAGCAGGAGCAGGTCGTGAAGCTGGTGGAGGAGATGGACACCGACCCCCAGGTGGTGGCTCAGGACGAGGAGATCGGGGAAGCTCTTGAGGAAGAGGAGCTGGAGGTGGTGGAGACGGTCCCCGTCAACCCCATCCCTGATTTGGAGATCCTCCGCGACGACAACGTCATCAACATCCTCCTCATTGGCACCGACGAGCGCACCGAGGGCTTCAGCTCTTTCGCCCGCGGCGACAGCTGCATGATTCTGTCCTTGAACAAGTCCACCGGGCGCGCCAAGCTGGTGAGCCTGGAGCGCGGCATGGGCGTGCCCATCCTGGACGGGCAGTATAAGGGTCAGTGGGATTGGCTGACCCATACCTTCTGTTACGGCGGAGCCGACCTGATGATGCGGGAGGTGCGGGAATGCTTCCGCATTGAGGTAGACCGGTATATCCGCGTCAACTTCGGCACGTTCCGCGCCGGTATCAACGCCATCGGCGGGATCGACGTCACCCTGACCCAGGCCGAGGCCGACTACCTCAACGAGAAGGACCCGGAGTCGGAGGTCACGGAGGGACTCAACCACCTGTACGGGTTCACGGCCCTGCAGTACGCCCGCTGCCGCGGCATCGACAGCGACTGGATGCGCATCCGCCGCCAGCGCACCGTGATCCAGGCGGCGATCAACAGGACCAAAGGTCTCAGCGTCGGCGAGCTGGATAATCTGCTGAACCGTGTGCTGCCCCTGGTGCGGACCAACCTCTCCAAGGGAGAGATCGTGGAGCTGATGACCTTGGCCCCCAGGTTCCAGGGCGTCACGCTGGAGCAAATGACCATCCCCGCCTCCGGCACCTACGGCGGAATGCGCGGCATGGGCGGACGCTCCCTCTATGCGGTGGATTTCTACACCAACGCCGTCATATTGCGGGAGTTCCTGTACGGATAAGAGAATCAGTAATACATTAGGGCGTGTTGCAAAATGCATGGCAGCCGTCATTTCGAACCAGTGACCGATGTCACAGCTAACGCTTAAGTTTGCGCAGCCAAATCAAAGATTTGGGCGCTCACTTATGGTGTGGGAATCCGTTCCCTATCGTGGGGAAAACGGATTGCCACGGCCCCGCTGGGGCCTCGCAATGACAGGAATGTGCATTTTGCAGCACGCCCGCTTTTTTTCACCTTCCTGCGATAAAACCGAGGTGAACCGCATTATACGGTCAGAAGATGACGGGGAGGCGATCGCGTGAGGCGAATCGGGATCTGTGCGGCGTTGGCGGTTTTACTGGCCGCTCTGCTGGCCGGATGCGGCGGCAAAGGAGCGATGGAGCCGCTGACGGTGACTCTGCTGAAGGTGGGCCGGGCAGACGCCATTGTGGTGCGGACCGACGACCGTATCATGGTCATCGACGCCGGCGAGGAAGAGGACGGCGCCGAGGTAGTGGAGTTCCTCCGAAAGAACGGCGTCGGACGGGTGGACGTGCTGCTTATCACCCACTTCGACAAGGATCATGTGGGCGGCGCCGACACGGTAGTGGAGGAGCTGAGCGTGGGCCGCGTGCTGCTGCCGGACTACGAGGGGGAGGGCACCGACTACGCCGATTTTCTGGATGCCCTGGCGGCCAAGGGCATCTCGCCGGAACGCCTGGCGGAGCCGGTACGCTTTTCTCTGGGCGCTGCGGAGGTCACGGTGGAGCCGCCGGCGTCCTACGAAGCGGGCAGCGGCGAGGTGGACAACAACTTCTCCCTTATCACCACCCTGGTCCACGGGGAGAACCGGCTGGTCTTCGTCGGGGACGCCGAAAAGCGTCGCATCCGGCAGTGGCTCACGGACAGCCGGCCGGAGGGCTGCGATTTTCTGAAAATACCGCACCACGGCGTGTACAACCGGGGCCTGGAGGAGCTGATCGAAACGCTGTCGCCTGCATACGCGGCTATCTGCGACTCGGAGAAGAACCCGGCGGACGATGCCACGCTGGAGCTGCTGGCCGGCCACAGCGTGTCTGCCCTGGAGACGAAGGACGGCCGGATCACCGTGGTCAGCGACGGGGCGCGGCTGGAGATCCACCAGAAGAGGCAGTAGAGAAAGGGGAGAACAACCATGGCACAGACGGTTTTCAACCGCTATGAGAAGAAATACCTGATGCCGGATGCGATCTGCCGGGAGCTGCGGCTGCGTCTGCGGCCCTACATGAAAGAGGATGAGTACGGGCGGCACACCATCTGCAACTTGTACTACGACACGGTTAACGACCTGCTGATCCGCCGGTCCATCGAGAAGCCGGTATACAAGGAGAAGCTGCGCCTGCGCAGCTACGGCATCCCCCAAATGGACAGCACCGTGTTCCTGGAGATCAAGAAGAAATATGAGAAGGTGGTCAACAAGCGCCGCATCCAGCTGACGCTGCAGGAGGCCTACGATTTCGTGGAGCAGGGGATCTATCCCCAAAAGGACGGCCAGATCGTCCGGGAGATCGACTTCTTCCTGCGGCGCTACCCACTGGAGCGGGGGCTGTACCTGGCCTATGACCGGGTGGCCCTGTTCGGACGGGAGGACCGCGAATTCCGCGTCACCTTTGACGAGAATATCCGCTCACGGCGCCGCCTCATGGGGCTGGAGAACGGGGACGCCGGCGAGCCGCTGCTTCCGGAGGGCTGGCATCTGATGGAGACCAAGATCATGGGCGCCTCGCCCTTCTGGTTTACCCGTATCCTGTCGGACCTGCGGATCTATCCCGTGTCCTTCTCCAAATACGGCAATATTTACAAAAACGAGCGGGGCATCTTCTGCCCGGAGCAAATGATGGTCCACCGCACCGAAAACTGGGACGAGATCAGGAGGAAAGAGGTATGTTGACGAGTATTTTTCACGCGGGGAGCTTTTCTGCGCCGGACGTAGGCCTGGCCATGGCCACGGCTCTGGTGTTGGGCCTGGCGGCCGCCGCCCTGTACCGCACCGTGGCGCCGGCCGATGGCGGCGCCTATCCCATGGTGCTGGCGGTGATGCCCATGCTGGTGACCGCCGTCATCATGATCGTCAACGGCAATCTGGGCGTCTCCGTGGCAGTGCTAGGCGCCTTCGGCCTGGTGCGCTTCCGCAGCGCGCCGGGGACCGCCGTGGAGATCGGCTTCCTGTTCTACGCCATGGCCATCGGCCTGGCGGCGGGCATGGGCTTCCTCACCCTGGCAGCCGCCATCGCCGTGGCGGTGGGTCTGGTACTGCTTCTGATCAGCCGCACGCCTCTGGCCCAGGGCACCGCGCGGGAGCGGCAGCTGCGCGTCACCATCCCGGAGGATCTGAACTACAACGGTCTTTTTGACGACCTCTTCCAGGCCTATACCCGGTCCTGCCGTCTGGAGCGGGTCAAGACCACCGACATGGGCACCATGTTCGAGCTGCGCTACCGGCTGGTGATGCGCAGCGACGAAAAGGAGAAGGAGTTCATCGACGCCATCCGCTGCCGGAACGGGAACCTGACCGTGATTTTGGGGCTTGTCCAGCAGGAGAAAAACGTATTATAATGACCTTGACAAAAACTATCTATCCGGAGCGAGGTGGAGCACGTATGTTGGTTTTCACGTCCGTGGTGGAGACCGCACCGGAACGGATCGACACCCTTGATGAGACGCTGTTTTATCGAATCGCCCAGGGGGAGAAGGAGGCCTTCTGCACCCTGTATGAGCGCTGCCGCGGCGCGGTGTTTGCCTACGCCCTGTCGGTGCTCCACAGCCGCGACGATGCCGACGACGCCACACAGGACGCCTTTCTGCGCATCCGCTCTGCCGCCCATCTCTACCAGCCACAGGGCAAGCCCATGGCGTGGATCCTGACCATTGCCAAAAACGTATGTCTCATGCAGCTGCGTCGCAGACGCCACGACGCCGCCCTGCCCAGCGAGGATATGGCTGTGGATCTGGGCCAGATCGCCGACCGGGAGGACCGGATCGTACTGGAATCAGCCTTCGCCGTATTGTCGGAGGAGGAGTGCCGCATCGTTATGCTCCACGCCGTGTCGGGCCTGAAGCACCGGGAGATCGCTCAGCTGCTGCAGCTGCCGCTGTCCACCGTACTGAGCAAATACAGCCGGGGTCTTGCCAAGCTGCGCCGTGAATTGGAGGAGAAACTGTGATGAAAATGACGAATACCGCAGCGGCGGAGCGCCTCTGCCGCGCCGTGGACGGCGCCTGCGCCAGCAGGGCCGAGGAGCTGTGGCAGCGTCCTGTGGAGAGAGCCAAGGGCGACGAGTGGTATCTGGACGGCGCCTTAGAGCAAAAGAAGCCGGCAAAACGCGCTTTCCGCGCCGTGGCCGCCGTGGCCGCCATGGCCGCGATGCTGGCCCTGGTGCTGGTGCCCTCCTTCCTGCTGCACCCCCGCACCGATGCCACCGTCTATCTGGACGTGAACCCGTCCATCGAGCTGCAGCTGGACAGCCGCCAGCGTGTCATCTCCGCGCGGGCCGACAACGATGACGCTGAGCGGATCCTGGAGGGCATGGACCTCAGGAAGACGGATGTGGAAGTGGCCCTCAACACCATCCTGGGCGCTATGGTGCGCCAGGGCTATCTCAGCCAGGCCAAAAATGTGCTGCTCCTGAGCGTGGACAGCGCTGACGGTGCCCGTGCCGCCCAACTGCAGAAGGACCTCTCATCCAAGGTGGACGAGTGCCTGCGCGCCCTCAACGGCTCCGGCCTGGTACTGAGCCAGAGCGTGCGCCCCTCCGGCGAGGCCGAGACCCTGGCCCGCCGGTACGGCATCACCCCCGGCAAGGCCGCGCTGCTGCTGGAGCTGACCGGGGACTGGTCCAATCTGGACCTGGAGGATCTGGCGGAGCTGCCCATGACCGATCTGATCCGGTTGCTGACGGATGAAAAGGTGGATCTGCGGCCCTATCTGGAGTGGGACGAGGACGACCGGGAGTGGGACTTCGACTGGGACGATCCTGATGATCCGGATGATGTCGATGACCCGGATGACACCGACGATAACGACCCGGACGACGTCAACGACCTTGATGACGATGAGAATGACGCCGATGACGACCACGGCGACGGGCCAGACGACCCGGAAACCGATGACGGCGACGACAGCACCGACAGTGGTGAGGCCGATGACGACAGCGCCAACAGTGATGAGGACGAGGATGACGACAGGCAGGACGACGGCGACGATGACAGTGATGATGACGATGCTGATGAGGACGATGATGACGACGGTGACAAAGAGGACGACTGAGTCGGCCTGAAGGCAGAGCCTGGGAGCGGCGATTTTTCGCCGCTCCCAAACTGTAGACAAAGATTATATGAAGAAAGGTAACGAGACGCATGGGGAGAATTGTGAAGGGGGATGGGAGTCCCCTTTCACGTAAAATGAGAGCGGCGAAAATCGCCGCTCTCATTTTACCCTTGACAGATACCCTATAGGGGTATATACTATAAATACCCTAAGGGGGTATTTATGAAAGGAGAATTCCCATGGATTGCGATAAGAAGTGCGGCTGCTGCGAGAAGATGACGGAGCGGTCCGAGGACGAGAAGAAAAAGCTGATGAACCGCCTGCGGCGGATCGAGGGCCAAGTGCGTGGCCTCAGCGGCATGATCGAGCGGGACGCCTACTGCGCCGACGTCCTCACCCAGAGCGCGGCAGTTGCGGCGGCCATCAACGCCTTCAACCGGGACCTGCTGGCCCGCCATATCCGCACCTGTGTGGTGCGGGACCTGCGGGACGGGGACGACAGCGTAGTGGACGAGTTGGTGAACACCGTTCAGAAATTGATGAAATAAACCGTTTGGGAGGTTCAAAGAATATGGGATGGATCAATTACGTGCTGATCGCCGTTATCGCCCTGGGCGTAGTCGGCGGCATCGTGGGCATCGTCAAGCACGCGCGAGGCAAGGGCGACTGCTGCGGCGGCGGTGGCAGCGTCATCGACACCGGTGAGAAGAAGACGCTGGAGGGTCCGGCGCAGGGCAAATACGTCCTCCATGTGGAGGGCATGCATTGCGAGAACTGCAAGCGTGCCGTGGAGCGTCGGCTGGACAGGTTCGAGGGCGTGGTGTCCGAGGTGGATTTGAAGAACAAGACCGCCACCGTGACCTATGACCGGCCGGTGGATCCTGAGCAGCTGCGCCTGGCTGTGGCGATGCTGGATTATCAGGTCACAGGCGTTGAGGCACAAGAGGTGTAAAGGCATGGAACAGTACAACGTAACGGGCATGAGCTGCGCCGCCTGCAGCGCCCGTGTGGAGAAGGCAGTCAGCGCGGTGCCAGGCGTAGAGAGCTGCGCGGTCAGTCTGCTGACCAACTCCATGGGCGTGGAGGGCACCGCCAGCCACGAATCCGTCATCGCCGCGGTGGAGGCTGCCGGGTACGGAGCCTCCGTCAAGGGTGCGAAGAAAGCGGCGGCCACCTCCGTGGAGGACGCCTTGAAGGACACAGAGACGCCTAAGCTGCGGCGCCGTCTCCTGTGGTCCCTGGGCTTTTTGGCGGCGCTGATGTACGTTTCCATGGGCCACATGATGTGGGG
>DGHJ01000001.1:46562-46797 GCA_002392625.1 Oscillospiraceae bacterium UBA3851
TTTTGGCGGCCATCGTCATGGTCATCAACCAGCGGTTCTTCATCAGCGGCTTCAAGGCGCTGTGGCACCGCGCGCCCAACATGGATACCCTGGTGGCCATGGGCTCGGCGGCGGCCTTCTGCTACAGCACCTACGCCCTCTTTGCCATGACCGCCGCTCAGGTCCGGGGCGACAGCGAGGCCGTCATGCACTACATGATGGAGTTCTACTTCGAGTCCGCCGCCATGATCCTGAC
>DGHJ01000025.1:0-3792 GCA_002392625.1 Oscillospiraceae bacterium UBA3851
ATGACCGGCCACCAGGACAACCCCGGCAGCGGCTACAACCTCCAGGGCGACATCGCCGAGAGCCTGAAGATCGAGGATATCCTCAAGGCCTACGGCTACAAGAACGTCATCATCGTGGATCCCCAGGATCTGGCGGCTATGGAGAAGGCCGTGCAGGACGCCGTGAATTCCGAGGTGCCCGCCGCCATCATCACCCGCCGTCCCTGCCTGCTCATCAAGCGCATCAAGCACGACATCGGCAAGTGCTCTGTGGATACCGACAAGTGCATCGGCTGCAAGCGCTGCCTGGGCGTGGGCTGCCCCGCTGTGATCGTTGAGAACAAGAAGGCCCGGATCGACCGGGATCAGTGCGTGGGCTGCACGGTCTGCGCCCAGGTCTGCCCCATGGGGGCCATTACGAGGGAGGAGAAGTGAGCCATGACAAAGAGTAAAAGCGCACTGTTGGTCGGCGTAGGCGGTCAGGGCGCCATCCTCACCGCCAAGGTATTGGTGAACGGCCTCATGAAGGCCGGTTATGATGTGAAGATGTCCGAGGTCCACGGCATGAGCCAGCGGGGCGGCAGCGTCTCCACCCAGGTCCACTGGGGCGAGAAGGTCAACTCCCCCGTCATCGGCAAGGGTGCCGCCGATATCATCGTGGCCTTTGAGAAGATGGAAGCCGTCCGCTATGCCGACTATCTGAAGCCGGACGGCGTGGTGGTCATCAACGACTATGAGATGGCCTCCTCCAGCATTGCCGCCGGTCTTGCCCAGTATCCCGAAGGCTGCCTGGAGGCCATGGAAAGCCATTTCCGCTGCCACGTGCTGAAGGCCGGGGAGATTGCCCAGAGCCTGGGCAGCGCCAAGTGCATGAACATCGTCCTCTTCGGCAGCATGGTCAAGGCCCTGCACATGGAGGACGTGGTGGACTGGGAGGCCGTCATCGCCGAGACGGTGCCTGAGAAGTTCCGCGAGCTGAATCTGCGTGCCTACCGCGCCGGCTACGACGCGGTGGAGCGGTGAGAGGTGCGGACATGCTGAAAGATTTTAACGCTTTGCGTGAGCGGGTGAGCGCCGGCGCGCCCAAGACCGTGGCCGTGGCATGCGCTCACGACGCCCACACCCTGGAGGCGGTGCTCCACGCCGCCAACCAGGGCATCCTGCGCTACATCCTGGTGGGCCACAAGGAGGAGATCCTCCGCATCGGCCAGGAGCTGGGACACACCATTTCTGAAGACACCATCATCGACGCCGACACCGACGAGGAGTGCGCAGCTATCGCCGTGGAGCTGATCCGCCAGGACAAGGCCGACTTCCTGCAGAAGGGCTACATGCAGACCGCCACCATCCTGAAGGCCGTGGTCAACAAGCAGACCGGCATCGGCACCGGCGGCGTCATCTCCCACACCGCCCTCATCGAGATCCCCGGCTACCACAAGCTGCTGGGCGTGGCCGACGGCGGCATGATCCCCCACCCCGATCTGGAGCAGAAGAAGGGCATCCTCCGCAACGCGGTGGAGGCTTTCCGGGGTCTGGGCTACGAGAGGCCTCTGGTGGCCGCCGTGTGCGCCGCCGAGACCGTCAGCCCCAAGATCCAGGAAACGGTGGACGCCGCCGCTCTCAAGGAGGCGGCTCTGGCCGGCGCGTTCGGCGATTGCTACGTGGAGGGTCCCATCTCTCTGGACCTGGCCATGGACAAGGCCTCCTGCGAGATTAAGAAGTACGTGAGTCCCGTCAGCGGCAACACCGACATTCTGCTGGTGCCCTACATGGCCGTGGGCAACATCTTCGTCAAGGGCCTGCTGCTCTACGGCGGCGCCCGGATGGTGGGCGTCGTCACCGGCGCCAAGTGCCCCATCGCCCTGAACTCCCGCAGCGCCAGCTTCGAGGAGAAATACTACTCCCTCATGGCCTGCGCCGCCATCTGCCGTTGAGAGGCGAGGAGGAGACATGCCCTATTTACAGCTGATTATCAATCCCGGCTCCACCAGCACCAAGCTGGCCCTGTACCGGGACGAGGAAAAGGTGCTCCAGGAGAGCATCGACCACAAGCCGGAGGACCTGCACCGGTTTGAGCGCATCGCCGACCAGGTGCCCTACCGCTTGGGCCTGATCCGGGACTTTATGGAGCGCAACCACATTCGCGGCGAGGAGCTCTCCGCCGTCATGGGCCGGGGCGGCCTGGTCTTCGGACTGAAGACCGGCGGCTATCGGGTGGATGACGGCCTCTGTGAGGCTCTGGTCAGCGACGAGCTGAGCCAGATGCACGCCTCCAACCTGGGCGGGCTGCTGGGGCGGGCCATCGCCGATGAGTACGGCATCCCCGCCTACATCTACGACGCCGTCACCTCCGGCGAGCTCAGCGAGATCGCCGGCATCACCGGCATCCCGGAGGTGCCCCGCAGCAGCTTCTGCCACGTGCTCAACAGCCGGGCCATGGCCATCCGGTACGCCCGCGAGCACGGCAAGCGCTACGAGGACCTGAACCTGATCGTGGCTCACCTGGGCGGCGGCGTGTCCGCCAGCGTCCACGACCACGGCAAGATCGTGGACTCCGTGGGCGACGACGACGGCCAGTTCTCCCCGGAGCGCTCCGGCACCGTGCCCATGCTGGGCATGGTGGATCTGTGCTACTCCGGCAAGTACACCAAGGCCGAAATGAAGAAGAAGATCCGGGGCAAGGGCGGCATGTACGCCCATCTGGGCACCAGCGACTGCCGGGAGATCGAGCGGCGGATCGCCGAGGGCGACAAGCACGCCGACCTCATCTTCCGCGCCCAGGCCTATCAGATCGCCAAGACCATCGGATTGCTGTCCATCGTGCTGAAGGGCGACTGCGACGGCATCATCCTCACCGGCGGCCTGGCCCACTCTAAGCTGCTGACGGACCGGATCACCGATTACGTGCAGTTCATTGCGCCTGTGTGCGTCCTGCCCGGCGAGAACGAAATGGATGCCCTGGCCCAGGGCGGATTGCGCATCCTCACCGGCGCAGAACAGGCAAATGTCTATCATAAACCCGAAAGGAAGGAACTCTAATGGTTGTTGATCGTTTTTTGAAAATGGGCACGGCCAGAAGCCGCATCCGCGAGCAGTTTGAGTACGGCATGGCCCAGGCCGCCATTGTGGGCAAGGAGAACGTGTACGATTTTTCCATCGGCAACCCCTCCGTACCAACCCCCAAGGCGGTGGCGGACACCGTCCGTGAGCTGCTGGAGATGGACCCCATCGCTCTCCACGGCTATACCCCCGCCGGCGGCTGCGCCGAGGCGCGGGAGGCCATCGCCGCGGACCTCACCAAGCGCACCGGCGACCATATCCGCCCGGAGAACATCTTCTTCACCTGCGGCGCCGCCCCCGCCATGACCGCCTGCATGCAGGCCCTGGCCGTGGAGAACGCGGAGTTCATGCTGCTGGCCCCCTATTTCTCCGAGTACCCCGCCTACGCCGCCTCCACCGGCGCCAAGTGCGTGGTGGTCCCCGCGGACACGGAGCATTTCCAGATCCGGTTTGACGAGCTGGAGAAGCGCATCACGCCCAACACCCAGGCCGTTATCGTCAACTCCCCCAATAACCCCTCCGGCGTGGTGTACAGCATCGAGACGCTGCAGACCCTGGCCGAGGTGCTGACGCGCAAGAGCGCGGAGATCGGCCACCCCATTTACATCCTGTCCGACGAGCCCTACCGGGAGCTGGTCTATGACGGGCTGGACGCCGCCTACGTCCCCGCCATCTATCCCAACACCGTCATCTGCTACTCCTATTCCAAGATCCTGTCCATGCCCGGTGAGCGTATCGGCTACGTCTGCGTGC
>DGHJ01000025.1:3840-4959 GCA_002392625.1 Oscillospiraceae bacterium UBA3851
ACGTCTGCGTGCCCGATTGCTGCGCTGACAGCGCCAATCTCTACGCCGCCATTGCCGGCGCCGCCCGTGCCGTGGGCCACGTGTGCGCCCCCTCCCTGTGGCAGCGGGTGGTGGCCCGCAACACGGAGCTGCGCCCCGATCTGGCCACCTATGACCGCAACCGCATCACCCTGTACACCGAGCTGACCAGGCTGGGCTTCCGCTGCGTCAAGCCCCAGGGCGCCTTCTACATGATGGTGGCCGCCCCCGACGGCGACTCCGAGGATTTCACCCAGCGCGCCAAGGCTCTGAATATTCTGGGCGTCCCCTGCGACGGCTTCGGCTGCCCCGGCTTCGTCCGGTTCAGCACCTGCGTCAGCCACGACATGATCCTGCGCAGCCTGCCCGCCTTCCGGAAGCTGGCCGCGTCCTACGGCCTGTAAAATCGTGATCCCTGCGGCAGTGCGCCGCGTGATTGATACTGTCCGCCAGTCGAGAAAACCGGGCGCGCCCGGTGATCGATGACCGGGGTATCCTCTAAATATTTAATGGAGGTTAACTGTATCATGGCAAAAGAGTATCCCCTGAACGTCAAGACCCCCCGCAGCCTCACCTATGTGACCCGCAACATCCCTGAGGTGACCGTGGAGCAGCGCGAGCGCGCGCTGAAGGCCACCCACTACAACGAGTTCGCCTTCCCCGCCGGCATGCTGACGGTGGATATGCTGTCCGACTCCGGCACCACCGCCATGACCGATGTGCAGTGGGCCACCATGTTCCTGGGCGACGAGTCCTACGGCCGCAACAAGGGCTACTACGTGCTGCTGGACGCCTTCCGCGACGTGTTTGAGCGCGGCGGCGAGAAGAACTGGAAGAAGTCCATCGACCTGATCCGCACCGACTGCACCGACATCGACAAGCTGATGGACGAGCTGTACCTGTGCGAGTACGAGGGCGGCCTGTTCAACGGCGGCGCCGCCCAGCTGGAGCGCCCCAACACCTTCCTGATCCAGCAGGGCCGCGCGGCGGAGTCCGTGCTGTTCGAGATGGTCAAGAAGATCATGTCGGCGCGCTATCCCGGCAAGGTGTTCACCATCCCCTCCAACGGCCACTTTGACACCACCGAGGGCAACATCAAGC
>DGHJ01000025.1:5022-5332 GCA_002392625.1 Oscillospiraceae bacterium UBA3851
AGATGGGCTCCATCCCCCGCAACCTGTACAACAAAGAGCTGCTGTACGAGGTCCCCGAGGGCGGCGTGTATGAGAAGAACCCCTTTAAGGGCGACATGGACGTGGAGAAGCTGGAGCAGCTGATCCAGCAGGTGGGCCCGGAGAACGTGCCCCTGATCTACACCACCATCACCAACAACACCGTCTGCGGCCAGGCCGTGTCCATGAAGTCCATCCGTGAGACCGCCAAGATCGCCGAGAAGTACGACATCCCCTTCATGTTCGACGTGGCCCGCTGGGCGGAGGACTGCTACTTCATCAAGGTCAACGA
>DGHJ01000014.1:0-1443 GCA_002392625.1 Oscillospiraceae bacterium UBA3851
AGTTCCCTGAGGCTTATGAGGAGTTCGTCAAGGTCTGCAACATCCTGGAGGACCACTATCGCGACATGCAGGATATGGAGTTCACCGTGGAGCACGGCAAGCTGTATATGCTGCAGTGCCGCAACGGCAAGCGCACGGCTCCCGCTCCGTTGAAGATCGCCTGCGACCTGGTGGACGAGGGCATGATCACCGAGCAGCAGGCCGTGGCCATGATCGATCCCCGCAACCTGGACACCCTGCTCCATCCCCAGTTTGACCCTGCCGCTCTGAAGGCCGCCGCCCCCGTTGGCAAGGCCCTGCCCGCCTCCCCCGGCGCCGCCTGCGGCAAGATCGTCTACACTGCCGAGGACGCCAAGGCATGGGCCGAGCGCGGTGAGAAGGTGGTCCTGGTCCGTCTGGAGACCTCCCCGGAGGATATCGAGGGCATGAAGGCCGCCCAGGGCATCCTGACCGTCCGCGGCGGCATGACCTCTCACGCCGCCGTCGTGGCCCGCGGCATGGGCAAGTGCTGCGTGTCCGGCTGCTCCGCCATCGTCATGGACGAGGAGAACAAGCAGTTCACCCTGGCCGGCAAGACCTATCACGAGGGCGACTGGCTGAGCCTGGACGGCTCCACCGGCAATATCTATGACGGCGCCATCCCCACGGTGGACGCCTCCGTCAGCGGCGACTTCGGCCGCATCATGGCCTGGGCGGACAAGTATCGCCGCCTGATGGTCCGCACCAATGCCGACACCCCCCACGACGCCGCCAAGGCCCGTGAGCTGGGCGCCGAGGGCATCGGCCTGTGCCGCACCGAGCACATGTTCTTCGAGGGCGACCGCATCGCCGCCATCCGCGAGATGATCTGCTCCGACACCGTGGAGGAGCGCAAGGCCGCCCTGGCCAAGCTGCAGCCCATGCAGCAGGGCGACTTCGAGGGCATCTACGAGGCCATGGAGGGCTGCCCCGTCACCATCCGCTTCTTGGATCCCCCCCTGCACGAGTTCGTCCCCACCGAGGAGCGCGACATCGAGCTGCTGGCCGAGGCCCAGGGCAAGAGCGTGGCCGACATCAAGGCCATCATCGCCGGATTGCACGAGTTCAACCCCATGATGGGTCACCGCGGCTGCCGTCTGGCCGTCACCTATCCTGAGATCGCCGAGATGCAGACCCGCGCCGTCATCCGCGCCGCCATCAACGTCCAGGCCCGCCATCCTGAGTGGACCATGGTGCCTGAGATCATGATCCCCCTGGTGGGCGAGGCCAAGGAGCTCAAGTACGTCAAGGATGTCGTCGTCAAGACCGCCAATGAAGAGCTGGCCGCCGCCGGCGTGCAGATGAAGTACCTGGTGGGCACCATGATCGAGATCCCCCGCGCGGCCCTGACCGCCGACGAGATCGCCAAGGAGGCCGAGTTCTTCTCCTTCGGCACCAATGATCTGACCCAGATGACCTTCGGCT
>DGHJ01000014.1:1520-2137 GCA_002392625.1 Oscillospiraceae bacterium UBA3851
ACGCCGGCAAGTTCCTGGGCGCCTATTACGACAAGAAGATCTACGAGAGCGATCCCTTCGCCCGCCTGGACCAGGTCGGCGTGGGCAAGCTGGTGAAGATGGCTGCCAAGCTGGGCCGCGAGACCCGTCCGGAGCTGCATCTGGGCATCTGCGGCGAGCACGGCGGCGACCCCACCAGCGTGGAGTTCTGCCACAAGGTGGGCCTGGACTACGTGTCCTGCTCCCCCTTCCGCGTGCCCATCGCCCGTCTGGCTGCCGCCCAGGCCGCCATCAAGGAGGCCAATGAGCCCAAGGAGTCCAAGGTGGAGGAGAAGGTGGAGGAGGTCATCGACAACGTGGCCGACCGCCTGAACATCGACCGCGAGGAGCTCAACGCCAAGATGGACGCCGCCAAGGCCGCCATCAAGGACGCCGCCGAGAAGCTGCAGAGCAGCGCCTCCGAGGCCACCGACGAGCTGATGGACATCCTGGCCGCCGGGCTGAAGAGCCTGAAGGCCGGCTGGACCGAGGCCAAGAAGACCTACGGCGACCAGCGCAAGGACAAGTAACAGAGCGTTGAAATAAGATACAGCAAGGCCGCGCCCATCGGGCGCGGCCTTCAGACTGTCAAAAAAGTC
>DGHJ01000014.1:2324-8395 GCA_002392625.1 Oscillospiraceae bacterium UBA3851
GCCGCTTTTTTGACAAGCTGAAGGCGCGCCCATCGGGCGCGGCCTTGTGTTTTGGTAAAGTGTGTGCTACGATGTGGGCAAGAGGTGATTCGCATGAAAAAGCCGTCACGTATAGAGAGAAAGCTGGACAGGGAACTGGAAAAGTACAGCCGGGCGGAGGTCTCTTCTGTCAGAGTCGGAGCATGGGCGGAAGCAAAGGAATCGTTTTTGGGACATGGGTTCAAAGAAAAGGACGGGTATCTCGTTCAAAAGAAGCTGTCCTTCTGGAAAACGGTTTCCTGTGACTGTGTGATGCACGTCGAAACCGAAGATGTTCTCCAGGGACTGCACCGTGCTTACGAGCGAAGTAAGCACATCAAGGAACTGAACTTTGATACCTTTGGCGGTACGTGTTTTATTTCCCTGCTGTTCAAGGAACAGGTGACGCAGGAGGAATTACAAAGCCTAGTGCGGGTCCAGGCGAGTACGATCGCTGTTGAGGGGACGATCGGCATGCGGCAAAAGGGAGAGAATCAGCTGTTCGTCCTTGTGGACAAATCCACCGGTAAAGGTTACTTTGTGGACGCCTCCCCCGCGGTGGGAGCCGTCTATACCCACGGCTGTAAGGTGCTGTATACGGTTTTTGGCAAGCAATGACCGTCTGATAACAGAAAAGGGTTTTGATGAAAATGCCGCCCGTTGTTGGGCGGCATTTTTGACAATATGACCCCTCATCCGTCACGGCTTCGCCGAGCCACCTCCCCCAGCGGGGGAAGACTTTTACATGGGTGCGGCAGCGGAAAGGCTTCCCCCCCTGGGGGAAGCTGTCAGCCGTCAGGCTGACTGATAAGGGCGATTTTGCGGTGGGCCGTAAAGACGCCCTTGCGATTTACGCCGCGTTCAGGTAGCCGCCCAGGTTGGCGTCCACGATCCGGTCCACCAGCGCCAGGTTGTGGGCGGCGCGGCCGGGGGCGAAGGGACTTTCCAGCCCCACCCGCTCCAGCTCGGAGAGGAAGGCGTCCTCCTCCCAGTCCAGCAGGTCCTCGTAGATCGCTGCGCCGGCGCCGGGCGTTTCCATCTCCTTTTCCAGGATCTGCACCGCCGCGTCAGCGCTGACGCAGTAGCTGATCACGTAGAACGGATAGTCAAAGAGATGGCTCACCTGGGTCCAGTAGTAGGGGCAGACCTCCTCTCCGGCGGTGGCGTCTGCGCCGAACCGCAGGGAGGTCTCCAGCGCCAGGGCGTTCAGGTTTTCCACCGTCAGCGCCTCGTCGGGCAGCGCGAAGGCGCGGGTCTCGAAATCGGCGTAGGCGGTCTGCTCGGCGTAGATGCTCAGGTTGGACAGCAGGTGCAGCAGCAACAGGTTGCGGTAGCCGCCGGCCGTGAGCAGGTCCTTGCTCTTGAGCAGGGCCAGATTGGCCATGGCCTGGGAATAGGTCTCGGACAGGTCCAGGCTGCCGGTGGCGTTGTAGTTGCAGTAGGCGTCGGCGAAGTGGCCGAACTCGTGGGCAAAGTCCAGAAAATCCTCCACGTCGCCATAGGCGCCCACGTAGCAGAAGGGCGCGTCATAGCTGTCCAAATAGGTGGTGTAGGCGCCGGGGGCCTTGTTGACGCCGGCGTCCACGTCGTAGAGATTGTAATCCTTCATGAAGGAATAGGCGGCGGTCACGGTCTTGCCCATATCCGCCGTGGCGTCCCCCAGCAGATTCACCAGCTTTCTGGGGGAGAGGGCGTCGTAAGACACCTGGGAATAGGGGTCCGACGCCATGAACGAGCGGTAATATGCCGCTGCCGTCCCCGCCACGTCGTCCAGATAAGAGCGGACCTGGTCGGGGGTGTACTCCCGGCCGAAGACGGCGAACTGGTATTCCTCGTAGCTGTCGAAGCTCAGCTCCTTTGCCAGCTCGCGCCGCACCTTGATCAACTCGATGTAAATGGGCGCCGCCGCCTCGTTGACGGCCCGGCAGTAGGCCAGCTTGGCCGCGCGATAGTCCGCATCGCTGAGGGCCGGGTCGGCGATGTACTCCGTGTAGCTGACGGTCCGGCCGTCCAGCCGGATCTCGTCCAGCTGCATCACCCGGTAATAGTCCAGCAGGAGGCTGTTCTCCCGGTCCATCAGCTCCAGCGCCCTGTCGGAATAGCGGTAGTCGCTTTGCTGATCGTATCCGGCTAGCAGCCGCGCGGACACGGGCGCGTCCGAGGCGGCGCAGGCGACCAGCAGCCGGTCCAGCCATTCCTCGATCCTGACCTCAGCTGACGTGCAGAATTCGTGTTCCGCCGCCCAGTCCTCGTCGGACTGGTCAATGTCGGCGTGGAGGGAGGCCAGGGTGTCCATGGTGTAAAAATCGTCGTAGGCGTCCCAGCACTCGTTCAGCTGCTTGGTGAGGGCGTCGCCGTCCTTGCCGGAGGCGCTTTGCGCATATGTCGTGGCGGAGGTGAACAGCTCCTCCAGCGCGTCCATGTCCGGCCGCTCATAGACCATCTGGTCAAAGGGCACCATATCGCCCCCGCGCAGGCGGGAGAGGAGCAGCCGGCGGATGTCGGTGCAGCCGCTCAGCAGCAGCACCAGAGCCAGGCCCAGGGCTGCGACGCGCAGGATGGGCCGTCTCGTTGTTTGTTCGTTTCGGGTCATGTCGTTCTCCTTCGTATGGCGAAATGGTGGCGCTTCCTGTCACTATCATAACACGCCGGGCGACAAAAAGGCAACCGTTTCGACCTTTTTGGCAGAAAACACATCCAACCTGCGGTTGGAAACGATCTCCAACCACGAAAGGCTTGCTTTTTTCCCCGCCTCTCGTATACTAAAACCAACGTCGCGACACAAACGGAAAGGAGCGAACAAAATGGAACAGATCTATTTCGGCGAGCGGATCGCCGCGTATCGAAAGGAACGGGGGCTGACCCAGGAGGGTCTAGCCCAGCGGCTGGGCGTCACCAATCAGGCGGTGAGCAAGTGGGAGAGCGACCAGTGCTGCCCGGACATCATGCTGCTGCCTGCACTGGCGGACGAGTTCGGCGTCAGCCTGGACGAGCTGTTCGGCCGCAGCGTGCCCGCACCGGTCACGGTGCCGGAGCAGCCGGCGCAGACCGTGGTGGACGACCTCCCCTGGCCCGATGACGAGGACCTGCGTGCGGTATGCTACGTAGGCCATCGGCTCATGGACTTCACGGACACCAACGAGCGGAAGGTGAGCCTGGGCGGCCTTTTGAATATGCACATTGGCGCCGGACAGCCGGCGGAGCTGCACTTCTCCGGCAGCGTGCGGGATATCCACTCCGCCTTCGGCGTGGTGGTGGAAAACGGCGACGTGGGCGGCGACGTCCACGCCCAGGACGGCGTTCAGTGCGGCGCCGTGGGCGGCAGCGTGACCGCAGGGGACGGGGTCAACTGCGGCGACGTGGGCGGAAACGTGACCGCCGGGGACGGGGTCAACTGCGGCAACGTGTGCGGCAGCGTCAAGGCCGGCGACAGTGTCTCCTGCGGCGACGTGCAGGGCGACGCCGAGGCCGGCGACAGCATCGTCTGCGCGGATATCGGCGGCAGCGTCCGCGCCGACCGGGTCGTCGGCGGCGCGCAGTAAGGGGCAAGCCAACCGCCCCGGTGGGATCCCGGCGGGATGACCTCACTTTATGCTTGAATGTTCACCGAAATCGGGGTATAGTATGTTTGATCCATTTCGGTTGCCGGCAAGGCAAAAAGGAGGCGCGCGGATGAACAGACGCTGGATGAGAGCGGCGGCAGCGGCCATGCTGCTGCTCCTGCTGCTGGCCGGGTGCGGCAAGGCCTCGCACGAGGGCGAGGTCCAGATCCCCGGCGGGAAAATGAAGGGCCGCAACTACCAGGACGTGGAGGAGATATTCCGGCAGCAGGGCTTCACAAATATCCGGACGGAGAAGCTGGAGGATCTGGTCCTGGGCTGGCTGACCAAGGACGGCGACGTGGAGGAGGTCTCTGTGGCCGGCGCCACGGATTATACCGCCAACAAGTGGGTCCCGGCGGACACCAGAGTGGTGATCCGGTACCACACGTTCCCCGCCGGCAGCGGCAAAGAGGGCTCCGGCACGACGGACCAGCCGTCGGAGCAGACCGTTGTTTACTCCACCAACGACGAGGAGACGGTGAAAAACGGCAACTCCGGCGTGTACGCCTACAAGAGCAGCGGCGAGGACGGGGACGAATATTATATCATCGACTTCGAGGAGGCTGCCGTGTATCGCTTCAGCGACAGCGACGGGACCTGCCAGCGGGTGAAGATGGTGTCCGGTGATCTGAACGACGGATTGGTCATCACCTATCACAACGGGGGCGATGTTCGATCCGGCAGTCTGCGCTTTGAGCGGAAAAATCAGCCGGAGCGGCTGATCGTACAGGAGGCGGACGGCACGGAGCGCACCTTCGAGCCCGCGGGCCTGCGGGAGGCCCTGGCCATCCGGGATGCGAAAACCCTGGTGGACTATTGACGCATCATCGGTCCGGAAAACCTTCATGACAATACGACACCCGGCAGAAAGCTCTGCCGGGTGTCGTATTGTCACGCGGGAACACGGGGCGTCGGGGACGCCGCCCCCTACGGGGGGAGCACCAAGGGCAATCTGTAGGGGCGCTCACTCCGTGTCCGCCCAGGGGATCGCGGAAAAAAGGACCGCCGCGTCCTGCCGCTCTTGTTATTCTGAAGCCTTATCGGAACCGTCGACGGAAGACGGCTCCTCGATATATTCCATAATGTCTCCCACGGAGCAATTCAAAATTTTGCAGAACACCTCGATGGTGTGGGTGCTGACGCTCTCGTTTCGTTTCAGCCGGGTGATCTGGGCCGGGCTGATATGGTACTTCTTGATTAGAGCATATTGCGTGACGCCGCGCTCCCGCATGGTTTTCCAAAGCCCGTCAAACGAAATCATAACACCCAAGCCTCACTTTCTGCTTGAATGTTAACCGAAAACAGTGTATATTAATATTAACCAATAACGGTTAATGTCAGGGTGAAAAGAAAGGGGGATATCATGAAAAAACGCGCAGTGAGGTTTTTGACCGTCTTTATGCTGATGCTTCTGCTTCTCAGCGGCTGCGGCCAGCGAAATCGGCACGAAGGGGAAGCGAAAACGCCTTACCACGACCTGGAGGGGAGAAATTACCGGGATGTAGAGCTGATATTAAAAAACCGGGGCTTTACAAACATTCGAACGGAAAAAATCGAAGATTTGATATTTGGCTGGCTTACGAAAGACGGCGAAGTGGAGGAAGTTTCTATTGACGGCGAAGTGAATTATGCGGAGAACAAATGGGTCCCTGCCGATACAAAAGTTGTGATCCGATATCATACGTTTCCTGAAAAAGAGGAATCCGAACCTGGGCCTGAGGCAGAACCCGAACCTGAACCTGAACCTGCACCAGAACCGGAACCCGAACCTGCACCAGAGCCGGAACCCGAACCTGAGCCGGAACCTGAACCGGAGCCGGAGCCGGAACCTGAACCGGAGCCGGAGCCGGAACCTGCACCTGCACCAGAGCCAGGCATTTTAACAAAAGATAATTGCGCAGATTTGGCAGAGCTTCTGTCATCGCCAGCGCTGGACTTGGATAAGCAGGCAGCCTTTTCCCAAAAGTACAAAGGGAAAACGATAGAAGTAAATCTCTTGGTTTATTATCTGGAACAGAACACCAAATATAACACCATTTATTCTTATGTATTAGTCCCTGGAAACGACCCAAGCAATTTGGACGGAGCAGTTCTCTTTTATATAGAGGATGCAAGTATGTTCGATTTTAAGTGGGATAAGGCGACGAGACCGGAATATCTCACTTTTGGGTCAAAGATAAGGATGCAAGCAAAGATAACTGTCGGAGAGGACCCGTTGTATATTTATCTGGACCCCGTAAAAACATGGGGGAAATAAATAAAGAGAACAGGAGGAGCCGCAATCGATTGCGGCTCCTCCTGCCCATTATATTCAGTTTACTTCAATCGCTGTCCAGCTTGAGTACAGCCATAAAGGCCTCGGTGGGGACCTGGACAGTGCCCAGATTCCGCATCTTCTTCTTGCCCTCTTTTTGCTTCTCCAGCAACTTCTTCTTGCGGGTGATGTCGCCG
>DGHJ01000014.1:8532-9848 GCA_002392625.1 Oscillospiraceae bacterium UBA3851
GGCACCTCGAAGAGCTGGCGGGGGATGTTCTCCTTCAGCTTTTCGCACAGCCGCCTTGCGCGGGGATAGGCCTTGTCCTTGTGGGCGATGAAGCTCAGGGCGTCCACGCCGTCACCGTTTAAGAGCAGGTCCACCTTCACCAGCTCGCTGGGGCGGTAGCCGGACAGCTCATAGTCCAGGGAGGCGTAGCCCTTGGTGTTGGCCTTCAGCGTGTCGAAAAAGTCGTAGATAATCTCATTCAGAGGCATCTGGTAATGCAGCTCCACCAGATGGGTGTCCAGATACTGCATGTCCTTGAACTCGCCCCGGCGCTCCTGGCACATGGGCATGATGTTGCCCACGTAGTCGTGGGGGGAGATGATGGACACCTTCACGTAGGGCTCCTCGGCGTGCTCAATGGTGCCGGGGTCCGGGTAGTTGTGGGGGTTGTCCACCCGCACCATGGTGCCGTCGGATTTGTAGACGTGGTAGATGACGCTGGGCAGGGTGGTCACCAGGTCCAGGTTGAACTCCCGCTCCAGCCGCTCCTGGATGATCTCCATGTGGAGCATGCCCAAAAAGCCGCAGCGGAAGCCGAAGCCCAGGGCCACGGAGGATTCCGGCTCAAAGGTCAGTGAGGCGTCGTTGAGCTGCAGCTTCTCCAGGGCGTCCCGCAGGTCGGGGTACTTGCTGCCGTCCTCGGTGTAGATGCCGCAGTAGACCATGGACTGAGCGGGCCGGTAGCCGGGCAGGGGCTCGGACGCGGGGTTCTCCGCCCCGGTGATGGTGTCGCCCACCTGGGTATCCTTCACGTTTTTGATGCTGGCGGTGAAATAGCCCACCTCGCCGGCCTGGAGCACGTTGGCCGGCTCGTTGCCCAGGGGCTTGAGATAGCCGCACTCCAGCACGGTGTATTCCGCGCCGCTGGCCATGAGGCGCACGGTCATCCCCTTGCGGATGGTTCCCTCCATGATGCGGAACAGCACCACCACGCCCACATAGGGGTCATACTGGCTGTCGAACACCAGGGCACGGAGGGGGGCCTTGGGATCGCCGGTGGGGGCGGGCACGTTGTGGACGATATCCTCCAGCACGGCGTCGATATTGATGCCCAGCTTGGCGGAGATCTCCGGCGCGTCCAGGGCAGGCAGGCAGATGATGTCCTCCACCTCCTGCTTGGCCTTCAGGGGGTCGGCGGCGGGCAGGTCGATCTTGTTGAACACCGGCAGGATCTCCAGGTCATGCTCCATGGCCAGATACGTGTTGGCCAGCGTCTGGGCCTCCACGCCCTGGGTGGCGTCCACCACCAGCACGGCGCCCTCGCAGGCGGCCAGGGA
>DGHJ01000014.1:9906-24427 GCA_002392625.1 Oscillospiraceae bacterium UBA3851
GGCTGACCTCATAGTTGAAGTCCACGTGGCCCGGCGTGTCGATGAGATTCAGGGCGTAGGTCTCCCCATCCTGGGCGGCATACAGCAGGTGCACGGCGCGGGACTTGATGGTGATGCCCCGCTCCCGCTCCAGGTCCATGTTGTCCAGGAGCTGGTTTTCCATATCCCGCTCGGCCACGGCGTTGCACTTTTCCAGCAGGCGGTCCGCCAGCGTGGATTTGCCGTGGTCGATGTGAGCAATAATGGAAAAGTTGCGGATCTTGGATTGGTCAAACATACGGTTACCTCGATTGCACGTGTTATTGCAGGGCGTTCAGCTGTTTGCGTGCCCGCTCGTCGGTGTTGTGGATCACCTGGGCTGCGCTCTGGCCCAGGCCGGGGTAGTCGCGGTTCAGCGTCTCGCCGGAGATGGAGGGAAAGCTCTCCGGCGGGCAGGCGTCCAGCGCCCGCAGGTAGCGGACCTTGCTGGCGCTGAGATCGGCGTTCACCAGTCCGGCGTCAAAGTCGGCGCTGTCCACAGCGAAAAACTCCTCGTTGGCCCCGGCCCGGCGGTAGAGCTGGCGCAGCATCTGGTAGAGGGCAGCGCTGAGATAGTCCCCGGCGGCATTGATGGCGTCCCGGCTGTTCAGCTTGCCCAGCAGGTCAAAGAGCACGTTGGCGGTGTTCACCACCAGCTTCTTTTGCAGCGTGGCCAGGATGCTGCCCTTCAGGGTGCCCTTTTCGCCGGTGGAATCGTACAGATCGTCGGCCCCGATGATGGCGCCGTCCCGGCTGAGGGTGCGGCCCAGCAGATAGTCGGCGGACACGTGGTAAAAGTCGCAGGCCTTTACCACGAAGCTCAGGCCCGGCTCCCGGATGCCGTTTTCATAGTGACTCAAAAGCGCCTGGCTGATGCCCAGAGCAGCGGCGGCCTTCCGCTGGGACAGGCCCGTCTCCTGCCGCAGCAGGCTCAGCGTGCGGGAAAAATCAGTTGACATGATAATGACCTTCTTTTTTCAAATGCGGGAAAATCATTATACTCCCTGTATTCGCAAAAGTAAATAAAAATGGGATAAAAAGCCAGAAATATCTTGACGGAGGGGAAAAAAGCGGGTATCATACGTTTTGTAACGAATTTGTAACTTTTAGGGGACGCCTGATGAACAGTCAGATCCGGAAGAAAAAGTCCGACACCGTGCGGGAATGGGCCCAAAAGTTCATAAAGATCTGCGCGCTGCTGCTGAGCTGCGCCGGAAAAGGCCTGGCCCGGCTGGGGCGTCGGCTGGGCGCGATCCTGCGGGGCGCGGCGGCGCTCCCCGGCCGGGTGCGCGGCGCACTGACGGAGCGGCGGGACGCCCGCTTCCCGGAGTCCGACTACGGCCTGGTGCAGCGGGTGCTGTTTTTGCGGGGCATGCTGCCCCGGCTGAGCGGCCTGTTCAGCGAGGGGCTGCTGCGCCGCCGCAAGCGGTCGGCCCAGGACACCGGACAGATCCGGGGCTGGCTGGAGGAGCTGCGCATCCACCCGGCGGTGTTTCTGCTGGTCTCCATGGCCGTGGCGGCCGCCGCCGTGGTCCTGTCGCTGTACACCGTGGGCACGGCCGTGTCCTATGACGGGCAGGAGCTGTGCGTGGTGGCCGGCAAGGGCGATGTGGACCGCGCCGTGACCTGGGTGGAGAGCGTCACCCGGCAGACGCTGCTGACCCCCGGCTACAAGGTGGACGCGGAGCGGATCGAGACGGCGCGTAAGCTGGTGAGCCGCAGGAGCGTCACCTCCCGTGAAACGCTGCAGAACGACCTCATTGACCGGATCGGTCTCATCGACTACGGCTGTGTGCTGTACGTGGACGGCGAGGCGGTGGCGGCCACCCCCTATTCCGGCGCGCTGGAGGAGCTGCTCTCCCAGCTGAAGATGGGCTATATCACTGAAAATACAGTGGAGTGCAGTTTTGTGGAGACCACAGAGATCCGGCAGGAGTACGTGGCCAGGGATTCTATGATGAACCTGGGCTATATCGCCGAGCTGATCAACGACACCAGGCAGGGTGAAGTCACCTATACCGTGGTGGCCGGCGACACCTATTACGGCATTGCGGAGAAGTACGGACTGACCCTGTCCCAGCTGCTGGATATGAACGCCGGTTACGACGTGAACATGCTGCACGTGGGCGACGAGCTCACCGTGTCCCGTGCGGTGCCCTACCTGACGGTGGTGGACGTGGAACGGCAGAGCGCCGTGATGGACGTGCCCTACCAGGTGAGCTACCAGGATGATCCCAACATGTACCAGGGGGACAGCAAGGTCCTGTCCCCCGGCCAGTACGGCAAGGAGGACGTGACCTCCAACGTCACCTACGTCAACGGCGAGGAGCGGGGCCGCCAGGTGGTGGCCCGTGCCATGCTGGTCCAGCCGGTGACGGAGATCCAAGCCAGAGGCACCAAGGAGCGACCCTACTGGCTGGCCACAGGATATTTCCGCTGGCCCTGCAGCGGCGTGCTGACCTCCCGGTTCGGCTACCGAGCCATCCCCATCGCCGGGGCGTCCCCCTTCCACAAGGGCATCGACATCGGCAACGGCTACGGCACAGCTATCTGCGCCTCCGACGGCGGCACCGTGGAGTATTCCGGCTGGCAGAGCGGCTACGGCTACCTGGTCATCATCGACCACGGCAACGGCTATAAGACGTATTACGGCCACAACAGCTCCCTGCTGGTGAGCCGTGGCGACCACGTGTACCCCGGCCAGCAGATTGCCCGCATGGGCTCCACAGGTCTCTCCACCGGCAACCACTGCCACTTCGGCATCATGCTCAACGGCACGTTCGTCAATCCGTTGAACTACTTGAGATAGAGCAAAGGAAAACCGCCGCCCGGCCGGGCGGCGGTTTTTTGGTTGTGTGGGGACGGATTGCCACGTCGCTTCGCTCCTCGCAATGACAAAGGGTGACGGATCGCCGGGCGTCGTTGGCGCAGCACCATGGTGCGTCGGGCGGGCATAGAGGCCCGCCCCTACAACAGAAAACAAAACGGGCTGCATTTGAGATGAAGACTCAGTCGAACAGGCTCTCCTGCTCCGGCAGGTCGTACTGGCCGATCCGGCGGAACTGGCGGGCATTCTCCTCGGTCAGCGCGTCGGCGATGGCCATGCGGCGGATGATGTTCTTCACGGTCAGGTCCAGATCGGTGTCCTCCCGGTAGTCGGCGGGAAAGATGAAATCCACCCGGCGGCGGCTCAGCAGCTCCTCCACGCCCTGGCGGTTGCTGTCCTGATACACGGCGATGGCCTGGCCGCCGTAGGAGCGCATCATTTTCATGCAGGGCACGTCCGAGAGACCGTCCCCGATATAGACCATGTTGGTGAAGGGGATGCGCTTGCTGTCGTCAGGCATGGAGCTGTTGAGAGTGCGGTCGTCGCTGACGTCCAGCACCCCCTTGTTGATGCGGTAGATGAACTGGGTCTTGTTGGTGAAGTTGACGTCCAGCTTGGGCCAGGAGGCCAGACCGTCGGCGTCATACAGGAACTCGCAGGCGTAGATCTTCTTGAACTCGTGGCTGATGCCGCTGCCCTCGATGATCTCCTTGAGGCCGGAGGAGAGCACGTAGTGCTCGATCTCCACGCCCTGGCTCTGGCCGAAGGCGTTGATGCGGCCGAACCAGTCCGCCACGCCGGGGAACAGCCGAATATCCCGGCCGCAGCGAATGAGAAAGTCCCGGTCCAGCCGGAGGCCCCGGCGGCGGCACTCGGCGATCATGGTGTACATGTAGGCCAGCAGGCCGTCCATGTGGTTTTCCCGGCCGAATGTGTTGGCCAGTGACCAGAAGTCGTCGGGCGTCATGCCCAGGGCGGGGATAAAGGCGTAGTTCTGCATATCGGTGGTGCAGAGAGTCTTGTCAAAATCGTACAGCAGGGCGACGATGGGTTTCATGAAGCACTCCTTGCTCATAGAGAAATGGCGTGCTGCAAAACGAGATCGTCATTGCGAGGCCCCGGCAGGGGCCGTGGCAATCCGCCCTTTGTGCAAAAACGGATTCCCACGCCGGTGACGTCGGTCACCGGCTCGGAATGACGGACTGCATCGCATTTTGCAACACGCCCTTGTTCTTTCCTTCAGTTCTGCTCGTTGTTGTAGTTCCGGCCGAACTTCAGCTGATCAAGGCTCAGCTTGAAATCCCGCGGAAACACGGCGGTGTCGCCGGTGGGGACCTCCGGCTCGGCGGGAGCGGGCTCCTGCTCCGGCTCGACCGGCTCAGCGGCCACAGGCGTCTCCACAGCCACGGTGGGCTCGTCCAGCGTGACGGCGGGCTTCTCCACGACCACAGTGGGCTCCGGGATTTTGGGGGCGGCCTGGCTCACCGGCATCTCCGGCAGGGATGCCAGGAAGTCGGCCTGCCTGGTGCAGATCTCCTTGGCCTGGGCGATGAAGTCGCCCAGATTGCGGCGGCCCAGCTCCAGCCGCTCCTCGGCCAGTCGGGTCTGCTCGTCCAGCTCGGCGATGCGGCCGGCGGCTTCGGCTTCGGCCTTCTCCAGGATCTGGGCCTTCTCCGTCTCCGCCTCCTCCACCAGCTTGGAAGCCATGCGCTGGGCGGTGAGCAGGGTGGAGCGCATGGCGTCCTCGGTGGCGCGGTACTCCTCGATCTTCTCAGCCAGCACCTTCAGCTTGCTCTTGAGGGCGGCGTTTTCCTTGTAAAGGGATGTGTAATCCTCGGTCAGCGCGTCCAGAAACTCGTCCACGGCGGCCATCTGGTAGCCGCTGCTGGCGAAGGAGGACTTGGGGAACGCCTTGGTGGAAACTTCCTGCGGTGTCAACATAGTATGATCCCTCCCGATTCAGTCTGTTTAGATATACAGTCCGTTGTTCTCCAGCTCGTCGATCAGGTCGCCCATGATGTCCACGGAGTAGGGGGTGATGATGTAGGTGTTGGCGGCGACCTTCTTGATCTTGCCCTCGCCGGCGTAGGCCACGCCGGACAGGAAGTCCACCAGGCGGCGGGCAATGTCCTTGTTGGTGGATTCCAGATTCAGCACCACGGTGCGCTTTTCCCGCAGGTGATCGGCAATCTCAGAGGCGTTCTCAAAGCGCTCCGGCTTCACCAGCACCACCTTCAGCTGGGCAGTGGCGTGGATGTTCACCACCTTGTTGCGGCGGTCCTCCGCCTTGCGGTCCTCCTTGCGGTCGTCAAAGGCGGCCTTTTCGGGCTTGGGCTGATCGAATTCCTCCTCCTCGAATTCGTCCTCGCCGTCGTAGGGGTGGATGATCTTTTTGAATTCGTCCATGAAACTCATAGCAGAAGCCTCCTGAAAGTTATTTTGTATAGTCTCTCGCGCCGAAGATGGCCGTGCCCAGCCGCACCATATTGCTGCCGCAGCGGATGGCGTCGGCAAAATCGCCGCTCATACCCATGGAGATATATTCCCATTTATTATCGTACATTTTTTCGCTTATGTCAACATAAAGGCGGTGTACTTTCTCAAAATATGGGCAATTTTCCTGGGGAAAATGCGCTACAGGTGGTATAGTCATCAATCCGCGGCACTGTATATGGGGTAATTGGGCCGCCAGCTCGGCGGCTGCGTACAGCTCCGTCGGGGCAAAGCCGCTCTTGGCCTCCTCGCCGCCGATGTTCACCTCCAGCAATATATCCTGCACCAGCTCCTGCCGGGCAGCCTCCTTCTCGATCTCCCGCAGCAGCGCCTCGCTGCCCACGGACTGGATGAGGTCGGCCCTGCCCACCACCTGACGGACCTTGTTGCGCTGCAGGTGGCCGATGAAATGGAGGGGCGCGCCGTCGTAGGCGTGCTGGGCCAGCTTGGCCGTCATCTCCTGGACCCGGTTTTCCCCCAGGGCGTCGATGCCGGCGGCGATGGCCCGGCGACAGGCGTCGGCGCCGTTCATCTTGCTGGCGCCCACCAGGGTGATCTGGCTGCCGGTGCGGCCAGACTGCCGGGCGGCCTCGTGGATCTCGGCGCGAAAGCGGAGAATGTTTTCCTCAATGGTCATGGCGTTCCCTCCTTTTATCGGACCACCAGGCCGTTTTCCAGCTTGTTGGCGGTGATGATGACCTCGTCGCCGGCGCGGAGAACGGCGGAGCCGGCGGCGTCCTCCGCAGGCCGGACCAGCATGTAGTTCTCGCCCCGATAGATGATCCGCACCGGCTTGAATTTGGCGCTGGAGCCCACCGTGCAGTAGACGCCGGGGGCGCCGTTCTCATCCAGGCGCAGGGCGGTGGTGGGGACCCGCAGGCCGCTGTAGGTGCTGAGGATCAGCTCGGCGGCCTGGTGGCGCAGCAGCGTGGTCTGGGGCAGATAGTTCCGGCAGGAGAACACCACGGCCACCTGGCCGTTTTCCGGCTCGCTGACGGACCGGACCTGGACCGTCACGTCCTGGGACATGCCCTTGGCCATGCGCAGCAGCACCGACCGGCCGGGCCGCAGGTCCCCGGCGTGCTGGACGTCCATGCTGGCCACGAAATACCAGGCGTCGCCGTAGATCAGCTTGCCGGCGTTGCCGTCGCTGTCCGTGGGCTTGAGCTGCTGCAGGGCGGAGGGGGTCACGCCGTCCAGGAACGCGGGGGTCAGGACGGATTCATAGCCGTCGCAGACGGCGGAGAAGATGCCGGGGTGGGGGGCGGTGATGGCGTGGGCGCCGGTCAGGCTCTCCTTCAGCCGGGCGATGTCGGCCTGCACGGCGTCGATCTCCGCCTGGATCTCCTCCACGGAGGCGTAGGAGTGGCTGCTCTTCAAAACTGACGCCTTCAGGGCGGAGATGTCCTCGGATACGGCGGAGTAATCGCCGCCGGACAGGTCCTGCCGCAGCGTCAGGATGCTGCCGGTGATGGAGCTGTCCAGCTTCAAGGCGGCGTCCTCGTCCAGGATGGAGGTCAGGGCGAATTCCAGCTGCTGCAGCCGCAGCTCCTGGGTGCCGATCTCGTCCACGGTCTCCAGGGTCTTGCTGTTGTCGTAGGCCATGGCGAAGGTCTGGCCGAAACCCACCTTCTGCCCCTCGCCCAGGGGATGGGTCAGCGTGGCAGCGTCGGCGTGGAAGGTCTCCTCGTCGCGCACCACCCAGCCGTTGATGGCGATGCTGTCGTCGGCCGACGCCTCGTAGGCCAGGGTGGTGGAGAAGGGGTTGGCCAGATACTGGTAGATCTGGACCCCGAAGTACAGCACCACCGCCGCCAGCACGACGACGGACAGGATCTTGAAGGCGGGTGAAGATTTCATGGCAAATTACCTCTTTAGTTCTCCTCTGCCTCCTCCGTCAGAGCAACGGGGTGCAGGGGTGCGATGGTGGAGATGGCGTGCTTGTAGATGACCTGCTGGCGGCCGTCGCTGTCCAGCACCACCACGAAGCAGTCAAAACCGCTGACGGTGCCCCGCAGCTGGAAGCCGTTCACCAGAAACACGGTGACCGGCGTGCCCTGCTTGCGGATGCGGGTCAAAAAGATCTCCTGTAAGTTGTTTGTCTTTTGCATATCGTCTGCTCCTTTTTTCTTTGTGCAGGCGATATGGCTTGTCCTCGCCTGCCGAGGTTAGGATAATCCCTCGGCGGTGAGGATTTCTGTCGCTTTTTGCAGGGCGGCGGGGAAATCCGGCTCTTTTTCCCAATAGAGCCAGTGGATGGCCCCGTTGCGCCGCAGCCAGGTGAGCTGGCGCTTGGCGTACTGCCGGGAGCGGAGCTTGACCTCCTCCATGGCCTGCGCCTCGGTGCTCTCGCCCCGTTCCACTGCCAGAAACTGCTTGTAGCCGATGGCCTGCAGGGCGGTGGCGTCGGGCGGCAGCCCGGCAGAGAGCAGGAAACGCACCTCGTCCAGAAGCCCCTGCTCCACCATTTTGTCCACCCGTGCGTCGATGCGGTCGCGCAGATCCTGCCGGTTGGCAAAATCCAGGCCGATATACACGGCGTCGTAGCGCGGCGGCGCGGAGCGCGTGCGGCGGTCGTGGGCGGTGATGGTCTCGCCGGTCTCCTGCCACACCTCCAGGGCGCGGATGATCCGCTTTTCGTCCTTGGGGTGGAGCCGGGCGGCGGTCTCCGGGTCGATTTGCCGCAGCTCGTCCAGAAGAACCGCGGCGCCCTCGTCCGCCATCCGTTTTTGCAAAGCCTGCCGGGTGGCGGTGCCCTGCTGCCCGTCGGCAAAGCCGGTGCCCCGGATCAGGGCGTCCAGCCACAGCCCGGTGCCGCCCACCAGAACGGGGAGTTTTCCCCGCTGCAGGATGTCCTGCACGCATTTGTCCGCCTCGGCGACATACCGGGCCACGGACCAGCTCTCCGCCGGGTCCGCCACGGCGATCATGTGGTGAGGCACGCCCTCCGTCTCCTCCGCCGTGGGGGCCGCTGTGCCTACGGCCATGCCCCGGTAGATCTGCATGGAGTCCACCGACACCACCTCGCCGTGGAAGCGCTGGGCGATGGCTACGCCCATTTTCGTTTTTCCCGTGGCCGTGGGGCCAACGATGCATACGACCTTGGGCATGGGCCCTCCTTTACGCACGTTTGAACAGCTTTTCGATCTCGTACTGGGTCAGCCGGTATTTTACGGGCCTGCCGTGGGGGCAGTACTGGATGGCGCCGGACTGCACCTTTTCCACCAGGGCGGCCATTTCCGCCGGGCTGGTGTCCATCCCGGCCTTGATGGCGCTCTTGCAGGCCATGGTGTGGTAAAGCTCGTCCCGCGCTCCGGCGGGGTCGGCCCGGCCCAGGGCCAGCTTGTGGCTAAGCTCCTCCACGGTGGCCGCCGCGTCCTCCGGCCGGATGTCGGCGGGGATCTCCCGCACCAGCACGGTGCCGCCTCCGAAGTCCTCGCACACGAAGCCGAACTGGGCCAGCGTGTCCAGACTCCCCAGGGCGGCGTCGTAGTCGTCGCCGTCCAGATCCACCGCCAGCGGCGTCAGCAGGGGCTGAGCCATCAGCGGCTGGGTGTTGGCCTTCAGAGCGTCGAAGCGGATGCGCTCGTGGGCGGCGTGCTTGTCGATGAGCCACACGCTGCTGTGGCTGTCCTCGCAGATGATATAGGTTTTCAGCACCTCGCCCACGATGCGCCAGGGCGCCTCGCGCTCCGGCTCAATGGTCTGCTGGACCGGCTTCGGCTCTTTTTCCACAGGCGCGGGGGGCGGGGTGATGTGCCAGGTGACCTCCTTGCCGTCGCTGACGGTGGTGGCCGTGAAGGGCTGCCGGGGCTGGGGCGCCACGTCCCGCACCAGCAGCGTCCTGCCCCTGTTGGGCGGCGGAGCGGGCGTGCCGGGCCGCACGGTGGCCGCGGGGGAGACGTTGAAGGGCGGCTTGTCCGACGAGGCGGTCTTTTCCCGGAATTCCGCCGCCGTCATGGTCTGGTAGAAGGACGCTCCCTTCTTTTCCTGCTGGGCGGGCTTGTTCTGCGCGTTCAGCACGTCCAGCACGGTGTAGTACACCGCGTCGAAAACCGGCTTGTCGGCGGCGAATTTCACCACCGTCTTGGCCGGGTGGACGTTCACGTCCACCTGCCCTGCGGGAACGGTGATGTGCAGCACGCAGCCGGGGAACTTGCCCTTCATGATCTGGTTGCGGTAGGCCTCCTCCAGGGCGGCGGACAAGAGCTGGGACTTGACGAACCGCCCGTTGACGAAGAAGATCTGACGGGCCCGCGTGCCGTGGCCGTGGAGCGGCTCGGTGACGAAGCCCTCCACCGATACGGCGTCACCGCTGCCGTGAATGGGCAGCAGGTGCAGGGCAAAGTCCCGGCCCAGGGCGGCGTATACGGCGCTCTGCAGCCGCCCGTCGCCGGGGGTGTGGAGCACCTCGGCCCCATCCCGCAGCAGCTTGAAGGAGATCTCCGGGTGGCTCAGCGCCAGGTGGGTCACAATGCCGGCCACGGCGGTTCCCTCGGCGCTGTCCTTCTTCATGAACTTCATCCGGGCGGGGGTGTTGTAAAAGAGGTCCCGCACCACGATGGTGGTGCCCTCCGGACAGCCGGAGGGGCGCACCTCTCCGGCCACGCCGCCCTCCAGGTGCAGCGCCGCGCCGGCCTCGGCCCCGGCGGTGCGGGAGAGGATGTCCACCCGGCTCACGGCGCTGATGGCGGCCAGCGCCTCGCCCCGGAAGCCCAGGGTGCCGATGGCGGCCAGGTCCGCCGCCGTCCGCAGCTTGCTGGTGGCGTGGCGCAGGAAAGCCACGGGCAACTGGTCCGGCGCGATGCCGCAGCCGTTGTCGGTGACGCGCAGATAGGTCAAGCCGCCCCGCTCGATCTCCACCACGATGGCGGAGGCGCCGGCGTCCATGGCATTTTCCAGCAGCTCCTTGGCCACGCTGGCGGGCCGCTCCACCACCTCGCCGGCGGCGATCAGGTCGGCCACGTGCTTGTCCAGTTGTCGGATCTCAGGCATGGGATTCCCTCCTTTGGGGAAGATAAAAGAAAAGCATCGCAGATTTCGCGCCGCGCACGGCGCGAAGAAATCAAATCGTTTTTTGCCGCGGCGTGTACGTGGCAAAAAATACTTCTCGGACTGCAAGTGTGCGAACAAAGTGAGTGCGCGCAGCAGGCCGCAAACCTACTCGCTTACAATCATTGATTGTAAGCGAAATATTTATAATTTACTCTTCAGCTCGTACAGCAGGTTCAGCGCCTCCAGGGGGCTCAGGGAGTCCACCTGGCAGCGGCGGATGGCCTCCGCCACCTCGCTCTCGGCCATGGCGGCGAAGGAGACCTGGTCGTCACTCTGGGTCTCCGCGGCAGCGGGCTTGCCGGCCTCCTCCTCCAGCGAGCGGAGGATCTTTTTCGCCCGGCTCACCACCTGGGCGGGCAGGCCGGCCAGGTTGGCCACCTCGATGCCGTAGCTGCGGTCGGCGCCGCCGGGGATGATCTTGCGCAGGAAGATGATCTCCTCGCCCCGCGTGCGCACGGCGATGTTGAAATTCTTCACGCCGGGCAGGGAATTCTCCAGCTCGGTGAGCTCGTGATAGTGGGTGGCGAACAGCGTCTTGGCCCCCAGCTTTTTGGGGTCGGCGCAGTATTCCAGCACCGCGCGGGCAATGGACATGCCGTCAAAGGTGGAGGTGCCCCGGCCGATCTCGTCCAGGATCAGCAGGCTCTGGGCTGTGGCGTGGTGAAGGATCTCGCTGACCTCCGTCATCTCCACCATGAAGGTGGACTGCCCGGCGCTGAGGTCGTCGCTGGCGCCGATGCGGGTAAAGATCCGGTCCACGATGCCCAGATGGGCGGCGCGGGCGGGGACGAAGGAGCCCACCTGGGCCATCAGCACGATCAGGGCCACCTGGCGCATGTAGGTGGATTTGCCCGCCATGTTGGGGCCGGTGATGATGGCCACCCGGTTTTCACTGCTGCCCATATAGGTGTCGTTGGGCACGAACAGGGCGTCGCGGCGCATCTGCTCCACCACCGGGTGGCGTCCATCGTGGATTTCGATGACGCCGGACTCATCCACGGCGGGGCAGCAGTAGTTGTTCTTCACCGCCACGGCGGCAAAGGAGCAAAGAGTGTCGATCTCGGCCACGGCGGCGGCGGTCTGCTGGATGCGGGCCACCTGGGCGGCCACCTTGAGCCGCAGATCAGTGAACAGCTCAAATTCCAGGGCGGACACCCGGTCGGCGGCGGAGAGGATGTCGCTCTCCAGGTCCTTCAGCTCCTGGGTGATGTAGCGCTCGCCGTTCACCAGCGTCTGCTTGCGGATATAGGTCTCCGGCACCAGCTCCTTGAAGGAGTTGGACACCTCGATGTAGTAGCCGAACACCTTGTTGTAGCCGATCTTCAGGGTGCGGATGCCGGTTTTTTCCTTTTCGCTTGCCTCCATCTGGGCGATGATGCCCTTGCCGCCGTGGAGGATGGAGCGGAGCCGGTCCACCTCCGGGTGGAAGCCGTCACGGATGAACTCACCCTCCCGCACGGAGAAGGGGGGCTCGTCCACCAGCGTTTCGCCGATCAGCGCGGCCAGATCGTTCAAATCGTCCAGCTGCCCGTCCAGCTCGTGAAGCCGCCCCTTGGGGAAGGCGTCCAGCTGGGCCTTGACCAGGGGCAGCCGCTCCATGGCGTTTCGCAGGGCCACCAGGTCCCGGCCCCCGGCGCTGCCGTATACGATGCGGCCGATGAGCCGCTCCATGTCGGCGATGCCGGTGAGGGCCAGGATCAGCTCCTGCCGGGCCATGGTGTGATCCACCAGGGCGGAAACGGCGTCCAGCCGACGGTTCACGGCAGTGACGCTCAGAAGGGGCCGCTCCAGCCATGAGCGCAGGCACCGGGCGCCCATGGCGGTCTTAGTCTTGTCCAGCACCCACAGGAGGCTGCCCTTCTTCTCCTTGGAGCGCAGCGTCTCCGTCAGCTCCAGGTTGCGCCGGGCGGTGAGATCCAGCTCCATGAACTGGCCCTGGCGGTAAAAGTCCAGCTCGTCGATGTGGCGCAAATCGGTCTTCTGCGTCTCGTGGAGATAGCCCAGCAGCGCCCCCAGGGCGGGCAGCAGCGCGCCGTTGTCCCTGGGGAGACGGGCCACGGCCTCGTCGCCGAACTGGGCGCGGACGATCTTCTCCGCCGCTTCCATCTGGAAGCGCCCGGCGCTCAGCTTCTCCATGTGGCAGTGATATTTGTTCTCCAGCGTGCTGTGGAGCGCCTCGTTGAAATAAGCGGCCTCGTTCAGCACCGCCTCGGCGGGGGAAAAGCGGCCCAGCTCGTTGAGGAGGTGGGTCAGCCGCTCCGGCCCGGAAAAGGCGGTGGCGTGGGTCTGGCCGGTGGAGATGTCACAGGCGCACAGGGCGGCGTTGTCGTCGTCCAGATAAATACCGGCGCAGAAGTTGGAGCGCCCCTCCTCCAGACACGCGCTGTCGATGACGGTGCCGGGGGTCACCACCCGGATGATGTCCCGCTTGACGAGTCCCTTGGCGGTGGCGGGGTCCTCGGTCTGCTCGCAGATGGCCACCTTATAGCCCTTGGCGATAAGCCGGGCGATGTAGGCGTCGGAGGCGTGGTAGGGGATGCCGCACATAGGCACCTTCTCGTCGAAGGTCTTGGTCTTGTCCTTGTCCCGCGTGGTCAGCGTCAGGTCCAGCTCGCGGGAGGCGGTGCGGGCGTCGGCGCCGAACATCTCGTAAAAGTCGCCCAGGCGGAAGAACAGGATCGAGTCGGGATTCTGTTCCTTGATCTCCATATATTGCCGCATCATGGGCGTCAGTTCAGCCATAGTTTGAAACTCCTTTCAGAAGGGGTACAGGCATTTACAAAATGCCTCCGCGGGGATGGGTTTTGGCAAATTCATCCGCTGCGAGAAACGGTTCTCGCAGACGTTCCGGAAGGCACTCAGTAAAGGAGGCCGACAGCCGCTTGCGATAGTGGAACAAGACGTATTCCGTAAGGTAAGTCGGAAGCTGTTCCTGAATAGAGGGATAGTCCGGCAATCCTTTGCGGCGTGCCAGACCCGCCGTCGTTTTTTTTCGCAGGCGGGGCGTTTCACGGCATAGGGCAAGATTCTTTCGCAGCTCCGGCGAAGGGACGGTGACCTTGGAACAATAGACGGCGAAATTATACCGGGTGCGCGGGACGATACCATCGGCGAGACCGATCTCTGCCACGTCATCCCAATCGAAGTGCATGGACCGGCCGGGAGCAAAAAAGGTAATACCTTGTTTATCAAAAGAAAAGCGACCGAGAGTATAGTCTTCCGCCAAATAGTTATTCCAGAAAAAGAAATAACAGCAGACAAAAAACAACAAGATAAGTAGAGACCAGATGGAAGTATAAGCGATCAGCAAAATGAGAAAAAACAGAGTCACAACCGCGACAAATATCGACACAAAAAACCAGTGTGGACAAACGAGATACTTTCGCATGTTGACCTCCTTTCCCATAGTCCTTATACGATCTCCCCAAATAAGGCCCAGGTGTTGCTGTCGGTGATCTTCACGGTCTGGTAGGTGCCGAGAACGGCCCTGTCACCGGTGAGATGCACCAGCCGTCCCCCGGCCGTCCGGCCCTGGAGGGGCCAGCGGAGGTCGCCGCTCTCCTCGTCCACCAGCACGCGGGCCGTCTGCCCCACATATTGGGCGTGGATCCCGGCGGAAATACTGTTCTGCACGTCGCAGAGCTTGTCGAACCACTTCTGCTTCTCGCTGCGGGGCACCGGGTCCTCCATCCTGGCGGCGGGGGTGCCGGGCCGGGGGGAGAAGATGAAGGTGAACAGGGCGTCGAACCGCACCTTTTCCACCAGCGCCACCGTCTCCATGGCCTCCGCCTCCGTCTCGCCGGGGAAGCCGATGATCACGTCGCTGGTCAGCACCAGATCCGGCATGACCTTCCGGGCGTAGTTAATGAGGTCCAGATATTTTTCCACGTTGTAGGGCCGGTTCATGGCCCGCAGCACCCGGTCGGAGCCGGACTGCACCGGCAGGTGGAGCTGGTGGGCCACGTGGCGGCTCTTGGCCATGGTGTCAAAGAGCTTATAGCTGGCGTCCTTGGGCTGGGAGGACATGAAGCGGACAAGAAAGTCGCCGGGGATCTCGTCGATGGCGGCCAGCAGATCGGCAAAGTCCCAGGGGGTGTCCAGATCCTTGCCGTAGGAGTTGACGTTCTG
>DGHJ01000014.1:24480-26209 GCA_002392625.1 Oscillospiraceae bacterium UBA3851
TAGGAGTTGACGTTCTGGCCCAGCAGGGTGATCTCCCTGTATCCGGCCTCGGCCAGCTCCCGCACCTCGGCGAGGATGCGCGCCGGTTCCCGGCTCCGCTCCCGGCCCCGGACGTAGGGCACGATGCAGTAGGAGCAGAAGTTGTTGCAGCCGTACATGATGGAGACCCAGGCCCGGATGCTGCCCTCCCGCACCACCGGGATGCCCTCGGCGATCTGTCCCGGCTCGTCGGCCACGCTGAACACCCGGCGGCGCCGGGTATAGACCTGATGCAGCAGCTCCGGGAAGCGCCACAGGGCCTGAGGCCCGAACACCAGATCCACGTGGCGGTAGGACCTGCGCACCCGCTCTGCTACCTCCGGCCGCTGGGCCATGCAGCCGCACAGGCAGATGATCTGTTCGTGGTTGGCCTTTTTTGTGTGGGTCAGCGCGCCCAGATTGCCGTACACCCGCTGTTCGGCGTGATCCCGGATGGCGCAGGTGTTCAGCACCACGATATCGGCCTCCTCGGCCTTGTCGGTAAAGGTGCAGCCCATGGCCTCCAGCATGCCCATGATGAGCTGACTGTCCGCCACGTTCTGCTGGCAGCCGAAGGTGTCCACCATGGCCCGCACTTCGCGGCCCCGCTCCTCGTGGATGGCGCGTATTTGATCGGTAAAATCCCGCTGACGGCGCAGCTGCTCCTCCGTCAGAATGACCTGTGTTCTCTCCAAACGGTACCTCCCGCCGTCCGCCGTTCTGCGGCGGACGCTACTACTCGATTGTTATCAAGCTATTATAGCATAAAATCGTTCGTATGACAAGAAAAGACAAGGAATAAAGTTGCAAATTCCGGGGCTTTGGGGTATGATAACGAAAAACCATTCTGCAAGGAGAAATCTATGCTGTACGCGCTGATCGTCATTGCCCTGATCGCCGCCGACCAGGGCCTGAAATACTGGGTAGTGAGCCACCTGGCCGTGGGGCAGTCCGCCCCGTTTCTGCCGGGCTTCATACAGCTGACCCGGCTCCACAACACCGGCGCAGCCTGGTCCAGCTTCAGCGGCATGACCACGCTGCTCATCGTCATCACGGCGGTGCTGATCGCCGGTGTGCTGGTGCTGCTTGCCAAGCGCATCGTCCGCCACCCCCTGGGCGTAGCAGGCTGCCTTTTCATCCTGGGCGGCGGCCTGGGCAATATGATCGACCGGGTACTGCGGGGCTACGTGGTGGATATGTTTGATCTCCAGCTGTTCGAGTACCCCATCTTCAACCTGGCCGACTGCTTTGTGGTGATCGGCGCCGTCCTGGGCGGCCTGTATTACCTGTTCCTGTACGAAAAGACGGATAAAAAGGAGAAGCCCCATGACCCGGACGCTGACGGCCACAACTGAACACAGCGGTGAGCGGCTGGACAGCTATCTGGCCCAGGCGCTGGACGTCTCCCGCAGCGCCGCCGCCCGCCTTTTGGAGGAGGGGCGTGTGACGCTGGGGGGAAAAGCTCTGCCCAAAAACTACCGCATGGTGGGCGACGAGGAGCTGACCGTGGAAATCCGGTCGCCGGAGGAGACCGAGGTCACGGCACAGGACATCCCCTTGGACGTGGTCTATGAGGACGAGGACGTTATCGTGGTGAATAAGCCGGTGGGCATGGTGGTCCACCCTGCTCCCGGCCACAGCGATGGCACACTGGTCAACGCCCTGCTCCACCACTGCGGCGACAGTCTCTCCGGCGTGGGCGGGGAGAAGC
>DGHJ01000014.1:26328-34620 GCA_002392625.1 Oscillospiraceae bacterium UBA3851
TCATCATCGCCGCCAAGAACGACGCAGCCCACCTGGGACTCTCCGCCCAGCTGGCGGATCACACCCTGGCACGGACCTACGAGTGCCTGGTGGCGGGGAATCTGCGTGAGGACAGCGGAACGGTGGACGCCCCCATCGGCCGCCACCCCACCGACCGCAAGAAAATGGCGGTGACGGTGAATGGCCGCCGGGCCGTGACCCACTGGGAGGTCCTCGCCCGGTACAACGGGGCCACCCACGTCCGCTGCCGGCTGGAGACGGGCCGCACCCACCAGATCCGGGTCCACATGGCCCACATCGGTCACCCCATCCTGGGCGACACGGTGTACGGCGCCAAAAAGCCGGTGCCCGGCCTCACGGGCCAGTGCCTCCACGCCGTGGGGCTGCGGTTCATCCACCCCTGCACGGGGGAGGCGGTGTCGCTATCCTGCGAGCTGCCGGAGGAGTTCAAGGCATATCTCCGAAAGCTGGAAAACAGGAGCTGACGGACAAATTTTTCGCCTTTTCCAAAAGAAAAGTGTTGACAATCCGGTCCACATGCGGTAATATACTACCGCTGTCCGCGCGGTTAGCTCAGCTGGTAGAGCACATGCTTGACGTGCATGGGGTCACAGGTTCGAGTCCTGTACCGCGCACCAAAACGAAAAGCCTTGCGCCCGAATGGGTGCGGGGCTTTCGTCATTTTGACGGAAGTATTTGCTCCCATTTTATCCCAAATTGCCGAAAAAGTTGCAAAAAACGAGAAAACCGCCCTGCGCAAAAAACATCCGGACTCTTGACAAGCGCAATACCTCGCGTTATGATGTATACCACGAAGGGAGGTATAGAATGGATGCGCAGTTGAAACGGGGGCTGCTGGACGTGTGCGTGCTGGCGGCCATCAAAAGCGAGGATTCCTACGGCTACAAGATCATCAAGGACATGAAGCCGTATCTGGAGCTGTCCGAATCCACCCTGTATACCATCTTGAAACGGCTGGAGGCGGCGAACATGCTGACGGTGCGGACGGCGGAGCACGACGGCCGGCTGCGGAAGTACTACCGCATCACCGAGGCGGGGGTGGGGCGCATAGAGGAATTCAAGAAGGAATGGAAAGAGGTCATATCCATCTATCAGTTTGTGACCAAGGAGGAGGACCATGAATAGAGAGACGTTTCTGGCCGCGCTGCGCGCCGCGCTGGCCGGCCTGCCCCAGGACGATATTGAAGAGCGGCTGGCGTTTTACGGCGAAATGATCGACGACCGGATGGAGGAGGGCCTTTCCCAGGAGGAGGCCGTGGCGGAGATGGGCCCCGTGGAGGACATCGCCGCCCAGACGCTGGAGGAGATCCCGCTGGCCAAGCTGGTCAGGGAGACCATCACCCCCCGGCGCGGCCTGCGGGGGTGGGAGATCGTGCTCCTGGTGCTGGGCTTCCCGGTGTGGTTCCCGCTGCTCCTCGCGGCGGCAGCGGTGGTGCTGGCGCTTTACGCTGTCATCTGGATCCTGGTGGCCTCCCTGTGGACGGTTGACGCGCTTCTGGGGTTCAATGGGCTGGGCTGTATCGCGACAGGAGTGGCCAGTATCACCCGCGGCGACGTGCTGCCGGGTATCGCTTTGATGGGCGCCGGGCTGGTGTGCGCAGGTCTAGCGATCTTCCTGGTCTTTGGGTGCCAGGCCGCGTCGAAAGGCGCCGTGCGCCTGGGCAGGGCCGTGGCGCGGGGGATCAAGAAGCTGTTTGTCAGAAAGGAGAGCGTGAAATGAAAAAGACGATGCTCATCGTGGCCGCCGTTCTCACCGTTCTCGGCCTGGCCTTGTTTGCCGGAGCCTTTGCCGCCTCCGGATGGGATCTTACCAAGCTCAGCACCGGCAAGACGGTGACGAACACCTATACACCGAATGAGACGTTCCGTGATATTGAGATCCGCACGGATGAGGCCGATATCATGGTGATTCCGACCGAAGACGGCAGCTGCACCGTCACCTGCATGGAGCGCGAGAGAGAGCGGCACACCGTCACCGTGGAAGACGGGACGCTGAAGATCACCGCTGAGCCGCGAAAAGGACAGGTACACTTTGGCCTGTTTCTGTCGTCTCCGATAGTGTGGGTCGCTCTCCCGGCGGACACCTACCGCGCCCTTTTGATTGAAACCGACACGGGCATGGTCTCTATTCCGCTGGAGGTCTCCTTCGAGACTGTGGGGATCAACGCAGACACCGGCTTTGTGATTTTCAATGCGTCTGCCTCCGGCCCCGTCAAAATTCACACCGACACCGGGGATATCAGCGTGGAAAATATCCACGCCGGGGCGCTGGACCTGTCCGCCTCCACGGGGACGATCCGGGTTACCGACGCGGATTGCGACGGCGACCTGACCGCCTCCGTCAGCACCGGGCGGACGGAGCTGACGGACGTGACGTGCGCCAGCCTCGTGTCCACGGGCGGCACCGGCTCCATCACGCTGAAGGACGTGGTTGCCGCCGGGAGCATGACCATCGACCGGGACACCGGCGACGTACGCTTTGATAACAGTGACGCCGCGGCGATCACGGTGAAAACGGACACCGGCGACGTGACGGGCACGCTGCGGACGGAGAAGGTGTTCATCACCCGGACCGACACCGGCTCTGTCCGCGTGCCGGACACCGATACCGGCGGCCGGTGCGAGATCACCACGGATACAGGCGACATCCGCATCGAGCTGACGGCCAGGTGAGTTTTTTGCGTCCGGCACTTGCAACCGCGGCGTCTTCGTGATATGATGCCACCGAGAGAGGATCACCCGGATCAAAAAGGAGGGCATCCCATGAAGAAACGCGGAGAAATCGCCATTGCGCTGGCGCTGCTGGGCGCCGCGTCCGCCCTGTGCCTGAAGCTGATGAAGAAGGCCGGCGAGTGGCTGGACGAGGACCAGCGGAAGCTGGACGAGGAAGAGGCCACCGAAGAGGACTTTGCGGATTGACAAGACAAAAACCGGGCCTGCGCCGTATGGCGCAGGCCCAATTTTTTATCGTCAGCCCATCACTTCTCAAACTCAGCGGCCACCTGCTGCAGCAGCTCCCGGATGGGCAGATGCTGGGGGCAGGCCTCCTCGCACTGGCCGCACTGGACGCATTGGGAGGCCTTGGCGGTGTTCTGGGTGATGGTCTCGTAGTAGAAATCGGCGTTCCAGTCCTGGAAACGCTTTTTGTTGTTCATGCAGGAGAACAGCCGGGGGATGCGGATGCCCATGGGACAGCCGTCGGTGCAGTAGCGGCAGTCGGTGCAGGGGATGAGATTCATGCTGCGGAAGATCTGGCAGACCTTGTCCACGGCAGCGCGCTCGGCCTCATCCAGGGGCTTGAAGTCCCGCATGAAGCTGATATTGTCCGCCATCTGGGCCGTGTCGCTCATGCCGCTGAGCACCATGAACATCTGGGGGAAGCCGGCGGCGAAGCGGATGGCGTAGCTGGCGTCGCTGCCGCCGTGCAGATCGGCCAGAACCTGATGGGCCTCGTCCGGCAGCCGAACCAGGTTGCCGCCCTTCACCGGCTCCATGACGATGACGGGCTTTTGGAACTTTTCGCACACCTCGTAGACCTTCCGGCTCTCCACGGAGGCGTCCTCATAGTCGGCGTAGTTGAACTGGATCTGCACCACCTCGATCTGGGGGTATTCGGTGAGGATCTGCTCCAGCACGGCGGCCTTGTCGTGGAAGGAGATGCCGAAGTGGCGGATGCGGCCCTGTTCACGCAGCGCCAGCGCCGTCTCGTAGGCCCGGCAGCGCTTGAACTTTTCAAAGTTGTCGGCGTTCTGGGCGTGCATCAGATAGAAGTCAAAGTATTCCACGCCGCAGGCGGCCAGCTGCTTTTCAAAGAAGGGCACGATGTCCTCCTGCTTTTCAAAATAGGGGTCGGTCAGCTTGTCGGTAAGGATAAAGCGGTCGCGGGGATAGCGGCGGGTGAGTCCGTCCCGGAGGGCCGTCTCGCTCTTGCCGCCGATGTAGCCGTGGGCGGTGTCAAAATAGTTGAAGCCGGCGGCCAGGAAATCGTCCACCATTTGCTCGAACTGAGGCAAATCCACCTCCTTTTCGACCATGGGCAGACGCATGCAGCCAAAGCCGAAATTGCCGTTTACTTCCGGGAAAAACTTGTTGCGTTCCATAGGGTACCTCCCTTTCCTGCGGACAGATGGGTTGTCCTGTCACTCTTTATGATGGGGGAAAACGGGAGATCTGTCAAGAAAAAATTTGTCCGCCCGTTTCCGTTCTTGTCAGGCGGGCCTTGCCATGTTATAATAAAACAAATAAACTAAAATGCGCTTTTGTATGCATTTTGACCGATAATGGCAAGAGGAGCGAATGCCATGACGCAGCATTTCGACCTGAACAACGGCTGGGAGTTCGCCGAGCAGTTCACCGAGGCGGCGCTGACCGACCGCGCCGCCGGGTCCTTCGTGCCCGTGCGGCTGCCCCACACCTGCCGCGAGACGCCCTACGACTACTTCGACGAGTCCTCCTACCAGATGGACTGCCTCTATCGCCGGGAGCTGACCGTGCCGGCGGCGTGGGCGGACAAATGCCTGCTGCTGACCTTTGGCGCCGCGGGCCACTTCGCCCAGGTGTATCTGGACGGCCAGCTGCTCTCCGAGCACCGCTGCGGCTACACGGCCTTCACGGTGGATCTCACCGGCCGGGCCAAGCCGGGACAGACCCACCTGCTGGCCGTCCGGGTGGACAGCCGGGAGACGCTGGATCAGCCGCCCTTCGGTTTCGTCATCGACTACATGACCTACGGCGGCCTCTACCGGGAGGCGTGGCTGGAGGTGAAGGAGCGAGCCCACATCACTGACGTGTTCGCCCGGCCCCGCGTCGATGGCACGGTAGAGAGCGACGTGTTTTGTAAGGCGCTGGACGGCGGCTTCGCCATCCGCCAGACGGTCGCACTGAACGGCGCAAGGGTGACGGAGAAGACCACCTCTGTGGACGGCGGAAGCACGCCCTCCGTGCCGGTGACGCTGAAGGTCCCCTGCGTGAAGCTGTGGGACATCGACTCGCCCACCCTCTATACCCTGACCACGGAGCTGCTGCGCTGCGACGCGGTGCTGGACGCGCACACCGTGCGCATCGGCTTCCGGGAGGCCCGCTTCGAGGCCGACGGCTTCTACCTCAACGGCCGCAAGGTGAAGCTCCGGGGCCTGAACCGCCACCAGAGCTACCCCTACGTGGGCTACGCCATGCCCGCCTCCATCCAGCGTATGGACGCGGATATTCTGAAAAAAGAGCTGGGGCTCAACGCCGTGCGCACCTCCCACTATCCCCAGTCCCACCACTTCCTGGACCGGTGCGACGAGCTGGGCCTGCTGGTGTTCACCGAGATCCCCGGCTGGCAGCACATCGGGCAGAGCGACAAATGGCGGCGCCAGGCGGTGGAGAACGTGGCCGAGATGGTGACGCAGTACCGCAACCACCCCTCCATCATCCTCTGGGGCGTGCGGATCAACGAGTCCAAGGACGACGACGCCCTGTACGAGAAAACCAACGAGACGGCCCGGCGGCTGGATCCCACCCGCCCCACCGGCGGCGTAAGGTGCAGCAAGAAGAGCCACCTGTTGGAGGACGTGTACACCTACAACGACTTCGTCCACGACGGGGAGCAGAAGGGCTGTGAGCCCAAGAAGAACGTGACCTCCGATATGGCAAAGCCGTATCTCATCAGCGAGTACAACGGCCATATGTTCCCCACCAAGATGTTCGACAGTGAGCCTCACCTCGCCGAGCACACCCTGCGCCACGCCAATGTGCTGGACGCGGTGGCGGCGGAGAGCGACATCGCAGGCAGCTTCGGCTGGTGCATGGCCGACTACAACACCCATCAGGACTTCGGCAGCGGCGACCGGATCTGCTACCACGGCGTGCTGGATATGTACCGCAACCCCAAGCCGGCGGCGGCGGTGTACGCGGTGGAGCAGGACGAGACGCCCGTGCTGGAGATCAGCTCCGACATGGCCATCGGCGAGCACCCCGCCAGCAATCTGGGCAGGATCTACGTCCTCACCAACGCCGACAGCGTGCGCATGTACCGCAACGGCCTGCTGCTCCACGAGTACACCCACGCCGACAGCCCCTATCAGCATCTGCGCCGCGGCCCCATTCTCATCACCGATTTCATCGGTCCCCGGCTGGAGCAGGAGGAGGGTATGCCGCCAAAACAGGCCCGGTTGGTGAAGGATATCCTCAACTACAGCGCCGTCAACGGCTTTGCCAGGCTGCCGCCGAAGATCATGGCCAAGGCCGGCGTGGCCATGGCCAAATACCGCATGACCTTTCAGGACGCCTACGATCTGTACGGCAAGTACATCGGCAACTGGGGCGACGTGGCAGTGACCTTCCGCTTCGAGGCCGTGAAGGACGGCCGGGTGGTCAAAACCGTGGAGAAGACCCCCATGCGACAGGTATCGCTGGACGTAAAGGCGGACCACACCGCGCTGCGGGAGGGCGCCACCTATGACGTCGCCGCCGTCCGGGTGGTGGCCAGAGACCAGAGCGGCAACCGGCTCCCCTTCTGCAACGAGGCGGTGGAGCTGGCAGCGGAAGGTCCGCTGGAGATCATCGGGCCGAAGCTCCTGCAGCTGCGGGGCGGCTGCGGCGGCACCTATGTAAAAACCACCGGCCAAAGCGGCGCGGGCGCACTGACGCTCCGCTGCTTGCAGGCCGAATCGGTACGTATTCCATTCCATATCGAGATAGAGCAGTAAAGGAGGGCCTATGCAAGACAGATCCAAAATCATCTTCGGCAACGTCATATCCGACGGCGACTACCGCAAGGCGGTGAAATCCAAGGCAAAGTACGCCCGGAAATTCGGCGACGACGCCCAGGCGCCCCACCCCGCCATCGTGGTGGAGAACCCCCACATCGGCCCTGCCCTGGGCGTGCGGGACATCCGCATTCAGGACGGCCAGGGTGACGCGCCCTTCGACACAGAAAAGGGCGTCATCGTGGGCAACATCCGCATGGGCTTCGGCCACTACCGCATCTCCATGGCCATGGCCTCCGCCGCCCACGCCCTGGGCTACCAGCCCTACTGGATGGACCTGAACTCCTACAGCGATACCACCTGCACCAAGGTCATCGGCGCACAGAACGACCTGTACTCCCTGGGCTCCCGCATTTCCCAAAAGAGCAAGCTCTTCAACAAGCTGGTCTGGGAGCCTATGAACTACGAGGGCTTCCGCAAACTGAGCTACAATTCCTCCGACCAGAAGAACGCCGAGCTGATGGCCCCCGTGTTCCAGAACGTGCCCAAGGACATCCCCGTCATCGGCACCCACGTCTGGCCCGCCCAGGCCGCCATCCACGCCGGCATGAAGTACGTGGTCAACGCCATCCCCGACAACTGGCCCATGGCGCTCCACCTGGCCGAGGGCAGCGTCCACACCATCCAGACCCACTTCGCCTACCAGGGCTACCGCGTCCTCAACGGCATGCGGGGCGACGAGGTGCTCAAGCCCATGCCGGAGGACAGCCTGGTCTACACCGGCCACTACATCGACGATGAGCTGGTGCGCAACATCGAGTCCGACTGCGCCGAGCGCATGGCCCGGAAGGAGCAGGGCAAGCCCATGCGCTTCCTGCTGACCATCGGCGGCGCCGGGGCCCAGAAGGAGATCTTCGCCGCCATCATCCGCTACCTGCTTCCCATGATCGAGTCCGGCAAGGCCGCCCTGTACGTCAACGTGGGCGACTACCGCAACGTGTGGGATGAGCTGGTGCGCGAGATCCCCGGCCTATCCGGCGTGTCCACCGAGCACTTTGAGGACTGGGCCGAGACCCAGAAGTTCGCTGCCGAGGCCGTCGCCGGCGACGTTACCGGCGTCCACGCCTTCTACCACGGCAACATCTTCCAGGCGGTGTACGCCACCAATTTGCTGATGCGCAGCTGCGACGTGCTGGTCACCAAGCCCAGCGAGCTGGCCTTCTACCCCGTGCCCAAGCTGTTCATCCGCCGCATCGGCGGCCACGAGCAGTGGGGCGCCGTCCACTCCGCCGAGATCGGCGACGGCACCCTGGAGTGCCGCGACATCCCCCATACCCTGCAGATGATCGAGCTGTTCATGAACGATAACGTGACGCTGCGGGATATGTGCGACAACATCGTGCGCAACAAGTCCATGGGTATCTACGACGGCGCCTACAAGGTGGTCGAGCTGGCCATGGGCCTGAAGAACAAATAACAAATAAGGAGAGAGAAGAATGAAACTATCCGGCAAAGCCAAGCTGTCCTACGCCCTGGGCGCTGTGGGCAAGGACATGGTGTACATGCTCTCGGCCAGCTA
>DGHJ01000142.1:0-8690 GCA_002392625.1 Oscillospiraceae bacterium UBA3851
GCACAGTGCTCCGCCTGCACGAGCCCACCTCCGGACGGATCATCTTTGACGGAAAGGATATCACCAAGTGCAAGGGCAAGCAGCTCAAGCAGATCCGCCAGGATATGCAGATGATCTTCCAGGACCCCTACTCCAGCCTGAATCCCCGCATGTCTGTGCAGGAGCTGATCGCCGAGCCCCTCTTCGTGGCCGGTACGTATAAAACCAGCGCGGAGGTCTATGAGAAGGTATCCGAGCTGATGGAGACTGTGGGTCTGGCAGAGCGCCTCTCCGGCGCCTATCCCCACGAGCTGGACGGAGGCCGCCGCCAGAGGATCGGCGTGGCCCGTGCGCTGGCGCTGAATCCCCGCTTCATCGTCTGCGATGAGCCGGTGTCCGCTCTGGATGTGTCCATCCAGGCCCAGATCCTGAACCTGCTGATGGATCAGCAGGAGGAAAGAGATCTGACCTACATGTTTATCACCCACGATCTGAGCGTGGTGCGCCATATCTCCAATCAGATCGCCGTGATGTACCTGGGCAAGTGCGTGGAATACTGCGAGTCCAAGCACCTGTTCAAGAATCCCATTCACCCCTATACCAAAGCGCTCCTGAGCGCGATCCCTGTCCCGCATATCGAGATGCGCAGCAAAAAGCCGCAGATTATCAAGGGCGAGGTGACCAACCCCATCAATCCCAAGCCCGGCTGCCGCTTTGCACCTCGCTGCCCGTTTGCCACGGAGGCGTGTACACAGGGAGACATCCCCTTCGAGGAAATGGAGCCCGGCCATTTTGTGGCCTGTGTGCGCGCCAAGGAGCTGTGATATCGGACAGTCCTGCAAATATCCTGCAAACGCAAAGAGGCAGCGGTACGCCGCTGCCTCTCAAGCTGTCGACATAGTGTCGACAGCTTGAGAGGCAAATTCAGAAACATTCAAAAATGTTCCTGAATTTGTGTTGATTGGACGTGAAGGGGGACTCCCATCCCCCTTCACAATCCCCCATGCATGTCGAAACCTCTCCGCAAATAACCTTTGTCTACAGTCTGAGAGGCAGCGGTACGCCGCTGCCTCTTAAATTATTGGCGGAAGCTGTTCCCACAGCGGCAGCGCCGTGCGGGGGCCTTTTGGTACGGGCAGTGGGACACGAACCCACACGGTTGTCTACTGGAACCTAAAGGCGGCGTCACCTTAGTGGGGCAGATGCGCTCATCTCGGTTCCTTCCCGTTTTATAAGCCGAAATCGGATTGAAAAAGCGTATGGAATGTGGTAACATGGAAGAACAAAATCGGATGTCTGCGAGGGACCGGTGGAAGCCCCGCAGCATCAAAGAAAGGTCGAAAACATCATGTCATTTGCAGAGCACAGAGAGAGACTCTATCAGACTTTAGCAGAGAACACCTTGGTGATCGCCTATGCCGGCATCCCCATCCATACCAACGAGGATGAATATTTGGATTTCGTGGTCAACAGCCAGTACTTCTATTTGACGGGGCTGGAGCGGGAAAGCACGGCGTTTTTGGCGTATAAGACGGCGGAAACGGTCAGGGAGATCCTTTTCATCGAGGAGCCGGATCCCCTGTCTGAGCGGTGGACCGGAAAAATGCCCACCAAAGAGGAGGTCCAGGAGATCTCCGGGATCAAGGACGTGCGGTATACGGACGGTTTGGAAGGGGCCATCAGCAGCTTTATGGGGCGGTCCCGCGTGGAGCAGGCATACTTCGACATGTACCGCTGCCATATGAACGATCTGCCGGATTATAATCTGGTGATGGCAGAACGGTTCCATCAGGCCTATCCGCACGTGATCCTGAAGGATCTGCGTACGGCCTGCGCGCCGCTCAGGGAGCAGAAGGACGCCGAAGAGGTGGAACGCATCCGCAAGGCACTGAATATCACCCGCCAGGGCCTGGAATACGTGATGAAGAACCTGAAGCCGGGCATGATGGAATATCAGGTACAGGCGGACTTTGAGTATACCTGCCGGCGGCTGGGCGCCAGGCGCCAGGCATTCCCCACCATCGCCGGCTCCGGTATCAACGGCTGTATGATGCACTACGAAACAAACCACTGCCAGGTGCAGGATGGCTCACTGATCCTGCTGGACCTTGGCGCAAAGTATGAAAACTACAGCAGCGACATCACCAGGACCTATCCGGCGAACGGAAAGTTCAGTCCGAGACAGCGTGAGATCTACGAGCTGGTCCTGAAGGCCAACGAGGCGGTCGCTGCGGCTGCGAGACCGGGCATCACCACAAAAGATCTGAACGATATCGCGTGTCAGGTCCTTGGGGAGGGCCTGGTCGCCATGGGCATGATCCAGGATGCCTCTGAGGTGCACAAGTACTACATGCACAGCGTGAGCCACCCCATGGGGATCGATGTGCACGACATTTCCCTGGCAGGCGACGTGCTTCAGCCCGGCTGGGTCATCAGCGATGAGCCGGGTTTGTACATCGATGAGGAAGCCATCGGCATCCGCATTGAGGATGATCTCCTGATCACCGAGAATGGCTGCGAAGTCCTGTCAAAGGATATCATCAAGGATCCGGATGCGATCGAAGCATTTATGGCGTAAAAACGCATACAAAAAGCAGCCGTCCATCATGGGCGGCTGCTTTTTGCTGCTGAATATTCGATTACTCCTTGATCTCCTCGATCTTGTCTTCGACCTTTTCCTTGATCTCTTCGGCCTTGTCCTTGATCTCCTCGGCCTTGCCCTCGACCTGCTCCTTGATCTCCTCGGCCTTGTCTTTCAGGTCCTCGACCTTATCCTCGACCTGCTCCTTGGCCTCCTCCACGTTCTCCTGGGCTTTGGCGGTCAGCTCGGCGATCCTGGCCTTGGAGGCGTTGACGGCGGCGACCACGTCCTTCACCGCGTCGGGGATCTCGCCCCGGAACTCGGAGACGAACCACTCGCCGATGGCCTTGTAGTTCTTCTCGATCTCCCGCTGCTCGGAGGCAATGGCCAGCTTGGCCTTGGCGGTATCGGTGGCGTCCTTCGCCTTCTCGGCGGCGGCGCCGGCGATGTCCTTTGCCTTGCCAGCGGCGGCGCCGGCGATGTCCTTCGCCTTCTCGGCGGCGGCGCTGGCCAGCTCCTTTGCCTTCTTGGTCAGTTCATCCATACGATCCATTTTGTTGCTCCTTTCCCGCTGGGTTGGTTCGGTTTGGCCAGATTATAGCCTTGTTTTTCGCGCCTTGCAAGAGAAGCAGGGCGAAATTTACAGTCTCTTAAAAAATCAGTGCTCGATCCAGTCGGCGGCGCGCTGTACCGCCCGCTTCCACAGCCGGTACTCCCGGTCGCAGTCGGCCTGGATGCGCTCCGGCGTGAAGATCCGCTGGCTCTTGCGCAGCTGCGACAGCTCATCCATGCCGCTCCAGAGGCCGCAGCTCAGGCCAGCCAGCGCCGCCGCGCCGAAGGCAGTGGTCTCCACCATGGTGGGGCGGTCCACCTCGATGCGCAGGAGGTCGGCCTGCATCTGCAGCATGATGTCCGACACGCTGGCGCCGCCGTCCACCCGCAGGCGGGTGATGTCGCGGCCGGCATCCTGGCGCATGGCCATCATCAGGTCGGTGACCTGGTAGGCGATGCACTCCAGCACGGCGCGGGCGATGTGGGCCCGGTTGGTGCCGCGGGTAATGCCCAGGATGGCGCCGCGGGCATACATGTCCCAATAGGGTGCGCCCAGGCCGGTGAAAGCGGGCACCAGCACCACGCCGCCGCTGTCCGGCACGGAGGCGGCCAGGGTATCCACCTCCGGGGCAGAGTCGATGAGCTTCAGCTCGTCACGGACCCACTGGATGGTGCTGCCGCCATTGAAGACGCTGCCCTCCAGCACGTAGGTAGTCCTGCCGTCCACCTGCCAGCCGATGGAGCTGACCAGGCCGGCGCGGCTGCGCACCGGCGTCTCGCCCACATTCATCAGCGTGAAGCAGCCAGTGCCGTAGGTGTTCTTGGCGTCGCCGGGGGCAAAGCAGGCCTGGCCGAACAGCGCCGCCTGCTGGTCGCCGGCCGCGCCACACACCGGTACGCCCGCCAGCTTCTCCAAGCCGGGGATGCCGGGCTTGACATAGCCGTAGATCTGGCTGTTGCCCACCGGAGTGGGCAGGACGCTCATGGGCACCTGCAAAAGCGCGCACAGCTCCTCGTCCCAGCACAGGCGGTGGATGTCAAAGAGCATGGTGCGGCAGGCATTGGAGTAGTCGGTGACATGGGCGCCGGTAAGCTGCCAGATGAGCCAGGTCTCCACCGTGCCGAACAGCAGCTCGCCACGCTCCGCCCGCTCCCGCGCGCCGGGCACGTTGTCCAGGATCCAGCAGATCTTGGTGCCGGAGAAATAGGCGTCGATCAGCAGGCCCGTGGAGGTTTCCACCCGCTCGGTGAGGCCCCGGCGCTTCAGGTCCTCGCACAGCTCCGCCGTGCGGCGGCACTGCCAGACGATGGCGTTATACACCGGCTCTCCGGTGTTCTTATCCCACAAAATGGTGGTCTCCCGCTGGTTGGTGATGCCGATGCCGGCGATATCGCCGGGGGCAAAGTCGGAAATGGCCTCCATGGCCGAAAGGCGCTCGCTGTTCCAGATGTTCATGGGGTCGTGCTCCACCCAGCCCGCCTGGGGATAGATCTGGCGGAAGGGGTGCTGGGCTTTGGCTGCGATCTGGCCCTGCCGGTCAAATACGATGGCCCGTGAGCTGGTGGTTCCCTGGTCCAGCGCCAAGATATAGCTTCCCATGTCGTCCTCCTCTTTTCAAACGGAAAAATATGTGTTATACTATGAAAAAAGCTTTCACAATGTATGCTGTTGATTGATTATAACACAGAACAGGAGGAATTACCATGACGAATCTGCAAGAATTTACGTTTCTCTCCTCGGACGGAAAAACCACCCTCCACGGCATGGAGTGGCTGCCGGAGGGCCGGGACCTGATCGGCGTGCTGCAGATCGCCCACGGCGTGGCGGAGCACATCGCCCGCTATGACGGCTTCGCCCGCTTCCTCAACGAGCAGGGCATCGCCGTGGTGGGCCACGACCACCTGGGTCACGGCAAGTCCGTCGCCCCCGGCGCGACCCCCATCTATTTCGGCGAGGGCAACACCTGGCAGACGGTGGTGGACGACCTCTATACCCTCCACCTGCGCATCAAGGAGAAGTTCCCCGGCGTGCCCCTGTTCCTCATGGGCCACTCCATGGGATCCTTCCTGGCCCGCACCTATCTCATCCGCTATCCCGGCACCGTCCGCGCCGCCATCATCATGGGCACCGGCTGGCAGCCGGAGCTCATGCTCACCGGCGGACTGACCGTGGCCAAAACGGTGGCCCGCCGCAGCGGCGAGGACGCCACCAGCGACTTTGTGACCAATCTGGCCTTCGGCGCCTACAACAAGGCCTTCGCCCCCAACCGCACCCCCGTTGACTGGCTCAGCGCCGACAACGACAACGTGGACCGCTATATCGCCGATCCCATGTGCGGCCAGCCCGCCACGGTGGGCCTGTTCCGCCAGATGCTGACCGGCATCCGCTTCAACCAGAAGATGGAGAACCTGCGCAAGATGGACAAGGACATGCCCGTGCTGTTCATCTCCGGCGAGCAGGATCCGGTGGGCAACATGATGAAGGGCGTGATCCGCTCCCGCGACGCCTTCCGCAGCGCCGGGATGAAGGACGTGACGCTGCTGTCCTACGCCGGACTGCGCCACGAGATCCTCAACGAGAAGGCCCAGCAGCAGACGGTGTACGACGACATCTGGGGCTGGCTGAAGAAGTACTGCTGACGGGAGAGAAACCATGGGCGAGTGGGAAAAGCTGCACCAGCAATGCCTGAACTGCCGGGCCTGCGCGCTGGCGGAGAAGCGCACCAACGTGGTGTTCGGCGTGGGCAATCCGGAGGCGGAGGTGCTGTTCATCGGCGAGGCCCCCGGCGCCAACGAGGACGCCCAGGGTGAGCCCTTTGTGGGCCGGGCCGGCAAGCTGCTGGACGACATGCTGGCAATGATCGGCCTGGACCGGTCGAAGATCTATATCACCAACTCCGTCAAGTGCCGTCCGCCCCAGAACCGGGACCCGCTGAACACGGAGAAGGACGCCTGCCGGGGCTTTCTGCGGCGGCAGGTGGAGCTGATGCGCCCCAAGATCATCGTGTGTCTGGGTCGGATCAGCGCCGCGGAGATCATCAAGGAGGACTTCAAGATCACCCAGGAGCACGGACAGTTCTTCGAGCGGGGCGGCATCCAGATGATGGCCCTCTACCACCCGGCGGCCCTCCTGCGGGATCCCCGGAAGAAGCCGGAGACCTTCGAGGATCTCAAGGCGCTGCAGCGCAAGATCCGGGAGATCTGCGAGCGGACGGAGATCGAGTTCGAGTGATGCGGATCGTCATGTAATAAACCCCTCATCCGGCTGCTGCGCAGCCACCTCCCCCCAAGGGGGAAGGCATTGGATCGGTGCATAAAACGCGGAAAGGTGTGATCCTATGGCTGGCATCAGATCATTTGACTATTATATGCAGCGTTTTTTGCTGGGATTATCGTACACGAAGAACATACAATACGATGACCGCGAATCCGTGAACCGCAATAACCGCGGCGTTGTCATGTACAGGAAAGCCGCAACATCCATCGGGAAGTACTACCCGGATCGGATTGGTGAGTTTGCATCCCTGCTCAATCATGAGGATCGGGACACGCGAATAGCTTGTGCCGTTTGTATTGGTGAATTAATGAACGCTGATTCAGAGACTCGGAATCGCGCGCTGCGGATCATCAGAGAAGTTGCGCAAAACGGGAATCCCATTGAGCGGTTTGGGTTTGGCGTGTGGTTAAATCGACACGGAGGAGAATAACAGCAAACGGAGCTGTCTGACGAGAGACAGCTCCGATTTTTTATGCTCTTATTTTCCTACGCGATCATGCTCAGGAGCACGTAGAGCCAGTGGGCCGCCACGCCGGCGAGGAAGCCGCCGACCGTGTGGCTGATGATGGCCTTGCTGATGAGCTTCTCGCAGTGGAGGCTGTTCATCATGGACACGTGGGTGCTGAGATAGCCGCTCCAGCACATGCACATGGCGGTGAACACCGCCACGTCGCCGGCGCCGGCCTTGCCCGCCTCCACCAGACGCTCCGCTACGCCGATGGCCGCGCCGGCGGCGCCCAGCGCGGTGATGGGCACGCCCACGGCCTCCGGGGAGGAGAAGCCGAACAGGGGCTTCAAGATAAAGCTGAGCTTATCCGCCACCCAGGGCAGCAGACCGATGCCCTCGTAGGCCGCGCCGGTATAGGCGCCGCCCTCGCCGGCGCCGTTGGTCAGCATCATGACCACGGTGCAGATGATGAGCACGCCAGGGATGATGCTGACGCCCATCTTGACGCCGGAGGCGCCCCCCTCCAGGATGGCGGCCATGAGGCGGCTGCCCACGCTGCCGGGGCGCACCGGGCGCATGTTCTTCCCGATGCCGCTGGTCTCCCCGGCCTCCTCCATGTCCTCGTCCTTGCCGTAGACCTTTTTGGTGAAGTGGAGCATCATGCGGGTGCTGATGATGCTGCCCACCACGGCGCCCAGCAGGCCCACCAGCACCGCCAGGCCGAAGTTGCCGCCGCTCTTGGCGGACAGGCCCAGCATGAAGGTGCACACGATCATGCCCATGCCGAAGGAGGTGCCCAGGTTGGTGAGGGCGGGGAACTGATACTTCTTGAAGAAGCTGCGGAAGTACTTGTCATCCGCCAGGGTCAGGATCACCGGGTTATCCGACAGGAAGGTGGTGACGATACCCAGGGAGGCGGCGCCGGGCAGACCGTAGATGGGCTGCATCAAGGGCCGCAGCAGACGGTTGGTCAGGGACACCACGCCAAACTCCGACAGCATGGCCGACACCGCGCCCATCAGCACGCAGATAGCCGTCAGATACAGCACCGTGTCCGTCAGCAGCTTGTAGGCTGTGTTCATCAGGGTGTTCATGGCGTTGACCATGCCCATCTTCCAGGCGAACACGCCGAAAAAGCCCACGAACAGGGCAATGAAGATGAAGGCCTCCAGGCTGATCTCCTTTTTTTGCGCGGGCCGGGCCCCCGTCTGAACAGGCGTCTTTTCTGTGGTCATCTCGTTCTCTCCCTTTCCTGCGCCGCCCTATCGGGCGGCCCTTGCAGAGCATACCACGACGGACGGCAAAAAGCAACGATAAAACGAAAAATTCCCCACGGCAGGCATACGCCGTGGGGAATTTTGAACGGACTCTTTACTTTTTGCCCCGGTGGGCCAGATACTCGATGGCGCTGTGGGCGGCAACGTTGCCTTCGCCGGCGGCCTTGACGTACTGATAGGGCCGGCCGGTGCAGTCGCCGGCGGCAAAGACGCCGGGCAGATTGGTGACCATGTGCCGGTCCACGGCGATGTGGCCCTCTTCCATGGCAAGGCCGGGGATCAGTGCCGCCAGGGACACGCTGTCACGCAGACAGAACACGCCGTTCACCGCCAGCTCCTCGCCGCTCTTCAGCGTCAGGGAGCTGAGGCGGCCGTTCTCGGCGTTCATACGCACCGCCCGGTCGGCCATCTGCTCCACGTTCTCGCCGAATTGGGCCGGCTCCTTATACAGCGGGAAGTAGTAGACCTTGGCCGCCACATTGGCCAGGAACTCCACCTCGTGCTCAAAGCGCTTGGCGTTGCAGATGACGGCGATGGTCTTGTTCCTGTACAGGAAGCCGTCGCAGGTGGCGCAGT
>DGHJ01000142.1:8732-9419 GCA_002392625.1 Oscillospiraceae bacterium UBA3851
TCGCAGGTGGCGCAGTAGCTGACGCCCTTGCCCACCAGCTCCGGCTCGCCGGGCAGCGTGCCCACGGCGGCCACGCCGGTGGTGAGGATGACGGCATACGCCTCGTAGAAGTCGCTTCCGGCGGTGAGGGCGTAGTGGTCGCCGAACTTGACGATGGAGGTGACCATCCGGTCCTCCATGGTGATGCCCAGCGCCTCGCACTGGGCGCGGAAGGCCTCGTTCATCTCCGCCCCGGTGACCAGGGACAAACCGGGATAGTTGGCGATCTTCTCCGCCTTGCCCACCTTGTCGCTGAAGCTCTTGCTTCCGATCCAGATAAAGCTCTTGTCATTGGCGTGCAGGGTCAAGGCTGCCGACACCCCTGCGGGGCCGGTGCCGATGATGGCGACGTCGTAAATCATGGGATATCCTCCTTATCGATTCTGTATAGGCTGCCCGAAACGGGCCGTTTTATTTGTATTCAAATCCGCTGGGCTGGCCGATGGGCCGATCCAGCAGCTCCGGGTGGGCGAAAACGTGCTTGATGAGCTTCATGCTCCGGGCAAAATAGAAGCCGTCGGCAATGCGCTCGTCCAGGGTGGCGCCGTAGTCCACCACGTTCCGGATCTCCTTGGTGCCGTCCGGCATCAGCAGCTCCTCCTTGTGGAGGGTGCCCACGGTGATCATGATGCTGTTGGTGCCGTAGTT
>DGHJ01000142.1:9471-10237 GCA_002392625.1 Oscillospiraceae bacterium UBA3851
TAGTTGTTCAGGTGGTGGTAGACCGAGGGGGTCTGGATGCTGCCCAGGTTGGAGGTGAGAATGGTGGTGTAGTTGGGGTCGCCCTCGGTGAGGGCCTTGGGGTTGACGCCCCAGAAGTCCAGCCAGCGCACCACGCGGACGATGACCATCAACAGCAGGCGAGGCAGCCTGGCCAGGCTGTCCAGCAGGGCGTCCACGCCGTCGGTGGAGTTCTCGCTCTTGCGGGTCTCCCGCACGTCGCCCACGATCTTCCGGCTGACGGTATCCAGCGTGTCCTCGTCCTTGGGCGTCAGCACCATCAGCGCCTCGTCCGCCCCGTCCGCAAAACGCCGCTTGGCCACAAAGCTGATGGTGATCTCATCCCGCTCGTAGATCCGGTAGCCCTGGATGAAGCGGTTCATCAGGGGGCGCTCCTTTACCATGCGGGCCATGGCCGTGATGGCGGCGTGGAAGATGGTGGTCTTGTAATCCGGATGCTCGGCGTTCTTCCGCTCCAGGTATTTCAGCAGCTCCGTGGCGTCGATCTTGTCACTGATATACACCTCGCAGTCCGTCCGCTTGGGCCACAGATAGCCCATGATGGTCTGCAGTCCGGGGGCCTTGACCAGACGGGCGTCCCGCCGGTCGCCCCAGCGGCGCTTGCGCTTCGTCTCTTTCTCGCTCATTTTTCTCACTCCTATTGTTTATAACGTCAGGGTCTCATATCTCTGCAGCGCCCGACAGGGGATCCCCAGCCGTTGGGAGAGGGCTGCCTGGATGGGCGCGG
>DGHJ01000142.1:10341-14951 GCA_002392625.1 Oscillospiraceae bacterium UBA3851
GCCTTGGGCGCCAGACGCTCCACCAGCGGCAGGGCGTACTCCACCAGATCGCTGCGGCCCTGATAGGGCAGGATCAGCCAGTCCGCCCCGGTGGGGTAGTCTGTGGCGTCATCCAGACCGAGGCTGCCCATGATCTGCAGGCGGCAGGTGCCGTCCGTCACCTCGTAGAACAATATCTCCCCAGCCTCGTCGTATTCCTTGTTGAGCTTCAGCAGCCTGGCAAGCCGCGCCGGATGGGTCAGGGAGCGGGGCGAGCCCAGCGTCCGCACCACCAGCGGGAAGTCAAAGTGACAGTGCCGTCCCTGCCAGGTGCGGATATGGAGAGAACCCAGGTCGAAGGCATCGCCGGGGGCGATGCGATGCAGCCGGTGGTTGGGAAAGCCCTTGCTCTCCAGCGTGCGGCAGGGTGTCTCCGTAGCGTAGACGGGGCAGTCCCCCTCGCCGTAGAGGGCGGGGATGAACTGGATGTGGTCGAAATGGCCGTGGGTCACCAGCACACAGTCGGCCCGCTGGAACAGGGCGCGATCCGGGATCTGCCGGTCGATGGGCTCGTCCAGCGGAAGGCCCGGAAAGGGATCCACGGCGACTGTGATATCATCGGTCTGGAGCAGCAGGGCAGCCGTGCCCAGCCAGGTCAGTTTCATTTCTGTTTCTCCTCCTCTTCCAATACGCGGTAGGCCACCTTGCCCACCAGTGTGCGGGGCAGCTCCGCCCGGAACTCAATCTCACGGGGCAGCGCGTAGGCGGCGATCTTCCGGCGGAGTTGATCCAAAATGGCCTCCTTCGTTGCCTCATCGCTTGTTACGCCGGGAGCGGGTACGATGAACGCCTTGACACGCTGCATCCGGCGATCGTCCTTGACGCCGATGACGCAGCTGTAGGCCACCTCCGGGCACGCGTCGATGGCGTTTTCGATGCGGGAGGGATAGACGTTATAGCCGTTGGTGATGATCATGCGCTTGAGCCGCTGGTGGAAATAGACGTAGCCGTCGTCGTCCATGTGGCCCAGGTCGCCGGTATAGAGCCAGATATTGCCGTCGGCCAGGCGGCGCAGGGTCTGGGCCGTCTCCTCCGGGGCGTTGAGGTAGCCCAGCATCACCGTGGGGCCGCGGAGGATGATCTCTCCCTCCTCCCCGTCAGGCACCACGTTGTCGGTGCCCGGCTGGACGATGGCATACACCGTGTCCGGGAAGGGGATGCCGATGCCGCCCTCCCGGCTCTCGTCACGGGGCGTCAGGCAACTGGCGGTGACGCATTCGGTGAGGCCGTAGCCCTCCCGCACCTGAATATGGGCGTTGTGGTCGCGCAGGAAGGCGTCGATCCGCCTTTTCAGCTCCACCGGTAAGGAGTCGCCGCCGCAGAACATGCCCATGAGGAAGCTCAGATCCGCGTTCTCCAGCTCCGGCACGTGGAGGAGGGCGTCAAAAATGGTGGGCACGCCGGCAATGAAGTTGGGTTTTTTCTTTTTTAGCATCTGAGCGTAGGTCTTGCCGGTGAAGGTGGGCATCAAAATGCAGCAGGCGCCGTGGATCAGCACGGTGTGCAGGTTGATGCCCAGGCCGAAGCCGTGGAACAGGGGCATGCAGCTGAGCATCTTCAGCCCCGTGCGGAACTCCACGCCGATGGCCTCCACGGCCTGCATGGCGCAGGCGTTGAAGTTGAGGTCGCTGAGGCAGATGCCCTTGGGGGTGCCGCTGGTGCCGCCGCTGTAGAGGATCACGGCGGTGCGGTCCTCGTCAAATGTCGGCTCCGGCAGCGCAATGGCAGCGTCGCCGTCCTTTAGAAAACGGGACCACAGCAGGTGGGGCGAGCGGGGAAAGCGCAGGTAGTCCCGCCCCTTTTTCAGCACGTACAGCGCCGCCAGGTGGGGCGGCAGCTCGTCCTGCATCCGGGCGGTGAGGACGGTGACGGGGTGGTCCGCCGCCTCCAGGGCGGCCACGCACTTCTCGTAAAACAGATCCACCGTCAGCAGCATTTTGCTGACGGACACGTTGACGTAATAGGTGATCTCCTCCTGGGCGGACAGTGGGTGGACCATGTTGGCCACGGCGCCGATGCGGTTGAGGGCGTAGAAGCAGTCCAGGGCCTGGGGCGTGTTGGGCATACAAATGGTCACCGCGTCACCGGGCCGGATGCCGTTGGCCCAGAAGGCCCGTGCCGCCCGCTCGATGCGGTCAAAAAACGCACCGTAGCTTGTCTTCCTGCCGTAGAACTCATAGGCGGGCTCGGCCGGGTACTGCCGCGCGACGCGCTCCACCATCTGGAACATGGTGAGCCGGGGGTAGTCCAGATGCTCTTTCTGCCGGTAGGGTGCGGTGGCTTCCATAGATTTTCCCTCTCTCCCTGTAATCTCCTAATTTTATTATAGGGTACTCCCGGCCGGGACGCAATGCTTTTTTTGTCTAACTTGACATTTGCCCGCGGGCGCAGTATGTTTGACACAAGATCAGTACGCCCCCAAGGAGGCTTCCCATGAATAAAGAACACTTGCAGCTTATCACCGACCTGCGACACACGCTGCACCGCCACCCGGAGCTGTCCCTGGCCGAGAGCGACACCGCGCGGCGGCTCCAGGACTTTCTGCGGGCACACACGACGTTTCGGATCGTGGAGCGGGACGGTTGGTTCTACGCCGTCAAGCCGGGGCGGGACACCGCGGCCACGCCCATCGCCTTCCGGGCCGACATGGACGCGCTGCCCATCCCGGAGGGCATCGACCTGCCCTACAGCTCGGTCTCCAACGGCGTCTCCCACAAGTGCGGCCACGACGGGCACTGCGCCGCCCTGTGCGGTCTTGCCCTGGCACTGGAGGAAAACGCGCCGGAGCGCACGGTGTACCTTATTTTCCAGGGAGCGGAGGAGATCGGCCGGGGCGCCATGCGCTGCGCGCCGCTGCTGCAGGAGCATGGGATCGGTGAGATCTATGCCTTTCACAACCTGGGCGGATACCCGGAGGGCGCCGTGATCTACCGGCGAGGGCTGACGCAGCCGGCCTCGGAGGGTCTGACAATCTCCCTGCATGGGCGGCAATCCCACGCCAGTGCGCCGGAAAGCGGCATCAATCCCGCCCAGGCCATCGCCCGCATCGCCCTCCTCTCCCAGGAGCTGACGGACGCGCCCCACCGGGGCATGGTGCTGTGCACCGTCACGGGCATCCGGGTGGGCACGGGGGATTTCGGCATCTCCGCCGGCGACGGAGAGATCCGGCTGACCCTGCGGGCGGAGAACGAACGGGAGATGAAGGACCTGGAACGCCGGCTGCTGGCGCTTGCCGCGCAGCTGGCTCAGGACAGCGGCCTGGCCCTGGAGCACCACATCTCCGACTACTTCCCGGAGACACGGAATCACGACGGGTGTCTTGAGCGGGTCGTCCGCGCCGCCGCGGCACTGGGCGTCCCCTGCCGGGAGATGGACCGGCTGTGGCGGGCCTCGGAGGACTTCGGGTATTACACCAAGGTCTGCCCCGGCGCCATCTTCTACCTTGGAAACGGCGAGAACTACCCGCCGCTCCACACCGAGGGCTACGATTTCAACGACTCGCTGCTGAGCGTGGCGGCGGACCTGTTCACTGCGCTGGCCCTGGGTGATGAGACGGCGTGATCCTGCATAAAAACGCGATCCCCTCCCGCTGACGAAGCGGAAGGGGATCGTTTTTTGGGTCATCCTTACTTCTTGCCGTAGTGGACGTGGAGCAGCTCGTGGTTTCGGCCGTTCAGCACACCGGCGTACATCTCCTTGATGATGGGGTTGCGCTCGGAGCTCTTGATGAGGGAGGAACGGTCTACCTCATACAGGCCCTCGGCGCGGATATCCTTCTGGGCCTTCAGACCGTGGGGCTGACCGGCGCCGCCGACGCAGCCGCCGCGGCAGGTCATGACCTCCACCAGGTCGTAATAGGCCTCGCCATCCTCGATCTGCTTGATAAGCTTCTGAGCATTGATAAGGCCGTGTACCACGGCGATGCGGATATTGGTCTCGCCCACCTGGAAGGTGGCGGTGCGCATCGCATCGGTGCCGCGCAGGCCGCTGTACTGGATCTCCTGCAGGGCGTTGCGGGACTTGTCGGGCAGGCAGCAGCGCACCACAGCCTCCGCCACGCCGCCGGTGGTGCCGAAAATCGTGGCGGCGCCGGTGCCGATGCCGAAGGGCAGGTCGGGGGACTGGCCCTCGATCTGGTTGAACTGCACGCCGGCCTCGTTGATCATGTTGATCAGCTCTTGAGTGGTCAGCACCAGATCCACGTCGGGCTTGCCGTCGTGAGAGAACTCGTCGCGCCCGGCCTCCATCTTCTTGGCGGTGCAGGGCATGATGGCGATGTGATAGGTCTCACGGCCGTCCTCGGCATCCTTGGCGGCGTAACGGTCGCGCAGGACGGCGGCAAACATCTCCATGGGGGACTTGCAGGTGGAGATGTGCTTGAGGTACTTGGGGTTCTCGAACTCCAGGTACTTGACCCAGGCGGGGCAGCAGCTGGTGAACATGGGGAACGGGCCGCCCTTCTTCAGGCGCTCCAGGAACTCGTTGGCCTCCTCGATGACGGTCAGGTCCGCGCCGAAGGTGGTGTCATATACCTCATCGGCACCCATGATCTTCAGAGCGGTGACGATCTT
>DGHJ01000047.1 GCA_002392625.1 Oscillospiraceae bacterium UBA3851
TCAAATTTCCCGTTATTTACGAATCGCTTCCTTTGGGGTATGATCATCCTGCGGGCCGCGAAAGACAGAGCATCAAGGAATCAGAAAAGGAGATTTTAATATGGACACTTTGAAAATCGGACGGTATATCCAGCACCTGCGGAAGGCCGCCGGCATGACCCAGAAGGACCTGGCGGAGAAGCTGAACATCTCCTTCCAGGCCGTCTCCAAATGGGAGAACGGCGACACGCTGCCTGACACGGGGCTGCTGCTGGACCTGTGCGACATTCTGAACATCACGGTGGACAGACTGCTCAACGGCGGCACCCTGGCGGCCGGTGAGCGCCGGCTGATACGCCTGGAGGACGTGGAAGAGGGGTTCCGGTGCATGGAGCGCATCGGCGAGCTGCTGGGTGCGGACTGCACCTTCTTCACCGGCATGGTGGAGGGGATCAACGAGAAGATGAACATCGACCTCCTGTCCTATCTGAAGGTCCCCGCCACGCGGGAGGTACTGTACGCGGAGGTCCTGATCCAGGGGATCCTCTCCGGCCGGACCGTGGACATGGGGGAGATCGAGGAGGGCCTGAACAACAAGACCATGGTGGAGACCATCCGGGGCTATCTCACCAAGACCGGCGGCGACGAGCCAGCGGAATGATCGCCGGAGGGATCTGCGAAATAAGAGGATTCGGCGCCGTTTTCCGGTTGAAAAACGGCGCCGAATCGTCTATGATAGGGCAGAGAACGCAAGGAGGAGAAAGCCCATGGAACCCTTGAACGTATGCCTTATCAACGATTCCTTTCCGCCTACCATCGACGGCGTGGCCAACGCCGTGGTCAACTACGGCAAGGTCATCACCGCCGGCCACGGCCACGCCACCGTGGTCACGCCATACTATCCTCAGGCGGATGACAGCGCATTTCCCTTTCCGGTGGTGCGCTATCCCAGCGTGGACCTGACCAAGCTGGTGGGCTACCGGGCCGGTATGCCCTTTGACTATGACGTGCTGCGCCAACTGGAGACGGCGGGCTTTGACGTGATCCACAGCCACTGCCCCATCACCTCCACGCTTCTGGCCCGCGCTCTGCGGGAGCGGATCCACGCGCCGGTGGTGTTCACCTATCACACCAAGTTCGATATCGACATTGCCAACGCCGTCCGCGGCAAGCTGCTGCGGGAGGGGGCGGCCAGGATCCTGGCCCAGAACATTGCCGGGTGCGACGAGGTGTGGGTGGTCAGCCACGGCGCCGGAGAGAACCTTCGCAAGCTGGGCTACGAGGGCGCCTACCGGGTCATGCCCAACGGGGTGGATCTGCCCCGCGGCCGGGTGCCTGACGAGTTGATTGAGCGTGCCACGGAGGGCTTCGACCTGCCCGCCGGCGTGCCGGTGTTTTTGTTCGTAGGACGCATGATGTGGTATAAGGGCATCCGCATCATCCTGGACGCCCTGAAGCAGCTGCAGGACAGCGGCGCGGACTTCCGCATGGTGTTCGTGGGCGGCGGAGGCGATAAGGATGAGATCGTGGCCTGCAGCCACAACCTGGGGCTGGACGGCAAGGTGCTGTTCTCCCCGCCCATCCGGGACCGGGACCTCATCCGGGCGTGGTACTGCCGGGCGGATCTGTTCCTGTTCCCCTCCACCTTCGATACCAACGGCCTGGTGGTGCGGGAGGCGGCGGCCTGCGGCCTGGCCAGCGTACTGGTGGCGGGCAGCTGCGCCGCCGAGGACGTGACGGACGGCGTCAGCGGCTTTTTGATCGAGGAGAACGCCGACTCCATGGCCGCCATGCTGCGCCGCCTGCTGGCCGCCCCACAGGCCATGGCCCAGGTGGGCGAGGGCGCCCAGCGGGACATCTACGTCTCCTGGGAGGAGGCGGTGAGCCGTGCCTATGCGCGCTACGGCGACGTGATCGAGAACTATAAGAGCGGCGCATACCCCGTCCATGACACGCTGACAGACGACCTGTTCCGGGGCATGGCAGGCGTGATGGGTGTCATCGACCGCAGCCGCCAGCTCCAGCAGTCTGCCCTGGAGCAGATGTACGCCGAGGCCCAGAGCAAGTACGATGAGTTCATGAGCCGCATGGGCCAGGACCGCTTTATGTAAGTACGCGCCGGGACCGGCTCACGAGCTGCTTTTCCTGCCGCGTGCAGACGGTACGATTCATTGTTCCGGGAGGTCAGGAGAATGAGCAAGGACAGATCGTTTCAAAACATTTTTGACGATGGCGTCACAACCTTTCACGAGGATGGCAGCAAAAGCGTGACCTACAAAAACGTCTTGGATGGGGGTACGACTACCTACCACGAGGACGGATCAAGGAGCAGGACTTATAAAAATGCACTGGATGGCGGCTATACCACCTATCACGAAGACGGCAGCAGAAGCAGGACCTACAGGAACGTGCTGGACCCCGGCGCCACAACGTACCATGAGGACGGCAGCAGAAGCGTGACATATCAAAACGTGCTGGACGGGGGCTACACCACCTATCATCAAGGGATGCCCGGCGGAGCGGTGAGCCATAGCTATCCTGCCCCGGCTGCTCCGCAGGCACCTGCGCCGGCGAACAACCGCTCCTTCGGCGGCAGCGTGAAGCGGACACTGTCAAACAGCTCGTTTGATAATAGCGCTCATAAGCTGAAGGGACTCAAAACCGCCGAGCTGCACGGCGAAGAGCTCAAGGGTTATGCCGTTTTCGCCGCGTCGCTTCTCCTGCAGCAGAAGGTCCCCTTCGATAAGACGGCAGAGATTACCCAGAGCGTTGCCGAGGAGGAACGCTGCGGCTTCCTGGGACTGAAAAAGCGGACGGTCTATCGCAAGCACGTGCTGGAGAGGCACAACTGTTGGCTGATGGAGCAGCAGAATGAGACGGATGAGGATGCCCACGGCAACGAGCGGGAGGACACGACCTATTATGTCCTGACGGAAGAGGGCGCGTTTCTGCGCGGCTCGGAGCGTGACTACTATTATGCCGGCGGAGGCTACAGCGGCAACCCGCTGAAGTGGGAGCATGTTGACGGCTGCGTGTCCTCCCGACATATCGACCTGTACCTGAAGTCAAAAAACATCAATATGAGCTCCGGCATGTATAAGGCGATGCTGGGGGAGGCGGAAACACCGCCGTCAGCACCTGCACCAAATGCCCGGCACGGCGCCCATACGCCGGGCCCGGACGTCCGAAAGACGGAACCTCCGAAACAATTTCGGCGTGCCGTTAAAATGGACCCGAACGAGCCGTGCCCCTGCGGCAGCGGAAGGAAATATAAGGATTGCCATGGGAAAAACGTGACCATCATCCGGGATAAGCCCAGGGAACGCATGGATGCCAACCGGATGGCGCCTGCGGTGTTGGCCATGTATGAGTCGGCCACAACGTGGAGCCGGGCAAAGGAGCTGCGTATGGCGGCCGGAAACGGGGATGAGGAGGCACAGGTCGCCTACGGATTATGCCTTCTTACCGGGCACGGAGCTCCTGTATCCAGGGAGATGGGCCTGTCTGAGCTGCGCAGTGCCGCCGAAAAAGGGCACCCGTTTGCACAGTACCTGATCGCCCGCTGCCGGGAGGAGAGCTGGTTTTACCGCTGCGGCGTGGATGTGACCACCGTGAACTGGTATTTGCGCGCGGCCTCCGGCGGCTACCGGGAGGCAAAGCTTCGGGCGGCGCACCATATTGCAAAAGGGAGGATCCAGGCCGAGGCAGGAACGGCGGAGAGCCTGGTCAAGCAGGCCGGCGCCGAGGACAAAGCGGAGACCGCCGCAAGGGAGAAGATAGAAGCGTATCTGATCGCTGCGTCGAAGCAGACGGAATAAAAAGCGATAAAGAGGCATTTTCATCAAGGAATAAGCCATCTCACGCATGCCGCCTGACAGATAGGTCATCAGGTCAAGTTAAACAGCCCCCTCCTGCCGCTTGGCGGGAGGGGGTGCGTTATGCTATGCCTCCGGCTTTTCCGCCGGGGCGGTGGGGTGCTGGCGGCCGGTGTGGTCGATGGTATACTCCCCGGTGTAGATCAGCTGGGAGATAGGCACCACCGTGTAGCCGTCCTGAATGAGGGTGTCCAGGATCCGGGGCAGGGCCTCCGGCGTGTGCAGCGCGGCGTTGTGGAACAGCACGATGCTCCCCGGCCCCACCTGCGACGTGACCCGCTTGTAGATGGTGTCCGCGTCGTAGTCCTTCCAGTCCAGGCTGTCCGTGTACCAAACAAAGGAAAGTCGTTGTGGCACAAGGGATACGCCATTTAATGGCGGTTGCGCAGCATGAATTCGCTGCAGTGTTGAGCAAAAGCGAGGGCCGCAAAGGAAAAATGAGAGCAGCCGCTGCACTTGCAGCGGCCTTTTGTTCCCATGTCCTGATACGGTCCCCGCCGCGCGCACACCGCACGCGGACAGCTTCCGCCTCGATCATCGTCGACCTTCTGGCTCGTACATTGGGGAGACAAGCTCCTGCGCCATCCGTCCTACCTTCTCAGTTTCCCAATGGCCGCCTCACGGCGCGGACGAACGACTCCTGCACTTACAGCAACGGGTGTTGCTCCGGACTCCAACCGGATTTCCTGATTCCTGCGCCTGCCCGGCGGGGCAGTCTTCACGCGGAACACGATGCAGCGTATTCACTTTTGCCGGGAATCATGATACCACATCCCCGCCGAAAACGAAAGGCTTTTTCGCCTTTACGCCTTCCAAAGACTATGGAGATTGCAGTAGGCGTACACCGCCAGAACCTCGTCGCCCTCGCACAGGGCAAAGCAGGCTCTGGGGGCTTCACCGGGCTGCAGCGTCTTGCGCTGATTGCCCTGCCTGGTATGCACGGCGATCCACTCGATGTAGTGCTCCGGCAGCATGGGGTGCTCCGCGGCGCCCACGGTGACAAGCACCTTGTTGCCGCGCATCTCCCAGACGGGAACGTGCTTCTCCACAGCGGCGTCGGTGGTGCCGGGGACGATCTCCTTCATCTTCTGTCCGCAGCACATGACGGGCACGCCGCTGTCCTTCACCATGGCAACCATGTTGCCGCAGTGCTCACAGATGTAGAACTTCATTTCCATTGGTAAAGCCTCCTCGTTATCTATTTCGGTTGATTGTTATGGTGATACTATCTTCTGACTTACGCGCAAATTGGACGTTCCCCTTACCGGGACACCATCTCCAGGTCACGCAGCCGCGCCTCGGCGTTCTCACCCACACAGCCCACGATCAGATAGGCCTTGTGCTTTTTGTCGTAGATGGTGTGATGGAGCAGGTGGAAATCCTTGATCTGATTGGTGTTGTGCACATGGGTGCGGGGTCCGGTGCAGTCGTGGAGATGGCCGCCGATCTTGATGTGGCTCTCATCCACGTAGTCAATGGCCAACCCCTCCTTGATCATGGCCTGCACCTTAGCCTCCAGCTCCACCAGGTCGATTTTGGGCGGATGATCGGGGAACGCCATGATAAAGCCGTGCTTCACGTCGCCGTGGATGCAGCGGTCCAGCTCCTCCCGAGGCATGCAGTATTCACACAGGTCCTCCGCCGTGTGGGCCATAAGCCGGTAGGGCAGGGACTTGTAGACGATGTCGCAGATCTCCTGGGGCACGGGGCCGAAGAGGCGGGGCCGTGTGATGACGATCTCCTCGCCCACACCGATGAGCAGATCGGCGTTGGTGCCCAGCAGGGGGTAGATCAGATCGAAATGCTCAATGATGACCCGCTTGCCCCGGTGGACCGCCAGCTCGATGGCCTCCGCCAGCTGATTCAGCGGCCGGAAGCCCATCTCGAACCGGATGTCCACGTGATAGGTGTGGGGGGTGAAGAAGCCCGTCTCCATGTCCTGCTCCAGCAGGGGCAGAGGGCGGACGTTGACGCCGTCGTCGTCGTTGGTCAGCTCCAGACCGGGGAACATGCCCTTGATGAGAACGCTCTTGCCGGAGCCGGCCTCACCGATGATGCCGATGATGTGGTCAAAGGGGGAGAGATAGATCTGCGCGATCTGAATGCCCAGATCGAAGATACGCCCGCGGCCGCGGGGTGCGTAGTAGGTGCTGTAAATGTGGTTGCTGCCCATTTCGCCGTATGCCATGTCGAATCCTCCTTACAGTAAATGGTTGTCCCGTAAATATGCCAACGTTGTCTCCGGCACCAGCTGCCCCAGACGGTCCTCCTGTCCGGTGCCCAGCAGGGCGCGCACCTCGCTGGCGCTGACAGGCCTCTCTCCTGCCTCTGCGCGCCGGATCTCACGCACCTCGATGCCCCGCGGGGGCAGATAGCTCTCCATAGCCCGGTTGTAGGCCTCCGTCACGGGAGACAGGGGCTCCGTGCCCACGTAGCGCCGGGTAATACCCAGTGCAGGGGCAAACCGGGTTGCAAAGATCTCCATATCCAAACGGCACTTGACGTCCGCCGCATCGGCCTTGTCCTTCAGAAAGTACGTGGGGAACGTGGCCTGAGAGATGAGGTACGGTCCCGTGGGGCAGACCACCACGTTGGAAAGGTCCGCCGTGCCCCGGCGCACCAGCTCCAGCCGGTCAGCCGCCGGGAAATGTCCCTTCTCCTCGGATAGAACGAACACGTACACCCGCTCGCACTCCCGGGCAGCCGTCTCAATTAGATAGCGGTGGCCCAGAGTGAAGGGGTCGCAGTTCATCACCGCCGCCCCCGTAACGCCTTCCACCGGCGCCAGCGCAAGAGACGAGACAAAGTCCGCCACGCCGTTTCGGCGGTTTTCCATCAACAGCACGTCCTCGGTACGGGCCACGCCGTAGAAGAACAGATCCTCGAACATCCAGCGGTTTTTCGGCTTGGTGTAGAGGAACAGGTGGTCCAGGCCGTGGGAAAAAGCCTCCTTCCGCAGCGCCGTCACCACGGCGGCGTTACATCCCTCGCCCTGGTGGGCAGCCGCCGTAGCCAGATATTTCAGCACGCAGCCGTCCCGGGCGCCGGTGGCGATCAGTTCATCGCCGTCCCAGGCCAGCACGGTGTATTCCGCCGGCGCCTCCGGATGCAGCTCCTCCGCCTCCAGCAGCCTGCGCCACGCGGCCTCCTGCGCCTCGTTCAGGTACTTGACGCCCTCCAGTTCCACGACCTCACCTCCCCGGATCATTTCTCCTGTTAGTATATCGTAGATTTCCCCGTTTGAAAAGACAAAAGCATCAGAAAAAAGGTTGAAATTCCCTGTGCGCTATTGTATTATATAATATCATTAAATTGTTCTAGTACAAATTGTAGAAAGGACTGCTGATATGGACATCATCAAGAAAGCCTCCGCAGGCACACTGGAATCCAGCGATGTCTATGTGGAGATCGAGCCCGGCCAGGGCATCCAGCTGGAGCTGGAGTCCGTGGTGGAGCAGCAATTCGGTGACAGCATCCGCGCATTGGTGCAGGAGGTGCTGGCGGAGTACGGCGTGGAGAACGCCAGGCTCCACATCGCCGACCGCGGTGCGCTGGACTGCGTGATCCGCGCCAGAGTGGAGACCGCCGTTGCGCGGGGGAAAGGAGAGTAAATCATGCGACGTTCCATGCTGTTTATCCCCGGCAACACGCCGAATCTGCTGATCAACGGCGCGTATCTGGGTGCCGACGCCCTGATCTTTGATCTGGAGGATGCCGTGTCCCCCGATGAGAAGGACTCCGCCCGCAATCTGGTGCGCAACACCATGAAGTACATGGACCTGCGCCGCTGCGAGGTCATCGTGCGCATCAACTCCATCGACACCGACTACTGGAAGAAGGATCTGGACGCCATCATGCCCCAGAAGCCCGCTCTCATCATGCTGCCCAAGTCCGGCTGCGCGCAGGACATTCTCACCGCCGACGCCTACATGACCGAGGTGGAGGAGCGTCTGGGCTGGGAGAAGAACACCGTCCGGCTCATGCCCCTCATTGAGACGGCGCTGGGCGTGGAGAACGCCTTTGCCATCGCCTCCGCCAGCTCCCGCGTGGCCGCCATCTTCCTGGGCGCCGAGGATCTGACGGCTGACCTCCGGTGCAAGCGCACCAAGGGCGGCAATGAGATTGCCTACGCCCGCAGCCGCATGGTGGTGGCCGCCCGCGCCGCCAACGTGGACGTATACGACACCCCCTTCACCGACGTCAACGACGACGAGGGCATCCGGGTGGACGCCGAGTACGCCAAGTCCCTGGGCTTTACCGGCAAGGCCTCCATCTCTCCCCGCCACGTGGGCGTTATCAACGAGGTGTTCAGCCCCTCCCAGAAGGATATTGATTACGCATATGAGGTCATGGAGGCCATTCGCCTGGCCCACGAGCAGGGCCGCGGCGCCATTGCCCTCCACGGCAAGATGATCGACGCACCCATCGTGGCCCGGGCACAGCAGACCATTGCCATGGCCGAGGAAATGGGTGTGGGAAAGGTGGTAGACCATGAATAACAAAGTTGTTTCCTCCCTGCGGGAGGCTATTGAGCTCTCCGGCCTGAAGAGCGGCATGACCGTGTCCTTCCACCACCACCTGCGCAACGGCGACTTCGTGCTGAACATGGTCATGGCGGAGATCGCCCAGATGGGCATCCGGGATCTGACCGTCAACGCCAGCTCCCTCTTCGACATCCATGCTCCCCTGCTGCAGCACATCGAGAACCACGTGGTCACCAAGATCCAGACCGACTACATGTCCGGCGTCATCGGCAAGGCCGTTTCCCGGGGCATTCTGGAAACTCCCGTGGAGTTCCGCACCCACGGCGGCCGCCCCAGCGACATCGAGCTGGGCCGCACCCCCATTGACGTGGCCTTTATCGCCGCCCCCGCCTCCGACGGCATGGGCAACTGCTCCGGCAAGTACGGCAAGAGCGCCTGCGGCAGCCTGGGCTACGCCTATCCCGACGCCATGAACGCCAAAAAGGTGGTGGTCATCACCGACAATCTGGTGGACTATCCCCTGCTGGACTGGTCCATCCCCGAGACCTGTGTGGACTACGTGGTAACGGTGGACGCCATTGGCGACCCCCATGGCATCGTCTCCGGCACCACCAAGATCACCCGCGACCCGGTGGGTCTTGTCATGGCCGACCGCGCCGCCCAGGTGATCCGCCATTCCGGTCTTCTGAAGGACGGCTTCTCCTTCCAGACCGGCGCCGGCGGCGCCTCTCTGGCCGCCGCCAAGTTCCTCAAGGACATCATGCTCAAGGAGAACATCCACGGCAGCTTCGGCTCCGGCGGCATCACCGGCTACATGGTGGATATGCTCAACGAGGGCTGCTTCCAGTCCCTGATGGACGTGCAGTGCTTTGATCTGAAGGCTGTGGAGTCCATCCGCACCAATCCCCGCCATCAGGAGATCTCCGCCTCCCACTACGCCAGCCCCAGCGCACGCAGCGCCGTGGTGGACAGCCTGGACGTGGTGATTCTGGGCGCCACCGAGGTGGACACCGACTTCAACGTCAACGTCCATACCGACTCCAACGGCTACATCATGGGCGGCTCCGGCGGTCACAGCGACACCGCCGCCGGTGCCAAGCTGTCCATGATCATCGCCCCCCTGTTCCGCGCCCGTCTCCCCATCGTCACCGACCGTGTCAACTGCATCTCCACCCCCGGCCGCGACATCGACGTGCTGGTGACCCAGGCGGGCATCGCCGTGAACCCCAAGGACACCGAGCTGCGGCAGCGCCTCATTGACGCCGGTCTGCCCATCGTGGACATCCACGAGCTGAAGGAGCTGGCCGAGCGCACCACCGGTGCTCCCGCCCACATCGCCAAGGGCGACCGGGTGGTTGCCAACGTCATCTACCGCGACGGCACGCTGCTGGATACCATCCGCAGCGTACCCACCAAGTGAGGGAGGCCGCTATGAGAGAGATTTCCGCCAGTCAGATCACCGACGTGGTGGCCCGCCTCTGTGTGGAGGCCAACTGCCACCTGCCCCAGGACATGAAGGCCTGTATTGAGTGCAGCCACGACGCGGAGCCCTGGGCTCCCGCCCGTGAGATCCTGGAGCGCATCACCGAGAATTACCGTATCGCCGACGAGCGGTGCCAGCCCATCTGCCAGGACACCGGCGTAGCCTGCGTGTTCCTGGAGATTGGTCAGGAGGTCCACGTCAACGGCAGCATCGAAGACGCCGTCAACGAGGGCGTCCGCCGCGGCTACACAGAGGGCTATCTCCGCAAGTCCGTGGTCCGGGATCCTCTGGACCGCGTCAACACCGGGGACAACACCCCCGCCATGATCTACTACGATCTGGTGCCCGGCGACGCTCTGAAGATCACCGTAGCCCCCAAGGGCTTCGGCAGCGAGAACATGAGCCAGCTGAAAATGCTCAAGCCCTCCGACGGCCTGCAGGGCGTCAAGGACTTCGTGCTGAAGGTGGTGGAGGACGCCGGTCCCAACCCCTGTCCCCCCATCGTGGTGGGCGTGGGCGTCGGCGGTACCTTCGACAAGGCGGCGTACCTGGCCAAGAAGGCACTGATGCGCCCGGTGGATCAGCGCAGTACCGATCCCTTCTACGCCGATCTGGAGCAGGAGCTGCTGGAGAAGATCAACGCGCTGGGCATCGGCCCCCAGGGCTTCGGCGGCAAGACCACCGCTCTGGCTGTGAACATTGAGCATTACCCCACCCATATTGCGGGCCTGCCCGTGGCGGTGAACATCAACTGCCACGTGACCCGCCACAAAACGGAGGTGCTGTGAAATGGCCATTCGTGTAACCTCTCCCCTCACCCGTGAGGAGGCCCGGAAGCTCCATTCCGGCGACAGCTGCCTCATCTCCGGCGTGATCTATACCGCCCGGGACGCCGCCCACAAGCGGCTCTGCGAGCTGGCTGCCCAGGGCAAGGAGCTGCCTCTGGACGTGAAGGACGCCATCATCTACTACGTGGGCCCCACCCCCGCCCGGGAGGGTCAGGCCATCGGCTCTGCCGGACCCACCACCTCCTACCGCATGGACGCCTACAGTCCCACCCTTATCGCTCTGGGTGAAACCGGCATGATCGGCAAGGGCAAGCGCGGCCCGGAGGTCATTGCCGCCATGAAGGAGCACGGCGCCGTGTACTTCGGCGCCATCGGCGGCTGCGGCGCACTGCTGAGCAAGTGCGTCAAGAAGGCCGAGGTCATCGCTTACGAGGATCTGGGCGCAGAAGCCATCCGCCGTCTGGAGGTGGAGGACTTCCCCGTGGTAGTCATTATCGACAGCGAGGGCAACAACCTCTACGAAACCGGCAGGAAGAATTATCTGGAAAATCTTACCTAAAGTGACCCCTTGACAAAATTGGCCCATCTCTTTACAATGATTGTACTAGATCATTTGTGAAGGAGATGGGCCTTTTGTTGGATTTGTATCAGCTGCGCCCGGAACAGGGCATTCCCATCTATCAGCAGCTGGTGGATATGATCCTGGCGCAGGTGAAAAACGGAACGCTGCCGGTCAACACCCAACTGCCCACCGTGCGCGATCTGGCGGAGCGGCTGAACGTGGCGCGTGGTACGGTGAAACGGGCATACGACGAGCTGGAGCAGCAGGGCACCATCACCAAGATTCAGGGCCGCGGCACCTTTGTCAGCTACCAGCCCGCCTCCTCCGACAGCCGCAAGGAGCGGGCCATGGCTGCCATCGACCAGATGCTGGACACCATGGAGAAGCTGGATTTCTCCATGACGGAGATCAATATCTTTCTTGACTTGAAGCTGCGGGAGCGGGCCTTCCATCAGGACAACCTGAAGGTCGCCGTGGTGGAGTGCAACCCCGAGGCACTCTCCCAGCTGACGGACCAGCTCCACAGGACGGTGGACCCGGTGGATCTCTACGCTCACCTTCTCCACGACGTGGAACAGTATCCCTACCGCATCGGCGAGGACATGGATCTGATCGTCACCAGCGCCGAGCACGCCGACGTGCTGAAGGACGTGATCTCCCAGAAGGACAAGATTGCCAAGATCGCCCTGCGGCTCATGCCCCAGAGCGTGGCCCGGATCTTAAGGCTGACCCCCGGTCAGCGGGTAGGCATTCTCTGCCGCAGCCGCCGGTTCGGCGAGCTGGTCCACGCCGTATGCTCCACCTATGCCGAGGATGCGGAGATCCGGCAGCCCAGACTTTTGGACGAGGTGCCGGACCTGCGTGATTACCTGTCTCAGCTCTCCGCTTTGGTAGTTCCCGACGGCTTTGAGTCCTACTGTCCGGCGCCCATTTTGCAACAACTCCGTGCCTTTGATGCAGAACACCCTCTGATCCGCTGGCGGTATCAGGTGGACGAGGGCTCTATGATGTACCTGACGGAGCGAATTGACCGTCTCCGGGAGAAAAAAAGGATATAAAAACGATGCGTTCACCGCTTGCCTGCAAGCGGTGAACTTTTTCTTGCAAAATCTAACTTTTTCTTGACTTGTGTTATGGTTCAATGTAGTATATAGGTATAGAACAATGCAATTTTCTCGCAAAAATTCCCACAGAATTGAGGTACATACATTATGGAAGAAACAAAGCGCAAGAAGGTGCTGGTCATCGGCGTCATCGGCGCTGACGTCCACGCCGTGGGCAACAAGATCCTCTACCACGCCTTTACGGAGGCCGGCTTCGAGGTGGTCAACCTGGGTGTTATGGTGTCCCAGGAGGAGTACATCGCAGCCGCCATCGAGTCCAATGCCGACGCCATCGTCATCTCCTCCCTGTACGGTCAGGGCGAGCTGGACTGCCGCGGCATGCGGGAGAAGTGTGACGAGGCCGGTCTGAAGGGCATTCCCCTGCTGGTGGGCGGCAACATCGTCATCGGCAAGCAGTCCTTTGAGGATGTGGAGAAGCGCTTCAAGGCCATGGGCTTTGACCGCGTCTTCCCTCCCGGAACGCCTCCTGAGACCACGATCGAGGCCCTGCATGAGCTGCTGGACGGGAAAGAGTGAGCGGCATGAAGCCCGTATTGCTCATTGACTTCGGCAGCACGTACACCAAGGTCACCGCTGTGGACGTGGAGGGCGAGGCCATTCTGGGCACCGCCGCCTCCTACACCACCATCGAGACCGACATCAACAACGGCTTGAACAACGCCCTGGCGGAGCTGGAAAAGAAATGCGGCAAGCTGACCTTTACCGAGACCTATGCCTGCTCCTCCGCCGCCGGGGGACTGCGGATGGTCACCAGCGGTCTGGTGCCGGAGCTGACCAGTGAGGCTGCCCGCCTTGCCAGTCTGGGCGCAGGTGCCAAGGTCATCAAGGTCTACTCCTTCCAGCTGACGGAGGACGACCTGGACGAGATCCGTTCCATCAAGCCGGACATCTTCCTGCTGGTGGGCGGCACAGACGGCGGCAACACCGAATGCATCGTCCACAACGCGAAGATGCTGGCAACCCTCTCCCCGGAGTTCCCCATTGTCATCGCCGGCAACCGGACGGCTGCCCGGGAGTGCCAGCGGATCCTGTCCGGCTGCACCGTCTACATCTGCGACAACGTGATGCCCAAGTTCGGCGTGCTGAACATTGAGCCCACCCAGAAGCAGATCCGGGACATTTTCCTCAAGCGCATCATCCAGGCCAAGGGCCTCAGCCACGCCGCCGCGCTGCTGGACGACATCATGATGCCCACCCCCTCCGCGGTGCTGCAGGCCATGAACCTGCTGGCCCAGGGCTGTGAAGGAGAGAGCGGCATCGGCGATCTGATCGCCGTGGACGTGGGCGGCGCCACCACCGACGTCTACTCCATCGCCGACGGCATGCCCCGCCAGATGAACACCGTCTACAAGGGCTTGCCGGAGCCGTTCTCCAAGCGGACGGTGGAGGGTGACATCGGCATGCGCTACAGCATCCGCGGCATCGTGGAGGCCGCCGGCATCGACGCCGTGGCCGCCCTGTCCGGTCTCTCCAAGGACCGGGTAAAGGAGCTGGTGGACTATCTGGCTGTTCACACCGACGTGGTCCCCGGGGACGACGATGAGCTGGAGGCGCTGGACTACGCCCTGGCCTCCCTGGCCATTGAAACGGCAGTCAGCCGCCACGCCGGCACCATCGAGGAGACCTACACCATGATGGGCAAGACCTTTGTCCAGTCCGGCAAGAACCTGACGGAGGTCAAGCAGGTCATCGTCACCGGCGGCAGCCTGATCCACACCAAGCGCACCGCGCAAATCGCCTCTCACGCAATGTTTGACCCCGCCAAGCCCAGTTCTCTGCGTCCCATGGGCGCCGAGATCCGGGTAGACCGATCTTACATCATCGCAGCCATGGGTCTTCTGTCCGCACACTATCCCCAGACGGCCCTGCGAATCATGAAAAAGGAGCTTGAAAACGATGGATATACAGAACAAGCGCATTCCTGACGAGGAATTTGCCCGCCTGCGCCAGGAGGTCCTGGCCCAGTGGCCCACCGGCAAGGACGTAGATCTGCAGGAGGCTGTGGACTATCACAAGTCCATGCCCGAAGAGCGTATCTTCTCCAAGAAGCTGGTCGCCGCCAAGGCCGCCCACAAGACGCTGGTACAGCCCCGTGCGGGCGTGCCCGTCATTGAGGAGCACATCAAGCTGATGCAGTATCTGGAGAAGGAGGGCGAGGCGGATCTGCTGCCCACCACCATCGACAGCTACACCCGTCAGAACCGCTATGAAGAGGCGGAAAACGGCATCAACGAGTCCCTGCGTCTGGACCGTGCCATGCTCAACGGCTTCCCGGCCGTGAACCACGGCGTGGCCGGCTGCCGCCGGGTCATCGAGAGCGTGCATACCCCCGTGCAGGTGCGCCACGGCACCCCCGACGCCCGATTGCTCACCGAGATCACCTACGCCGGCGGCTTCACCAGCTATGAGGGCGGCGGTATCTCCTACAACCTGCCCTACTGCAAGAACATCCCCATGGAGCGTACCATCCGCGACTGGCAGTACGTGGACCGTCTGACCGGCCTGTATGAGGAGATGGGCGTGTCCATCAACCGCGAGCCCTACGGCCCCCTCACCGGCACGCTGGTCCCCCCCTGCATCTCCCACTCCGCCGCCATCATCGAGGCGTTGCTGGCTGCCGAGCAGGGCGTGAAGAACATCACCGTGGGCTACGGCCAGTGCGGCAACCTGGTGCAGGACATCGCCGCCATCCGTGTTCTGGAGGAGCTGACCGACGAGTATCTGGCCAAGTACGGCTACAACGACGTGGTTGTCACCACCGTGCTGCACCAGTGGATGGGCGGCTTCCCCGCCGATGAGGCCAAGGCCTTCGGCGTCATCTCCTCCGGCAGTCTGATCGCCGCTCTGTCCGGCGCCACCAAGGTCATCGTCAAGAGCCCCCACGAGGCTGTTGGTATCCCCACCATGGAGGCCAATGCCCAGGGTCTGCGCTGCACCAAGCAGGTGGTCAATATGATGGCGGATCAGACCTTCAACGACGTCCGTCTGGCTCAGGAGATGGAGATCATCCGTCAGGAGACCCACTGCATCGTGGACAAGTGCTTTGAGCTGGGCAACGGCGACATCGCCATCGGCGTGTGCCGCGGCGTCGAGGCCGGCGCGCTGGACGTGCCCTTTGCCCCCTGCCGCGCCAATGCCGGCCTCATGCTCCCCTGCCGTGACAACGAGGGTGCCGTCCGCATCCTGAACACCGGCAACCTGCCCTTCACCCAGGATCTGAAGGACTTCCACGCCGCCAAGATCAACGAGCGCGCTCAGTTTGAGCACCGCGCCGCCTCCTTCCAGATGGTCATCGATGACGTGTACGCCATCGGCAAGGGCCGTCTGGTGGGTCGCCCCCGCTATTGATAACGATTATATTTAGGAGGATTTCACCATGAAAATTGTTGACGTCATCTGCTCTTCCGGCCGTACCGGCTTCTATTTTGACGACCAGCGCGCCATCAAGAAGGGCGCCGGCCACGACGGCGTGTTCTACGTCGGCGATCCCGTCACCGAGGGCTTTACCTCTGTCCGTCAGGCCGGTGAGTCCATCTCCGTGATGCTGGTGCTGGAAGACGGCCAGATCGCCTACGGCGACTGCGCTGCCGTGCAGTACTCCGGCGCGGGCGGCCGTGATCCCCTGTTCCTGGCCCGTGACTTCATCCCCATCATCGACAAGTACATCAAGCCCCAGCTGGTTGGCAAGGAGGCCAATGACTTCCGCGGCCTGTGCGCCATGATGGAGGCCATTCAGGTGGAGGGCAAGCGCCTGCACACCGCTATTCGCTACGGCGTGTCCCAGGCCATTCTGGACGCCGTTGCCAAGGCTACCGGCCGTCTCATGTGCGAGGTCGTGGCCGACGAGTACGGCTGCACCATCTCCGAGACCCCCATCGCCATCTTCACCCAGTCCGGCGACGACCGCTACAACAACGCCGACAAGATGATCATCAAGGGCGCTCAGGTCCTGCCCCACGCCCTGATCAACAACGTAGACACCAAGCTGGGCCGCAACGGTGAGAAGCTGGCCGAGTACGTGGGTTGGCTGCATGACCGCATCCTGGCCATGCGCACTGATGAGAGCTATATGCCCATCCTGCACATTGACGTCTACGGCACCATCGGCGCCGCCTTCGGCAACAACAACTACAAGGCCATGGCCGACTACCTGGCCAAGCTGGAGGAGATCGCCAAGCCCTTCCACCTGCGCATCGAGGGTCCCATGGACTGCGACTGCGACCGCGAGACCCAGATGATCGCTCTGGCCGGCCTGACCCGCGAGCTGGACGAGCGGGGCATCAACGTGGAGCTGGTGGCCGACGAGTGGTGCAACACCCTGGAGGACATCAAGCTGTTCGCCGACAACAAGGCCGGCCACATGGTGCAGATCAAGACCCCCGATCTGGGCGGCATCAACAACACCATCGAGGCCGTTCTCTACTGCAAGGAGAAGGGCATCGGCGCCTATCAGGGCGGCACCTGCAACGAGACCGACCGCAGCGCTCAGGTCTGCGTCCACTGCGCCATGGCTACCCAGCCTGCGCAGATCCTGGCCAAGCCCGGCATGGGCGTGGACGAGGGCTACATGATCGTCTACAATGAGATGAACCGCATCCTGGCTATCCGCAAGGCACGCAAGGCCCGGTAAGATCCTCCGAATAACGCAGATAAGGCCGACCGGCTTTCGCCGGTCGGCCTTCAGACTGTCAAAAAAGTCTGTA
>DGHJ01000064.1:0-2950 GCA_002392625.1 Oscillospiraceae bacterium UBA3851
ACCTCCAGATCCATCTGCTGGCGCTGCTCCAGGTATTGCAGATACTGGTCCAGGATCAACGCAATGGGGATATCCTGGATCTCTATTTTGTTTTTACTCAGCAGGAATAGGATCAGGTCCAGCGGTCCCTCAAAGTCCTGCAGGGCGTCATTGCCCTTCTCCTGCACGACTTTTTCCAGTTTAAAAATCGGATTATCCAATTCGATCCCTCAATCAACACAATAATTTACAGGCCCACGATGGAGCAGAAAAAGTCATACACACCGTACATAGCCTTCGTGAGAAAGCTTCCCCCGGCGCCCATCATGACAAGCGCAAAAAGCAACAGCATGCCGTATCGCTCATAACGCATCAACAGGTCATACTGCCTGTCCGGCAGCACGGCGAACAGCACCTTAGAGCCGTCCAGCGGCGGAATGGGGATCAGGTTAAAGATACCCAGTCCGATGGAGAGCATGGCAGAACGCAGAAGAAAGCGCAGCAGCCAATAGCTCTGGACACCGCTGTTAAACAACAGCTTCGTGGCCAGAAGAAGCAGCAAAGCCAGAACCATATTGGACAGCGGACCGGCCAGTGCGGTGACAGCCATTCCCAGCTTCGGCTTCTTGAAGTAGTTGGGATTTACCTGCACCGGCTTTGCCCAGCCGAATCCGGCTACGGCCAGCATGGCCAGGCCGAACCAGTCGATATGACGCAGCGGATTCAAGCTCAGACGATGCTGGCTTTTGGTGGTTGGATCGCCCAGTGCGTAAGCGGCAAGGCCATGACATGTCTCATGGACCGTCAGGCACAGCAGCACTGACAGCAGCCGAAGCGCCATATCCTGCACAGAACCCAGATCCAGCGCATCAAACAGATTTGTCAAATAATGCAAAACAAAGATCTCCTAAATATTCAGCATGAAGGTAAAATGATGGCAATATATAGTTTATTATAACAAAGAGTATCCCCAAATACAAGGAAAAATACGCTGACCGAATACGCATATTTCTGTTACCGCCTTGTTGTCAAAGATGTAACTGGAGTGTATCTGAATTGTAACGCAATAGTCCGCTATGCGTGATATTTTATAGATGATAAAGCAACGAATTCGAAAGCAGTTCATCAGAAAGGAGATCGTGCCATGAAACGCTCCCGGAATCTCATTGCCGCTCTGGTTGGCCCGTGTGTTCTGATTGCCCTGATCGCCTTTTTCCTGCCAAACCGCAACGGAATGATGCTGTCCCATTTGACAATCCTCCTTGCCTCGGTGGTGGGCTTGCTTTGCATCGAAGGCATGTTCCATCTCTTTTCCCGCGGAGAATAACGGGCATGATAATCTGTGCGGGAGATATCTTCTCCCGCTTTTTCCATTCAGCGAGTAACTCCCGGCCGGAGTGAAAGATATTCCCTCTCAAACGGAAAGAACGCAGTGCCATGCACTGCGTTCTTTCCGTATATTGATTTAATTCAATTATTTGCCCATGTTCATCTGAGCAGCGACCTCGGCAGCGAAGTCCTCCTGCTTCTTCTCGATGCCCTCGCCGGTCATGAAGCGAACGGCCTTGACGAACTTGACGGTGCCGCCCAGCTTCTTGGCGGCGTCGGCGATATACTGCTCCACCGTGCCGGTGAAGATGTCGCCGCGGACGAACTCCTGCTGCAGCAGGCAGTTCTCCTCGTAGAACTTGTTCATCTTGCCCATGACGATCTTTTCCTTGACCTGCAGGGGCTTGTTGGCCATCTTGGGATCGGCGTCCATGAGAGCCAGGGCCACTTTCTTCTCCTCGGCCAGCACCTCGTCGCTGACGTCGGCCTTGTCCCAGAAGCGGGGATTCAGAGCGGCGATCTGCATGGCCACGTTCTTGCCGATCTCGGTAGCGTCGATGCCGCCGTCCACGGCCAGGTTGACCATGACGCCGATCTTGCCGCCGGCATGGACGTAACCCACGCTGGTGTTGTCATTGTAGCGGACAAAGCGGCGGATCTGCAGGTTCTCGCCGATAGACATGACCTTCTCAGGCAGGATCTCGGCCACGGTCAGGTTGGAGCCGGGATACTTGCAGTTCAGAAGAGCCTCCACGTCGGCGGGATCGTTGTCCACGACGGCCTTGGCGATATCCTTGACGAAAGCCACGAAAGCGGCGCTCTTGGCGCAGAAGTCGGTCTCGCAGTTAACTTCCACAACGGCACCCACACCGTTCTCCACCAGCACGTAAGCCATGCCCTCGGCGGCGATGCGGCCGGCCTTCTTGGCAGCCTTGGCCAGGCCCTTCTCGCGCAGGTACTCAACGGCCTTGTCCATGTCGCCGTCGGTCTCGGTCAGCGCCTTCTTGCAATCCATCATGCCCACGCCGGTCATCTCGCGCAGGGTCTTCACATCAGCAGCGGTAAAAGCCATTTGAAATATCCTCCTGTAAATGATAATAGTTTTTCATGAAAAGGGGCAGGGACAAATCCCTGCCCCGTTGATTACGCGGTGGTATGTCGAGGATCACTCGGCGTCGGCGGTGGTCTCGGCCTCAGGCTCCTCGTTCTGCTCGCCCTGACGGCCCTCGATCATGGCGTTGGCCATCACGGAGGAGATCAGGCGGATGGCGCGGATGGCGTCATCGTTGCCGGGGATGGGATAGTCGATCTCGTCGGGATCGCAGTTGGTGTCGGCGATGGCCACGACGGGGATGCCCAGGCGATGGGCCTCGGCGATGGCGTTGCGCTCCTTGCGGGTATCCACGATGAACAGAGCGCCGGGCAGCTTCTTCATTTCCTTCACGCCGCCCAGGTACTTCTCCAGCTTCTCGATCTCGCCCATGTGCTTGATGACTTCCTTCTTGGGCAGCATGTCGAAGGTACCGTCGGTCTGCATGGCCTTGAGCTGATTCAGACGGTCGATACGGGTGCGCATGGTCTTGAAGTTGGTCATCATGCCGCCCAGCCAGCGGGCGTTGACGTAGTACATGTTGCAGCGCAG
>DGHJ01000064.1:3085-9938 GCA_002392625.1 Oscillospiraceae bacterium UBA3851
CGGACGAAGTTGTAGGCCTCCTCCAGCTTCTTCACGGTCTTCTGCAGGTCGATAATATAGATCCCGTTGCGCTCGGTATAGATATACGGAGCCATCTTGGGGTTCCACCGACGGGTCTGGTGACCGAAGTGCACGCCGGCCTCCAGCAGGGCCTTCATGGATACGACGTTCTGATTTGCCATGGTTATTCATTTCTCCTTTTGTTTTTAGTTTGTACCTCCAGCCCCATCATCCACCCGGCCAACCGATGATCGGCACCGACCGGATGTCCGGAGCTGTGCGGAATGCTGAAATATAATACCACAAGTCATTTTGGAATGCAAGGAATATTTTCACAAATAACCCGCTTTTTTTGAGGCATATTCCGGCATTTTTCAAAATCTTCTGTTCCTTTTCGGCGCTTGCTGATTATCACGGCGCTGGAAGGGCTTGTCGATGAGAATGATGTCGTCCCCAAACCGCGTGATGCACTCCCAGGGGATGTAGTAATCCTCGCCCCGGCCGAACAGGCCGAAGAAGCGGCAGGGACCGAACACGATGAGGGCCTTCACCTCCCCCTCCGGGATTTTCACCTCCAGGTCGCCCACGTAGCCAAGACGGCATCCGTCACAGATGTTGATAACCTCCTTGCGCCGCAGCACGGAAAAGCGATTGACCATATGCTCCACCTCATCTCACTGTATGTGAGCGGCGGGCCGTCCTATTCGCGTTAAAAAACTGCATCGGCTGCGCCGATGCAGTTTTTTGATTTACCGGATCCAGTAGATCACGTAGCACTCCGACATTTCGCCCATGAAGAGAAAGATGTTCTCTCCCATCTCGATCTTCTTCCCGTACAGGAGATCGGGGATGAACAGCCGGGCCGTGGTGCGCCTCGGCCCCTTCAGTGTCAAGCCTTCCTTCGTGGGGTGGTTATGCAGCTCCGTGGCCGCCTCCTCCAGGCCCGGCAGCTGCAGCTGTACCTCCAGCCGGTGGAGATCCTTTTCGGCGTTGATATAGACCAGGTTGTTCTCGTCCTGAAGCCATTGGATATTCATTGCCTCTCCTCCTCTCAGCGGTTCTTCTTCGCCAGCTCGGCCAGCTCCGGGTATTTGCTGATGATATAGCTGTAGCTGCCGCGACGGTGGGGGACTAGGCAGTTGCTGCAGTCCTTATGGCCGTTATCCAGGTACACGAAGTTGCCGCCGCATTTGCTGCCCAAGGTATAGAGCGGGCAATAGCAGAACAGGCAGTTGAAATTGTCCGGGTCGTCCGTCTTGTGACAGGGAAAGAATTCACAGGCCCTGTGCTGTGTAAAGGAGTAGTGGCACTCCTCCGGCTTTTTGTTTCTCCAATCGCCGCTCATGGCTGTATCCTCCATTTCGTGATATTTGATGTCGTTTTCACGCAGCTCCAATACATATCCGCGGCCGGGCTTCGGCTGCCAATCGTAGCGGCTGCGCCCTCGGCCGGGAAACATCGCCGCCATAATGGCGGCGATCACACCGCCGTGGGTGACTATAACGGCGTTCCGCCCGTCGGACAGCACCTCTCCGAAGGAAGCCAGTACCCGTTTGGTCATCTGCTCGCCGCTTTCGCCGCCGGGCGGCACATTGCGCTCGTTGTCACCGCTGATCCAAGTCAGATAGGCCGGGTCGTCCTTCAGCATCTCGAAGCTTTTCAGCTCGAACACGCCGAAATCGATCTCCCGGAAGCCGGGGACCACCTCCCGCCTGACGTCGCCGAACAGCAGCGTCATCGTCTCGTCACAGCGCAGCAGGCCGCTGGTGATGAACCGCTGTGCATCCGGCACGTCATAGTGCATATTCTTTAGCTGCCGAATGCCCTCCGCCGACAGGGGCAGGTCGGAGCTGCCGCAGTAGAGGCGCCGCTCGTTGGCCGTGGTCAGCCCGTGTCGCACAAGATAGATCTTCATTTCAGTCTCTGCTCCAATCCACAGAAGATCCGGCTCACACGATCAGCCCGCGCCGCCAGGTATTGGCACAGGCGACCCGTTTCGTTGCGCCACCGGCGCAGCCGGGCGCTCATGGGTACCACGCCGCAGGAGACGTCGTCACAGATCAGCACGCTGTTGGCCCACAGGCCTGCACGTTCTTCAAAATAGGACACCGGGTCCAGGTCCTCGTCCACACAGGCCAGCGTAAATTCCTCCAGATGATCGATGCAGCATCGGGAGAAGTCAATCTCCCCGCCGGTACAGGCGTACACGTCGCAGTCAGTCAATTCAAAGGTCTCCCTGGCCCAGTTCAGCTTGCCCTGCCATGCTCCGCCGATGATCAATACCATATTCTCTCCTCCTACAGCAGCGCAAAGGCGACGACGCCGCAGATCTCAGCCACCGTCAGCGCATAGCCCGCCACGTCGCCGTTCATGCCGCCCAAGGCGCGGCAGCCGCGCCAGAGAGTCAGACCGTACGCTGCAAGCACGACGATTAGCGCGGCGCCGCTGACGCCGCACAGCAGAAATCCGGCAGCCAGGGCGGCAATGAGCATCACGGCCGGGGCGACGGCCCGGATCTTCTGAATGGATTGTCTGGCATACTGGCTGGTGGACATGGGCGGCAGCAGCATGACGGCCAGAGCGCTGCCGCAGCGGCTGACCACGGGGATGAAGAGCAGTAGACGGATGTCGCCGTGATCCAGCGAAAAAGCGACAAACAGCGTCAGGACCGCAAAAATGCAGCCGATGACGGCAAAGGAACCCACGTGGGGATCCTTCAGGATCTCCCGCCGTTTCTCCGGCGCGGCGCAGGAACGCACCGCATCCACCACGTCCATGAACCCGTCCAGATGGATGGCGCCGGTGACGGCAATGGGGTAAGCACACAGCAGAAGCGCAGAGAGAACGGCGGGCACGGCAAAGTGATCCAAAAGCCAGGCAAGGCCCCACCAGAGCGCGCCGATCTCCAGTCCCAGAATCGGCAGAAACACCAGCATCAGCGGCCGGGCCTCCTCATTCCAGATACGCCAGGGGCTGGGGATGTAGCAAAACATGGATCGGCACATGGCCCAGGCCTGGAAATACCGTTTCATTTCGGCAATCCCCCCTTGTAAATGACAGGCTGTCCGGCAACCATTTCGATCACCGTGTCGCAGGCGGCGGCGCAGGCGCGGTCAGCTCTTGCCAGGGCGGCGCGGTAAAGCTCCGTGATCTCGTCGTAACGCTCCGCGTCAGAGTAGATCGCGTCGCTGACGATCACGGCGTTTTCCACCGCACGGATAAAGGCTGTCAGCTCCGCAGCACACCTCTCCCCCGCCGACGGATCGACGCCGACGTCGGTGAACATCTCGTTCATCAACAAGGCCGTAACGCTGTCCAGCAGAAACGTGCCGGTTCGGTCAACCCCGTCCAGTGCAGAGAGGATATGCCGCCCGCACTCCACGGTCTGAAAGCCGAGTCCGGCCCGGTCCGCCACGTGGCGGCGGATGCGCTGCCGGTCCTCCTCGTCCACGGGGACCATGGTGGCCACATAATAAAGAGATCCGTCCCCGGCCAGGCGTACTGCCAGGTCCTGGGCCAGGGATGATTTTCCGTTTTTGGCGCCGCCGGAGAGAAATATTGTCATTGGGTCTCCTCCACGGTGAACCGATCGCCCCGGCGGATCTCCTCCAGATAGCCGTCGTCGATGCCGGCCTGGTCAAAGGTCGCCATATCGTTCATCACGGCACAGGCCGCGTCCAGGATCATAAAGGCCAGCGGACAGCCGCTGCCCTCGCCCAGGCGCATGCCCAGCAGCAGCATAGGCTTGAGGGCCATGGCGTCCATGGCCAGGCGGTAACCGATTTCAAAGGATGCGTGACTAGGGATCAGATATCCACGCACACGGGGACAAAGCCGCACGGCGCACAGAGCGGCCACGGCGGAGATGAACCCGTCGATGACCACAGGGCGATGGCTGGCAGCGGCGCCGAGAAAAGCCCCGCACATGGCGGCGAGATCGAAGCCGCCCACCTTGGCCAGTACGTCGGTCACGTCCGAAGCGTCCGGCTGATTGATGGCGATGGCCCGGCGGATCACGTCCTTTTTCTTTTGAAAGCTCTCGTCCGTCAGCCCGCCGCCGCGACCGGTAACGGTCTCGGCTTCAACCCCCAAAAGAACGGCCAGAACGGCCGAGGACGTGGTGGTGTTGCCGATGCCCATCTCCCCCACGCCCAGCACGTCGGCCTCTGTGCCATATGCCAGTTTAAAGCCGATCCTGATGGCCTCCAGCGCCTGCGCCCGGCTCATGGCGGGGCCGGTGGTAATATCCTCTGTGCCGTAGGCGATCTTGCGATTGAGCACGTCGCTGTCGCGTATATCCGCATTAACGCCCACGTCGCATACGGTAATTGCGCAGCCAAAGTGCCTGGCCAGCACCGAGGCGCCGGTTTTTGCTCTGGTCAAGTTGACCGTCTGCTGCAGCGTGACCGATTGGGGCGCGCTGGACACGCCCTGGGCCACCACGCCGTTGTCGGCGGCGAACACCAGCAGATGCTTGCGATCCAATCTGCTGCGCACCTTCCCGGTGATCCCCGCCAGCTGGATCGACAGCTCCTCCAGCCGCCCCAGGCTACCGGGGGGCTTGGCCAGCTGCGCCTGGCGCTGCCGGGCGCGATCCATAGCCTCCTCGTCAAGCGGCGCGATGCGCCCCAGCAATTGTTGCAGTTCCTGTTCCATTCCGTTCACTTTCAGCCAAAATACATTGATATATAATAATTGACAAGCTTTTTCACTTTACAGTTATTCCGCCAATTTGCAGGGGTAAAAAACATTAAAACCTATCATTGACGTCAGATATATTATAAGGGATCGGCCCAAAAAGTCAAGCCGCATCCCTCCCCTGTCGAAGGTCAGCTGTTTTCGCCTCGCCGTATAAGGTCACTTTTCCTGGGAAATACTTTCCTCATCGACGAGGAGGGGTTATGATGCGGGGAAAAGTGGAGATCTGCGGAATCGACACATCAAAGCTGCAGGTGCTGAAAAACGACGAGATGATGGATCTGCTGCGCCGCAGCCAGGCCGGTGACAAAAACGCGCGGGAAAAATTGATCTGCGGCAATCTGCGGCTGGTATTATCGGTGATCCAGCGGTTTCTGGGACGCGGCGTCAGCGCCGATGACCTCTTTCAGGTGGGATGTATCGGCCTCATGAAGGCCATCGACAACTTTGACGTGGACCAGTGTGTCCGATTCTCCACCTACGGCGTGCCCATGATCGTGGGCGAGATCCGCCGCTACCTGCGGGACAACAGCTCCATTCGCGTCAGCCGCAGCATGCGCGACACCGCATACCGGGTCCTGCAGGCACGGGAAAAGCTGATGGCGGACACACAGCAGGAGCCCACCGTGGAGCAGCTGGCCCGATACCTTGATATCCCGCGGGAGGACGTGGTCATGGCCATGGGCGCCATGGCGGACCCGGTCTCACTCTACGAGCCGGTGTATTCCGACAGCGGCGACTCGGTATGCGTCATGGATCAGGTGAAGGACTGCGCCAATACAGACGATTGTTGGATCGAGCAGATCTCCCTGAAGGAGGCCATCTCCCGCCTGGGACCGCGGGAGCGCAGCATCCTCGCCATGCGGTTCCACCAGGGCATGACCCAGATGGAGGTATCGGCCAGGATCGGCATCTCCCAAGCTCAGGTGAGCCGCCTGGAAAAGAGCGCCATCGGCTGCATCAAGCAAGCGCTGTAATGCACTTGCCAATTCGACCTTCTCATGGTAAAATAGAGCCGAACACACATAGAAAGGCGGCTCACGCATATGAAAAACGTTACCTTGGGAAGCACCAGCATCATCTCGCCGCAAAACGGCTTCGGCGCGTTGCCCATCCAGCGCATTTGCACGGAGGACGCCGCCGCCCTGCTCCGCAGGGCCTATGAGGCGGGCATCACCTACTTCGATACGGCCAACGCCTATACGGACAGCGAGGAAAAGATCGGCTGCGCCCTTCACGACGTACGGGACAAGATCTATATCGCCACGAAAACCGGCGCAACGGACGTGAAAACCTTCTGGGAACACCTGGAGCTGAGCCTGAAGCGGATGCGGACGGATTATATCGACGTGTACCAATTCCATAATCCCGCTTTCTGCCCCAAGCCCGGCGACGGAACGGGGCTATACGAGGCGGCGCTGGAGGCCAAGGCACAGGGCAAGATCCGCCACATCGGCATCACCAACCACCGTCTGGCCGTGGCCCGCGAGGCCATTGATTCCGGCCTCTATGAGACGCTGCAGTTCCCCTTCTGCTATCTGGCCACGGAAAAGGACCTGGAGCTGGTGGAGCTGTGCAAGCAGCAAAACATGGGCTTTATCGCCATGAAGGGCCTCTCCGGCGGTCTTCTCAGCAACGCCGCCGCCTGCTTTGCCTGGATCAGCCAGTTTGACAACGTGCTGCCCATCTGGGGCGTGCAGCGCATGCACGAGCTGGAGGAATTCATCTCCTTTATGGACCACCCTCCCGTCATGAATGATGAGATGCGCGCTCTGATTGAAAAGGATCGCGGCGAGCTGGTGGGCAGCTTCTGCCGCTCCTGCGGCTACTGCATGCCCTGCCCCATGGGCATCGAGATCCCCAACTGCGCCCGCATGTCACAGCTGATCCGCCGCGCCCCCTCAGCCCCCTATTTGACGCCGGAGTGGCAGGCCAAGATGATGCAAGTGGAAAACTGCATCCACTGCAACCGGTGTAAAGGGAAATGCCCTTACGAGCTGGACACCCCCACCCTTCTGCAAAAGAACCTGGAGGACTATAAGCGCATCCTCTCCGGTGAGATCAAGCTGTGATACGATTGCATACCAAAACCCGGACGGCATGGCCGTCCGGGTTTACAGCTTGTCAAATAAGCGGCTTTGCCGCTTTTTTGACA
>DGHJ01000079.1:0-11139 GCA_002392625.1 Oscillospiraceae bacterium UBA3851
GGAGCTGCTGAAGACGCTGAAGAAGCGGCAGGAGGAAAACCAACTGATCTGCGGGAACGACTACTGCCAGAAATACCTGGATTATATCTACGTCAACGATCTGGGGGAGCGGGTCAAGCCCGGCTATCTGACACAGGCGTTCCCGGCCTTCCTGGAGAGACACGGTATGCGGCGCATCCGATTCCACGATCTTCGGCACAGCTGCGCCAGCCTCCTCTACGCCAACGGCGTTGCCCTGAAGGACATTCAGGAGTGGCTGGGTCACAGCGACATCGGAACCACCAGCAACATCTATACCCACCTGGATTACAACTCCAAGGTGGCGTCGGCCCAGGCGATCCTGGGCTTCTTTCCGGCCTCCGATGAGTCCCCTGCGTCGGCCAATGCATAAATCGTCCTCCAGCGACCTCCAAAAAACCGGGAGAAGCGCTGCGACAAGGGATTGCAGACCCGAAAAATCCGACGACAAGGAAAAATATCGGACATGTAACAGAAGCAGCCGCACCCAATATCGTCCCCCGGAAGGTCGAAAAAAAATCCCGAAACCCTGCTCTCGCAAGGGTTTCGGGATGGTGCCGGTGGCGGGGGTCGAACCCGCACGGTGTCGCCACCAATGGATTTTGAGTCCACCTCGTCTGCCAATTCCAACACACCGGCATTGTCGTACCAACGGTTTCGGCCATTTCAACCGCCCTCTGGAAATCGGAGGTCGTTTTGGAGGTCGATTCCGAAAAACGCGTAATTTGCAATTTTGAAAACCCAGTGGTACCAAGGGTTTGCGCACACTCCGGTGAGAACGGACGCAACACATTTTGAGTCCGTCACGTCTGCCAATTCCATCACACCGGCGCGTCAGCGAGACGATTATAGCGTATCGGACGGGCAAATTCAAGTGCAAATTCCGGGAGAGACAGCAATTTGCGGGGAAATGAAAAGTTTTCCTACCAAATTCAGTGCAACTGTGGTATGATAAAAAAGAATTCGAATGGGCAGCGTGCCGGAGGAGGGATGTGCCGATGAAAAACAGATGGAAAACGGTCTGGCTGACAGGCGTGGTCCTGACCCTGGCATGGCTGCTGGGCGGCTGTTCCGCCCCGTCCAGCGCAGATGACCTGTTTACCCTGCCTCAGCTCCCTATTGAGTACACCGACCTGTCCCGGCAGATCAGCGATCTGATCGACGCGGGCTATGAGTACGCCTCGCCCACCAGCGGACGGAACATTCAATCCGTGCAGATGGTGGACCTGGACAGTGACGGCGACGAGGAAGCGGTGGTCTTCTTCCGCCGCAGCAGCGACGAAAAGCCCCTGAAGATCTTCATTTATGCCGCCCACAGCGACACCTATGAGCTGCTGTGCACCATTGAGAGCAGCGGCACGGCGGTGGACAGCGTCTACTACCGGGACCTGACCGGCGACGACAGACAGGAGCTGGTGGTGGGCTGGCGCATCAGCCCCGACGTGCAGACCGTGGCCGTCTACACCGTTGGGCAGGATCCCGAAACGCTGATGCAGAGCAGCTACGTGCGCTACAGCATCGAGGAGCTGGACGGAGACGGCATTCCCAGCCTGCTGGTCTTCCGTGCTGACGACGAGGGCGACAGCGTGGCGGAGTTTTACAGCCGGCGGGACAACGTCATGGCCGTGTCGTATACTGCCAGTCTCAGCAGCACCATGGCCGAGCTGGCACGCGGCAGCGTGGTGTCCGGGCGGCTGCGGGGCGGCACGCCGGCCGTGTTCGTCACCGGTGTGACCGACGAGAACACCGCGGTCACGGACATTCTCACCTGTCCCGGCGGCCAGGGGCTCATCAACATAGCGTTGGACCCGCAGACAGGCAGCTCTGCGGCCGCCTCCCCTTATATGCAGACGCGGCCCCAGGACATCAACGGAGACGGCGTGACCGAGTTGCCCAGCCCCAGGACCCAGGACGGCGAGGTCACCGGGATCGTGGACTGGCTTGCCTACAACAAGAACGGCCGGCCAAACCGGATCATGTCCACCTACCACAACCCCGCCGGCGGATGGTATTTCGTGCTGCCGGTGGAGTGGGACGGGCTGAGTGTAGCAGTGGAGAGCACCGACAGCAACACCAACGGGCTGCAGAGCGTGCTGGTGGTCGACGGCCGGGAGGTGGCCATCATCTATACGCTCACCGGCGAAAACCGGGAAAACCGCGCTATGCGGGGCAACCGCCAGGTCATCAAGCGCCAGACCGGCACCACGTACGCCGGGGAGGTGCTGGAGTTTGGCCCCAGCTTCGGCCTGACGGAGGCGGTTTTGCATCAGAATTTCAAGCTCATTGCCAGCCAGTGGGCCAATGGATAAGGGATTATACGAAAGGACGGACTGAACAGATATGAAAAAGGTACTTGTTCTGGAGGATGAATCCAGCATCCGCAGCTTTATCGTCATCAATCTGCGCCGCGCCGGCTACGAGGTGGTGGAGGCCGAGACAGGCGAGGAGGCCCTGGAAAAGCTGGAGTTTCACCGGGATACCCGCGTGGCCCTGCTGGACGTGATGCTGCCCGGCATCGACGGCTTTGAGGTCTGCCGCCGGATCCGCGCCAGCAATTCCAGCATCGGCATCATCATGCTCACGGCCCGATCCCAGGAGATGGACAAGGTCACCGGCCTCATGACCGGCGCCGACGACTACGTGACCAAGCCCTTTTCCCCCGCGGAGCTCACTGCCCGTGTGGACGCCCTCATGCGCCGCAGCGGCGGCAGCGAGGCGGCGGAGGGTGAGATCCGGCAGGAGCCCTTCCTGCTGAACACCCGCAACCGTACCCTGGAGAAGAACGGCCAGCGCATTAAGCTGACCCAGGTGGAATACGCCATTATCAAGATGTTTATGGAGAACCCTGGCAAGGCCCTGTCCCGCGAGGAGATCCTGGACATGGTGTGGGGCCGGGACTACTTCGGCGAGCTGAAGATCGTGGACGTGAACATCCGCCGGCTGCGGCTGAAGATCGAGGACAACCCCACCAATCCCACCTTTATTACCACTGTGTGGGGCTACGGCTACAAGTGGGGCTTCTGAGCCGGTATTTCGGCTGATTTTTTAGGAGAGGAGGGTGCCGTATGGCAAAAGGACTGCCTGTGGTGCGGGGCTTGCGCAAGCGCTGGCTTTTGAACAGCATGGGACCGCTGGTGCTGATCCTGCTGCTGATCGCCGTGCTGGGCATCGGCGTGGTGGACAGCACCTATTACGGCAGCGCCCGCTCCTCCCTGGAGGCAAAGGCCAAGGCCGGCGCCGACTATTTCAACACCTACACCATGAACAGCTACAGCGAGTATTTCCGCACCGCCTCGGTGTACGTGTCCAGCTTTGAGGACAGCGACGTCATCGAGCTGCAGTTCCTCAACGTGTCCGGGCGGATCGAGGCCTCCACCCGCGGCCTGACGGCGGGCACCTCCCCCGGCACGGCGGAGATCGGCCGCGCCGTGGAGAGCCGCGCCCTGGCCAGCTTCACCGGGGAGGACCCGGAGACGGGCGAGCGGATCCTGGCAGTATCCTGCCCCCTGGAGTTCAACGGCACCGTGGTGGGCGTGATGCGCTACGTCACCTCCGCCCGGCAGATCGACCGGCAGGTGTTGGTGCTGGACCTGTCCATTGCCGCGGCCATGTTCGGTGTGATACTGCTGGTGGTGATTTCCAACCTGCTGTTCATCAACAATGTGGTGGAGCCGGTGGCCGAGGTCACCGAGGCCGCCAAGCGCATATCCGGCGGCAGCTACGGCATCCAGATCCCCAACCGCTACTCCGACGAGATGGGTGAGCTGGTGGACAATATCAACGACATGTCCCTGAAGATCAGCCAGAGTGAGAAGATGCAGACGGAGTTCATTTCCTCCGTGTCCCACGAGCTGCGCACGCCGCTGACCGCCATCAACGGCTGGGGCGAGACGCTTCTGGCCGACGAGAGCAGCGACCGCCGTCAGCTCCGCCGTGGCGTGGAAATCATCCTCAAGGAGTCACGTCGGCTGACCAACATGGTGGAGGAGCTGCTGGAGTTTTCCAAGATGCAGGACGGCCGCTTCACCCTGCGGGTGGAGAGCGTGGATCTGCAGGCGGAGTTCGAGGACGCCATTTACACCTACCGGGAGCTGTTCCGCCAGGACGGCATCGACCTGGAATACGACAACGGGGACCGGGTCTACGATCGGCCCGTCACCGCCGACCCGGAGCGGCTCAAGCAGGTGTTCTGCAACGTGCTGGACAATGCCGCCAAGCACGGCGGCAGCGGCAAACGCATCACCGCCTCCATGGCCGAGGAGGGCGATGCGTACGTCATCCGCATCCGGGACTACGGACCCGGCATCCCGGAGGCGGAGCTGCCCTATGTAAAGCAGAAATTCTACAAGGGCTCCTCCAAGGCCCGCGGCAGCGGCATCGGCCTGGCCGTGTGCGACGAGATCGTCCAGCGCCACGGCGGCACCTTCGACATCGCCAACGCCGAGGGCGGCGGCACGGTGGTCACCATCCGCCTGCCCATCGACAGTAAATGAGAAAATATAGAACAACTGTTGCATTTTTAGTCCTTGTGTGGTAAGATACAGACAGAGAAAGGACCTGTTTCATGGCAAAAAAGAAGACAAGCTGCGGCTTCCGCACGTCCATCGGCGGGCAGGCGCTCATCGAGGGCATCTTGATGCGGGGGCCGGAAAGGCAGGCCATCGTGGTGCGCGGCAAGAACGGGCTGGTCACCAAGGTAGAGGAGCTGAAGCTGATCGGCGACAGATACCCCATTTTGAAGCTGCCCATCCTGCGGGGCTCGGTGACCTTCATCAGCTCCATGGTCAACGGTGTCAAGGCGCTGATGTTCTCGGCGGATTACCTGCCGGACGAGGACCTGGCCCAGCCCAGCAAGCTGGATCTGTGGCTGGAAAAGCACGTGCCGGCGGAAAAACTGCAGACCGTCATCGCGTGGACGTCGGTGCTGCTGTCGCTGGTGCTGTCCCTGGGGCTTTTCATGCTGCTGCCCACGTTTCTGGCGGGGCTGGTGGACCCTTGGCTACACTCTGCCGCCGTGCACAATCTCATCGAGGGCGTGGTGAAGATCGCCATTTTCATGGGCTACATGATCCTGATCTCCAAGCAAAAGGACGTGGCCCGCGTGTTCCAGTATCACGGCGCCGAGCACAAGACCATTTTTTGCTACGAGGCCGGCCTCGACCTGACGGTGGAGAACGCCCGCATCCAGCCCAAGCACCATCCCCGCTGCGGCACCAGCTTCCTCTTCGTGGTGGTGATCGTGTCCATCCTGTTCTCCAGCCTGGTGCTGTCCTACGTGGAGTGGCGCAATATGGGCGTGCGCATCCTGGTGCATCTGGCATTGCTGATCCCGGTGGTGGGCGTGACCTATGAGTTCAACCGCTGGGTGGGGCGCCACGACAACGCTGTGACCCGCTTTTTGTCTGCGCCGGGGCTGTGGATGCAGAATTTCACCACCAACGAGCCGGACGACTCCATGCTGGAGGTGGCCATTGAGGCGCTGAAGCTGGTCCTGCCCCAAGAGAAGGGCAAGGACGCCTGGTAAGAGGAGGACGCCATGGCCATCACCTACAACAATCTCTATATGGACATTCGCCAGATCTTTCGGGCGCGGGACATCGATGCGGCTACCCTGGAGGCCCGCGAGCTGGTGTGCTACGCTGCCGGCAAGAGCCGGGAGGAGCTGAGCCGGGACGCCCGGCTGTACGTGCCCCCGGAGGTGGAAGCGCGGGTCCGGGAGCTGGTGGCCCGCCATCTGGCCGGGGAGCCGGTGGCCTATCTCATCGGTGAGTGGGAGTTCTACGGCCTGCCGCTGGACATCTCCGAGAGCGTGCTGATCCCCCGGACGGACACGGAGGTGCTGGCCGAACAGGCCATCGCATACGTGCAGACGCTGGAAAAGCCCCGCGTGCTGGACCTGTGCGCCGGCAGTGGCTGCGTGGGGCTGGCTGTGGCTGCCCACGGGCCGAAGAGCATGGTGGTGCTGGGTGAGATCAGCGAGGGCGCTATCCGGGTGTGCCGCCAGAACATCCGCCGCAACGGCCTTACGGGCCGGGTGGTCGCCATTCAGGCAGACGCCCTGGCCAAGCCCTCCCCCCACCTGGGGGAGTTTGACTGCATCGTGTGCAACCCGCCCTACATCCCCCACGGCGACATGGCCGGACTGGACGTGTCCGTGCGAGACTACGAGCCCCATCTTGCCCTGGACGGCGGCGAGGACGGGCTGGATTTCTACCGCGCCGTGTGCGACAAGTGGCGCCAGGCCCTGCGCACCGGCGGACGGCTCTACTTTGAGGTGGGCATCGGCCAGGCCGACGATGTGCTGCGCATCATGCGCGCGGCGGGCTTCGGCGACATCCAGGTGATCCCCGACACGGCCGGCATCCCCCGCGTGGTGTTCGGCACGCTGTGCGATCGTATTTTTTGACTGTCCTGAATTTTGGACAGGACTTCTGCGAGAATAGGGGCAAGAAAACGAAGGAGGACGATGAAATGGCAGTAAAGAAAGAGATCCCGACCCCGGCTCCCGTGACGTCGGATAAGAAAAAGGCGCTGGCCACGGCCATGCAGCAGATCGAGAAGATGTACGGCAAGGGCTCCATCATGCGCTACGGCGACGGACAGGTGGCCAATGTAGAGGTGATCCCCACCGGCTCTCTGGCGCTGGATCTGGCACTGGGCATCGGCGGACTGCCCCGCGGCCGCGTGGTGGAGATCTACGGGCCGGAGTCCTCCGGCAAGACCACGCTGGCGCTGCACGTGCTGGCCGAGGCCCAGAAGAAGGGCGGCGAGGTGGCCTTCGTGGACGCCGAGCACGCCCTGGACCCCACCTACGCCAAGGCACTGGGCGTCAACGTGGAGGATATGCTCATCTCCCAGCCGGACACCGGCGAGCAGGCCCTGGAGATCACCGAGGCCCTGGTCCGCTCCGGCGCCATCGACGTGGTGGTGGTGGACTCCGTGGCCGCGCTGGTTCCCCGTGCCGAGATCGAGGGCGAGATGGGCGACAGCTTTGTGGGCCTCCATGCCCGGCTCATGAGCCAGGCCCTGCGCAAGCTCACCGGCGTCATCAATAAGACCAACACCATCGTCATTTTTATCAACCAGCTGCGCGAGAAGGTGGGCGTCATGTACGGCAACCCGGAGGTCACCACCGGCGGCCGGGCGCTGAAGTTCTACGCCTCCGTCCGCATCGACGTGCGGCGGGTGGAGTCCCTGAAGGCCGGCGGCGAGGTGGTGGGCAACCACGTCCGGGCCAAGGTGGTGAAGAACAAGGTGGCGCCTCCCTTCCGTGAGGCGGAGTTCGACATCATGTACGGCGAGGGCATCAGCAAGCTGGGTGAGATGATCGACCTGGCGGTGAAGCTGGATCTGGTGCAGAAGAGCGGCAGCTGGTTCAACATGGGCGAGCTGCGCCTGGGCCAGGGCAAGGACGCCGCCAAGCAGTACTTCCGCGACCACCCCGATGAGGCGGCCGAGCTGGAGCGCAAGGTGCGGGAGAACTTCCACAAGCTCATGGGCGCCCAGTCCCGCATTGCGGCCAAGGCGGCGGGCCGGGCGGTGGACGTGTCTGCCGACGATTTTGACGACGACGCCGAATGAGGATCGCGCGGATCGAAAAATCAAAGCACAAGCAGGGGCGCGTGCTGGTGTTTCCGGAGGAGGGGGACCTCCTCCGGATCACCGAGGCCGAGCTCCTGCCCTTTGGCATTTATCCCGGCGCCGAGCTGAGCGATGAGCGGGTGGAGGCCCTGCGTGAGGCCGCCCGCCGATCTGAAACGAAGCTGCGGGCGGCCCATATGGCGTCCAGCCGGATGCTCAGCAAGAAGGAGCTGACGGACCGGCTGCGCCGCAAGGGCGCCGACCCTGACGAGGCGGCAGAGGCCGCCGAGCGGATGGAGGAGCTGGGCGCCGTCAGCGACAGCGCCTACGCCGGTGTGGTGGTGCGCCACTACGCCGCCATGGGCTACGGCCGGGGCCGGGTGGAGCAGGAGCTGTTCCGCCGGGGCATTCCCAAGGAGCTTTGGGAGGACGCGCTCCGGGAGTTGCCGGACAGCGGCGAGGCCATCGACGCCTTTCTGCGCGGCAAGCTGAAGGGCCGCGTCCCGGACCGCGCTGAGCGCAAGAGGCTCAGTGACGCCCTGCTGCGCCGGGGCTTTGGCTGGAACGAGATCCGCCCGGCGCTGAATGCTCTGGGCGGCGAGGAAATCGAGGAATAGAGGAAAGAGAACGTGAAGGTTTCATTTATCTCCCTGGGCTGCGCCAAGAATCTGGTGAACACCGAGCAGATGATGGCCCTGTGCCGTGACGCCGGCATGGAGCTGGCGCCCGAAGGCGCGGCAGCCGATGCGGTGGTCATCAACACCTGCGGCTTTATTGACAGCGCCAAGAGCGAAGCCATTGACACCATATTGTCCGTGGCGGAGCAGAAGGCGGCGGGCCGGGTGGGCAAGATCCTGGTCACCGGCTGCCTGAGCCAGCGGTATAAGGAGGAGATTTTGCAGGAGCTGCCGGAGGTGGATGGCATTATGGGCACCGGCAGCTACGGCGACATCGTGGCCGCGCTGCGCGAGGTTGTCTCCGGCGCGGCGGTCTGCCGCTTCGGCAGCATCCACGCGCCGGTGGAGGAGCTGGACCGGGTGCTGACCACCCCGTCCCACTACGCCTATCTGCGCATCGCCGAGGGCTGCGACAACCACTGCGCCTATTGCGTCATCCCCTCCCTGCGGGGCAAATACCGCAGCCGCCGGATGGAGGATGTGATCCATGAGGCGGAGAAGCTGGCAGATGCCGGGGTAAAGGAGTGCATCGTTATCGCCCAGGATATCACCCGCTACGGCACCGATCTCTATAACAAGAAGATGCTGCCGGAGCTGCTGCGCCGACTGTGCCGCCTGGACTTCCGGTGGGTGCGTCTCCACTACCTGTACCCCGACGAGATCACCGATGAGCTCATCGACACCATTGCCGGAGAGCCCAAGATCCTCAACTATCTGGATCTGCCCATCCAGCACTGCAACGATCAGGTGCTCAAGGCCATGAACCGGCGTGACACCAAGGCGGAGCTTCTTGCGCTGTTTGCCAAGCTGCGCGCCCGCATCCCCGGTCTGGTGCTGCGCACCAGTCTCATCACCGGCCTGCCCTATGAGGACGAGGACGCCTTCAACGAGCTGTGTGACTTCCTGCGCCAGGTGCGCATCGAGCGGGCCGGCGTGTTCCCCTACTCCCCGGAGGAGGGCACCCCTGCGGCAAAGATGGGCCACCGGGTGGACACCGCCGAGGCAGAGCGCCGGGCCGAGCTGGTGGTGGACGTGCAGTCGGAGATCATGGACGAGTTCAACGAGAGCCGCATGGGCGAAACGGTGGAGGTCCTGTGCGACGGATTTGACAGCCAGGCCATGTGCTACGTGGGCCGCAGCTACGCCGAGAGCCCGGAGATCGACGGCCGCATCTACTTTACCGCCCACCGGGAGATCGACCCCGGACGGTTCGTCATGGTGCGCATCACCGGCGCCATGGACGGTGAGCTGACCGGTGAAGAGGAGGAGGACTGAACCATGCCCATGACAACTGCCAACAAGCTGACCCTGCTGCGGGTCTTTCTGATCCCCGTGTTTCTGGTGATCGCCTATCTGGACTTCCCCGGCCACCGCTACGTGGCGCTGGGCGTGTTCATCGTGGCCAGCCTCACCGACCTGCTGGACGGCTACATCGCCCGGCACTACAATCAGATCTCCGACTTCGGCAAGTTCGCCGATCCCCTGGCCGACAAGTGCCTGGTGATGGCGGCCCTGTGCTGGTTCGTGGAGACGGGGGAGATGTTCGGCTGGATCCTGGCCATCGTGCTGCTGCGGGAGTTCGCCGTGTCCGGCATGCGCCTCATTGCCGTGGAGAAGGGCCGGGTCATCGCCGCCGGCTGGTCCGGCAAGGTGAAGACCGCCAGCACCATGGTGTGCATCTGCCTGATGATGTTCTTCGGCCCGGAGCCCCAGTGGCTGAACCTGGCTTGCCAGGGCATCATTCTGGTCACCACCGTCTACTCCGGCGTGGAGTACTTCGTGAAGAACTGGGACGTGTTCAAGGAGTCTTGACACGTCTGAAAATCCCTGTTAGAATATCCCTTGCAAAATCGCATAGCGCTGTGATCGGAAAGAGTACGTTCTCATATCCGGGCCAAGAGAGGGAAGGCCACCGGCTGCAAGCCATCCCGCCAGGAGGAACCGAAAGTGCGTCCGTGAGCGCGGAGGATGTAGACGCCTCCCGGCCAACCGTGCCGCAAAACGGCAAAGCGATAAACGAGAGTGGAACCGCGAGAATCCCTCGCCTCTCATGCCCTGCGGGCATGGGAGGCGTTTTTTGTTGGGGAGAACGGATTGCCGCGTCGCTTCGCTCCTCGCAATGACGATCACCCTTGTCATTCCGAGACCAGCTCGCAAGCTGGTCGTGGGAATCCGTTTTGCGGTATGGCGGATTGCCGCGTCGCTTTGCTCCTCGCAATGACAGGAAAACCTGTGCCCGACCATGTAACCAATCATCCGAAAAGGAGAAGCTATATGTATCTGTATAATTCTGCCACACACAAAAAAGAGGAGTTCAAGACCCACACCCCCGGCCATGTGGAGATGTACACCTGCGGCCCCACGGTGTACCACTTCGCCCACATCGGCAACCTGCGCTCCTACATCATGGAGGACGTGCTGGAGAAGTACCTGCGCTTTGCGGGCTACGACGTGAACCGGGTCATGAACATCACCGACGTGGGCCACCTGACCTCCGACGCCGATGAGGGCGAGGACAAGATGCTCAAGGGCGCCCGCCGGGAGCACAAGACCGTCATGGAGATCGCCCGGTACTACACCGACGCCTTCTTCGCCGACTGCCGCAAGCTGAACATCAAGCGGCCTGACGTGGTGCAGCCCGCCACGGGCCTCATCGACGACTATATCCACATTGTCAGCACCCTCATCGACAAGGGCTACGCCTACGTGGCCGGCGGCAACGTGTACTTCGACACCAGCAAGCTGGATCGCTACTACGTGTTCAACGACCACAAGGAGGAGGATCTGGCCGTGGGCGTCCGGGAGGGCGTGGAGGAGGACACCAACAAGCGCAACCGCAACGACTTCGTGCTGTGGTTCACCA
>DGHJ01000079.1:11201-11360 GCA_002392625.1 Oscillospiraceae bacterium UBA3851
AGTCCAAGTTCGAGGATCAGGCCCTGAAATGGGACTCCCCCTGGGGCGTGGGCTATCCCGGCTGGCACATCGAGTGCTCCGGCATCTCCATGAAGTATAACGGCGAGTATCTGGATCTCCACTGCGGCGGTGTGGACAACGCCTTCCCCCACCACACCA
>DGHJ01000079.1:11425-11625 GCA_002392625.1 Oscillospiraceae bacterium UBA3851
CACCAACGAGATCGCCCAGTCCGAGAGCTATCTGGGCCACCCCTGGTGCACCCACTGGACCCATGTGGCCCATCTGAACACCGAGGACGGCAAGATGAGCAAGTCCAAGGGCGAGTTCCTCACCGTTTCCCTGCTGGAGGAGAAGGGATACGATCCCCTGGCCTACCGCTTCTTCTGCCTCCAGAGCCACTACCGCAAGA
>DGHJ01000079.1:11685-12123 GCA_002392625.1 Oscillospiraceae bacterium UBA3851
CTGGTGTTCACCTGGGAGAATCTGGACAACGCCGTGGTGGCCTACAACAAGCTGATCGCCCGTCTGGCCTCCATCGATCCCAAGGACGGCGCCGTGGAAGAGGCGGCCCTGACCGAGCTGAAGGAGAAGTTCTCCAAGGCCATGGACAACGACCTCAACACCCCCAACGGCGTCACCGTGCTGTACGATATCCTCAAGGCCAAATGCAGCGGCGCAACCAAGTGGGCCGCCGTGGAGGCGGTGGACGAGGTGCTGGGCCTGAAGCTGACCGAAAAGGCCGCTGCCCAGCGTGCCCAGCAGGCCAAGGCGGCGCCCGCAGCATCCGGGTTCACCGTCGTCAGCGAGGACGGCGAGGAGAACGCCGAGGTGGAGACGCTGATCCGCCAGCGTGCCGAGGCCAAAAAGGCAAAGAACTTCGCCGAGGCCGACCGCATCCGC
>DGHJ01000079.1:12174-18007 GCA_002392625.1 Oscillospiraceae bacterium UBA3851
CGCATCCGCGACGAGCTGAAGGCCCAGGGCATCGAGATCACCGACGTGGCCGGCGGCGCCCGCTGGAAGCGGAGCTGACACGGGAGAACGCCATGAAAACACTGTATCTGGACTGCGGCATGGGCGCGGCCGGCGACATGCTGACCGCCGCCCTGCTGGAGCTGCTTCCCGACCCCGACGGCTTCGTGGCCCGGCTCAACGGCCTGGGCCTGCCCGGCGTCACCTACGTTCGTGAGGGTGCCGTCAAGTGCGGCATCCGGGGCACCCACGTCTCCGTCCTGGTGGACGGAGCGGAGGAGGACGAACACCATCATCACCACGAACATGAGCATCATCACCACAGCATGTACGACGTGGAGCACGTGGTTTCTCATTTGAGCGTCAGCGAAAAGGTCAAGGCCGACGTTCTGGCGGTCTACGGTCTCATCGCCGAGGCCGAGAGCCACGTCCACGGCGTGCCGGTGGAGGAGATCCACTTCCACGAGGTGGGCACGCTGGACGCCATTGCCGACGTGACCGCCGTATGTTTGCTGATGGAAGAGCTGGCGCCCGATCAGGTGCTGGCCTCCGCCGTCCACGTGGGCAGCGGACAGGTACGCTGCGCCCATGGCATCCTGCCGGTGCCGGCTCCGGCTGCGGCGTACCTCCTGCGGGAGGTGCCCATCTACGGCGGAGAGATCCGGGGCGAGCTGTGCACGCCCACAGGGGCGGCGCTGCTGCGCCATTTCGTCACTCGCTTCGGGCCCATGCCCGTCATGCGCACCAGTGCCATCGGCTACGGCATGGGGAAGAAGGACTTCCCCACCGCCAACTGCGTCCGCGCCCTGCTGGGGCAGACGGAGGATGACGGCGGCACGGTGACGGTGCTCAGCTGCAACGTGGACGACATGACCGCCGAGGACGTGGGCTTTGCCATGGAACAGCTCTTTGCCGGCGGCGCCCTGGAGGTCTACACGGTGCCGGTGGGCATGAAAAAGAGCCGCCCCGGCACGTTGATCCGGGTGATTTGCCGGGCGCAGGACGAGGAGAAGATGGCGGAGCTGATCTTCCGCCACACCACTACCCTGGGGATGCGCGTTTCGGAGACGCGCCGCCGCGTTTTGGAGCGGCGGGTCGAGACGGTGGAGACGCCTCTGGGCCCCGTGCGGGTGAAGACGTCCGAGGGCTGCGGCGTGGTGCGCAGGAAGGCGGAATACGACGACCTGGCCCGGATCGCTGCGGAGCGGGGCATGAGCCTCGGTCAGGTGCGCCGGAAGCTGGGCGAGGTCTGAGGGCGCCACATCCGTCGTACAACACAGTTTAATACCCCGTCGGGATTCTCTCCCAACGGGGTATTTTTATAAGCATTGTCAGCCTTCAGCCGCGCCGTCCCGCAGCAGACCCAGGGCTTTGGCCTGGGCGATCAGGTCCGCCATGCGGCGGTTGGTCTGGCCGATGGGGACCCCGGTGCAGATCACGGTATTGCACGTTTTCATCAGGGCCAGCGCCCGGTCAAAGGCTGCGTCGCCGATGGGCATAAAGGGCGTCTCGGTGACCACCTCCGCCGCCAGGCTCCGGGCCACCTGGCAGTCCACGTCGTTTTCATAGAGGATGCCCGCGCAGAACGGCACCCCCTCCTTCTGCAATCGGCGGAACGTGTCCACCCCACTGCCGCAGGCGGAGATGACGAAAACCCTGGGCGCGCCCGCCGGGCGGGGCATCTCCACGCTGCCGAAGGTGATGTTGTAGGAGCCGTCGGCGATGCCGTAGAGCGGGTTGATGATCTCCGGCCGGAAGATCTCGTCCGGCGTGCCGAAATGCTCGATCCGGTCGCCGTGGACGCACATGATCTTGTCGGAGATCTTCTGGGCAAAGTCGATCTCGTGGAGGGACATGATGACGGTGATGCCCTTCTCCTTGGCCATGGTGCGCAGGATGCTCAGAAGCTCCAGCTTGTGGCGGATATCCAGGAAGGAAGTGGGCTCGTCCAGCACGATGATCTCCGGCTCCTGGCAGATGGCACGAGCCAGCAGGATCCGCTGGCGCTGCCCGTCGCTGATGGCGGTGAAGTCCCGGTCCGCCAGCTCCTGGGCGTGGACCTTCTCCAGGGCAGCCCGGACGATCTCCCGGTCCGCCGGCGACAGGAGCCCCAGGGTGTTGGTGTAGGGGTAGCGGCCGGTGGCCACCACGTCCCAGCAGGTCAGCAGCTCGCCCTTGATGCGCTCGGTGAGCACCACCGCCAGCTTTCGGGACAGCTCCTTGTAGCTCATGCCCTTCACCGAGGCGTCGGCGATGAAGCTGTCGCCCCGGATGGCGGCCAGGTGGCGGGTGATGCTCTTGAGGATGGTGGACTTGCCGGAGCCATTGGGGCCGATGAGTGTCAGGATCTCCCCGGCCCTGACGCGGATCTCGATATCGTGGATCAGGGTGTTGCCGTTGTAGCCGACGGACAGGTCCTCCGTGCGGAAATAGTACTCGTTCATCTCCGCACCCCCTTTACGCCCTGCCGCCGTGGCGGCGGACCAGCATGGCGATGACCACCGGCGCGCCGAACAGGGCCGTGACGGTGCTGATGGACAGCTCCGTGGGGGCGAAGGCCGTGCGGGCGATGAGATCGCAGAACAGGCAGAAGACGCCGCCGCCCAGGAAGGAGGCAGGGATCACCAGAATAGGCTTGGCGGTCTTCAGCAGCATCTTGATGAGGTGGGGCACCGCGATGCCCACGAAGGAGATGGGGCCGGCAAAGGCGGTGACGCAGCCGGCAATGAGGCTGGACATGAGGATCAGCAGCACCCGGAATCGCTTGACGTTGACGCCCATGCTCTGGGCGTAGGCCTCCCCCATCTGGTATGCGCCGATGGGCTTGGACAGGCAGAACACCACCGCGAAGCACACCAGGATCAGTATGGCGAAGAACCGCACGTCGTCCCACTTGGTGCCGGAGAAGCTGCCCTGGGACCAGCTGTGGAGGTTGACAATGTCGGAGTCCTTGGCGAAGGTGATGAGAAACTCCGTGACGGCAGAGCAGATATAGCTGATCATGATGCCCGCCACCAGCAGCATGGACATCTGCCGGATGGACCGGGCGGCCAGCAGCACGAAGCCCATGGCGATCAGCGCGCCCACAAAGGCGGCTGCCACCATCATCCACGAGGAGACGAAGGATACGAACCGCAGCGCCGCGATCATGGTCAGGGCCACGAACAGCTTGGAGCCGGAGGAGATGCCCAGCACGAAGGGACCGGCGATGGGGTTGCCGAAGAAGGTCTGCATCAGAAAGCCGGACAGGGCCAGGCCGCCGCCCAGCAGCGCCGAGGCGATGATCCGGGGCAGGCGCAGCTTCCACACGATGCCCAGCTGAGTGGCGTCGCCCTCACGGAACAGGATGATGCGAACGATGTCGACCACGGGAATATGCTCGCTGCCGGTGTTGATGTTCCACACCGTCAACACCACCAGGGCGGCCACCAGGCCGGCAAAGACGGCGGCGTACCGGGCGTTCCGGGCGGCATGATTCACTTGGCTCACAGGACCCCTCCCTTCTCCGCGCCTGACGGGGCCGATTTTTACAAAAATGCCTGCTTTCCGCTGGAAGCAGGCACGGCAAATAGTCCGCGTGGATCGCCCGCCGACCCTCATCATCACAACAGGTATAAAGTGATTATATCAATCCCCCCCGGCCTTTTCAAGGCGTTTTGAGAATTTTGGCCGCCACGCCGTCATACCATGTGAAAAAAAGGGGGCTTGTTGCAATGAGACGATTCGTATGTGTATTGGCGGCGGTCATCGTGCTGGCGGGGCTTTGCCCGGTGCGGGTCTGGGCGGTGGATCTGCCCATCTGGTCGGAGTCGGCGATCCTGATCGAGAAGGAAACGGGGCAGATCCTGTACGCGAAAAACGAACACAAGCAGCTGGAGCCGGCCAGCGTCACCAAGGTGATGACGCTGCTTTTGACCATGGAGGCCATCGACAGCGGCGCGCTGCGCTACGACGACGTGGTCACCGCCAGCGACTACGCCAGCTCCATGGGCGGCAGCCAGATCTTTCTGGCGCCCGGCGAGCAGATGACCGTGGAGGACCTGCTCAAGGGGGTGTGCGTGGCCTCCGGCAACGACGCCTCTGTGGCGCTGGCGGAGCATCTGGCCGGGGTGACGGAGCTGTTCGTAGCGAGGATGAACAATCGGGCCAGGGAGCTGGGTATGAACGACACCAGCTTCGTCAACTGCAACGGCCTGCCTGCGGCGGGCCACGTCACCAGCGCCTACGACATCGCCCTCATGAGCCGGGAGCTGATTTTGCGCCACCCGGACATCCGGCGCTTCACCACCATCTGGATGGACACCCTGCGGGGCGGCAAATCAGAGCTGAGCAACACCAACAAGCTGATCCGATTCTACGACGGGGCCACGGGCCTCAAGACCGGGTCCACCAGCTCCGCCGGCTACTGCATCAGCGCCACGGCGGAGCGGGACGGCATGGAGCTGATCGCCGTGACGCTGAAGGCGGACACCTCCGCGGACCGCTTTGAGGACGCCAAGACGCTGCTGAACTATGGCTTTTCCACCTACGCCCTCATCGACGCCGGGGAGGGCGTGGCGCTGCTGCCGGTGGCGGTGGAGCTGGGCACGGCGGAAACGGTGCAGCCCATGCTGCCGGCGGAGGGACGGCGGCTGCTGATCCAGCGGTCCCAGGCCGCCGGCCTGGAGCGGACGGTGACGCTGGATGCGTCCGTGGCGGCGCCGGTGGCCCAGGGACAGGAGCTGGGCCGACTGACCGTTGCCTCAGGCGGTGAGGTGCTCTCCCAGGTGCCGATCCTGGCGGGGGAGGACGTGCCGAAGCTCACTTGGGGGCAGGTGTTCCTGCGCCTGCTGCGCCTGGCCCTGCCCGGCGCAAAATAAGGCGCACCCGGGCACAATTTTCCCTTGTATTTTGCCCACCGGGGATTTATCATAGAAAAAAGGATATTCGGCTGCGCAGGCAGCCCATGCTGATACATAGGAGGTCACATCCATGATTCAGGTCAATCTTGCCAACATCCAGCCCTTTATCGGCCTTCCCTACGAGGCCGCCTTGGCGCCGCGGCTCCACATTGCCCACAAGCATCTGCAGCAGGGCGACGGGGCCGGCAGCGATTTCACCGGCTGGGTCCACCTGCCGGAGCAGTACGACCGGGAGGAGTTCGACCGGATCAAGGCTGCCGCCAAGCGCATCCAGAGCGACTCCCAGGCGCTGGTGGTCATCGGCATCGGCGGGTCCTATCTGGGCGCTCGCGGCGTCATCGAGTGCCTGTGCTCGGCCAACTACAACCTGAAAAAGAAGGACACCCCCAACGTCTACTTCGTGGGCAACGGCCTCAGCTCCGATCAGCTCAGCGAGGTGATGGAGCTGCTGGAGGGAGTGGACTTCTCTGTCAACGTGATCTCCAAGTCCGGCACCACCACCGAGCCGGCCGTGGCCTTCCGGTTCTTCCGCCGGATGATGGAGGATAAGTACGGCGTCAAGGGCGCCGCCCGGCGCATCTACGCCACCACCGACCGGGCCAAAGGTGCCCTCAAGTCCCTGGCGGACAGCGCCGGATACGAAACCTTCGTAGTGCCTGATGACGTAGGCGGGCGCTACAGCGTGCTCACCGCCGTGGGCCTGCTGCCCATCGCCGTGGCCGGCGTGGACATCGACGCGCTGATGGCCGGCGCGGCGGACATGATGCATACCTGCACCGCTGACGACATGGCTGCCAACCCCGCCTGGCAGTACGCCGGGGCGCGGTACGAGCTGTACCGCAGCGGCAAACGGATCGAGATCCTGGCCGCCTACGAACCCAACTTCCGGTTCATGGCGGAGTGGTGGAAGCAGC
>DGHJ01000079.1:18051-18492 GCA_002392625.1 Oscillospiraceae bacterium UBA3851
TGGTGGAAGCAGCTCTACGGCGAGTCCGAGGGCAAAGAGAACAAGGGCCTGTTCCCCGCCAGCGTGGAGTTCACAGCTGACCTCCACTCCATGGGCCAGTATATCCAGCAGGGCGAGCGAAACCTGCTGGAGACGGTGGTGCGCTTCGGCGCCTCTGCCCACGTCAACCCCGTGCCCTACGACAACGCCGACGGCGACGGGCTGAACTTCCTGGCCGGCAAGTCCATGGACTTCATCGCCCGCCAGGCCATGGACGGCACTCTTCTGGCCCACGTGGAGGGCGGTGTGCCTAACATCATCGTCCAGACCGGCTCCATGGAGGCCTATACCCTGGGCGAGCTGATCTATTTCTTCGAGTACGCCTGCGGCTTGAGCGGCTATCTGCTGGATGTGAACCCCTTCGACCAGCCCGGCGTGGAGGCCTACAAGAAGAATATGTTC
>DGHJ01000017.1:0-16252 GCA_002392625.1 Oscillospiraceae bacterium UBA3851
TTCGGGCTGGGGTTCCGGCTCCGGCGCGGGACCGACGTGGTAGATGGCGGGCCGCATCTCGTAGATGCTGGTGGCCTCAAAGGTCTCGGAGAGCAACCGTCCGTCGCCGGAATACACCTGCCGCCACGTCTTGACCTCGTAGCCGGTGTAGCCGCTCTGGTCCAGCACCCGCTGGCCGGGACGGAGGGACTTGTCCACCACCTCCTTCTCCGTATACGGGGTGGAGGACAGGGTCTTGCTGACCATCTTCACGTAGTGGTCATCGGTCTTGGTGCCGTAGATCTTGATGGTGACGGTATTGTTGTTGGTATAGGTGGCCTCTACGCGGATGGGGTAATCGGTGTCGTTGCGGAACTTGAAGTCCGTATAGGGATAGAACGTGGTGGCGTCGCAGCCGAAGGGGATGTAGGCCGGGGCGTACTGGTGGGCGGAGCGGTCCACGATCTGCAGGTTGCTCAGCAGCGCCGCGTAATACGTGGTGGACGCCACCTGGCACACGCCGCCGCCGAATACGTCAACCGTCTTGCCGCCCACGTAGGCGGGGGCGGGGAAGTAGCCGTTGGCCTCGGAGGGGTCTCCCACAACGCCGTTGTAGGAGAACACCTCGCCGCTGTTGAGGATGACGCCGTTGACGGACAGGGTGGCCTTGCGCACGTTCTTCTGCCGGTTTTCGCTGCCGGTGGCCACGGTGCTGTAGCTGCCCAGCAGGTCCCGGAACAGCACGCCCTCCAGGTCCTCCTTATAGACGGCGGGATAGGTCACCGTGCTGGGGATCAGGATCTCCTGGCCCGGCTCGGCGGCGGCCAGAAGCTGCTCCGCCTCCTCCACGTCGAAGTCCACGCCCACCTGGGCCTCGTACAGCTCGCCGGTCCGCTTGTCGATGCCGGCGTTTTTCATCTCGCCGTACAGCTCCTCATGCACCGCCGCCAGATCCACGGGCTGCGCCGCAGCGGACGTGTACTTGCAGGCGATAGGGCGCAGGTCACCGGTGGTCACGGCGCGGCCAATGTCGGCCCGGAGGGCCGCCCGGTCGACAGTCAGCCCGTCGCGGGGCTTGGTCACGAAGAGGCCCTCCTCCTCGTCCAGCCGGTAGGCGCCGTCCACTGCCGCACCGCCCAGACTGTCGCACAGCTCGTCCACCAGCCGGTCGATGGCCTGCTCGTCGACGTTCAGCCCGATCTCGGTCCGCGCGTCGCCGTCACCGCCGCGAAGCAGGGCCAGTCCGCCGGCGAGAAAGCCTGTGCCCTTGCCGGTGCCCAGGGCCTTCTGGGCCGCCTCGTCGGGGGTCAGCGTCATGGACAGGTCCGTGTAGGACAGCCGGGTCAGCTCTCGATCGCCCAGCATCAGGGAGAGCTGCTTCTCATCGCAGATCCTGGGGCCTTCCTTTTCCCACAGCGCCTTGACCTCCTGGCCGGTCATGCCGCCCACGTCGATGCCCATGATGCTGGTGCCCTGGCTGACCGTATTGCGGTTGGCCGCTACGGCGCACAGCACCACGTAGGCCGCCGCCAGCAGGACCACCGCGGCCAGGCCGGCCAGCAGAACCAGCCTCCCCCGGCCGGTGCGGCGGGGATAGTCGTCGTACACCGGCTCGGCGGCGGTCTCGCCGCTCTCCTCCGGCAGCTCCTTGCAGCCGCTGTCGTACTCGGCATACGCGGCCTTCAGATCGTATTTTTCGCCTCCGTTTTCCGGCGGCGTCTGGGTGCGCTCCTCATCCATACCGATCCCTCCTTTTGACTCACAGGGATGTTCGCACGCTTTTTCGATGTTATTATAGCGTGTCCTTTTTGAAAAAGCATTACATTTCCGTAACAACCGGCGCTCAAGGCTTTTTCCCCGCGTTGGGGATGCGGATGGTCAGCAGGATGCAGCCGTCGGCGTCCTGCCGCCCCCATTCGGCCCCCACACCGGCCTGACGCATCATGCGCACGCCCCGGTCCACGCTGTTGAGGAACAAGCGCACGTCCTTGATGATGTAGGTGGCACGCCGCCGAGGCGGCGTGGTCTGCGCGGCCTTGAGCCTTTCCTCTATGTAGGCCTCGGTCTGCGCCACGTTCCAGCCGTTTTTGACGATGGCCGCCAAGGCCCGGCGCTGGGCCTCCTCGTCCGACAGGCGCAGCAGGGCGCGGGCGTGGCGCTCGGTGAGGCCGTTCTGGCGGATCAGCTGCCGCACCCCCTCGCTCAGCTTCAGCAGCCGCAGCTTGTTGGCCACACCGGATTGGGATTTGCCGATCTTCTCCGCCGCCGCCTCCTGGCTCAGGCCGTAGGTGCGGATCAGCTGCGCGATGGCCTCCGCCTCCTCCCAGCAATCCAGGTCCCGGCGCTGGAGGTTCTCAATCAGGGCCAGCAGGGCGCTGTCCTCCTCCCCCACGCGGGCAATGAGGCAGGGCACCTCCCGCAGCCCCGCCATCCGGGCGGCGCGGAGCCGCCGCTCACCGGCTACCAGCTCGTATTCCCGCCCCAGGCGGCGCACCGTCAGCGGCTGGAGGATGCCGTAGGCGCGGATGCTGTCCGCCAGCTCCCGCAAGCCCTCCGCGTCGAAGCTGCGCCGGGGCTGGCGGGGGTTGGGCCGGATCTGCGAGACCGGGATGTACTGCACCCTGGCCGACAGAAATTCCCCCCGATGGGTCCCTCTCATGGCGATCCCTCCTTTTCCGCTCCATTCTATCGGTATCGGGCGGCGAAAACGGTCGCCTTTCGTCGGGAAATTTGAAAAAACCGCCCGGCGAACGCTTCGTCGGGCGGCGGGTCAGGTCTTATGGTTGTTTTTGACGTTTCTTGAGGCGGATGTCCTCGCCGAAGAAGGATAGGCCTTCAAACTCCCCCTCCAATCTGGATCGGATCTGGGGTGAGTATCGCTGGCCAATCTCTCCCGGATTCAAGTTCGTGCTGATAATCGTAGGTCGTTTCGCCATCAATCGATCATTTAAGAGCTGATACAGAGCGCTCTGGACAAAAGTTGTGGTCATCTCCGTACCCAGATCGTCCACGATCAGCAGATCACAGCGCGTACAACGCTCTATATGCTGTTCTGCCTCCTCATCCTCCTCCCGGCGGAACTTGACTTTCTCAAATTGGGAGAAAATATGTCCCGCCGTATCGTACACAACAGAAAAGCCCCTCTCGCTGACTACACGGGCAATGCAGGCAGACAGAAACGTCTTGCCCAGGCCGGAGGGTCCGAACAGCAGAAGGTTGCCGCTGTTGGGAGAAAACTGCATGGCGTAATCACGGCAGGTGTCATACACCTTTTCCATGTTCTTGTAGGGGGAAATACCGTAATCCTTCCACGGCATTCTGCTATACCAGTCAAAGCTGAAATTCTCAAAGCTGGCAGAGCCCATATCCAGCATGCTGGACAGCTCCTCGATCTGGGCGTGGGTATAGTACTTTTTCAGGCAGCGGCACATGACGCCGTTGACAAAGCCCTCGTCCCGGCACAGGACGCACTGGGGCTTCTCCTCCAGCTCGTCGGCCTCGTAGCCGTGCTGCATCAGCAGCGCGGCGCGCTCCCGCTGCAGCTCCAGATTCCGGTCCCGGATGACCCGCAGGGCGGGCATGGGATCGGCGCCCCGGCGCAGGGCCGAGGACACGATCTGGGCCATGGTGCTGCGAAGCTCCCGGTCGATCTCCTCCAGACGGGGGATCTCCCGGAAGATCTGCCGCTGTTTGGCGGCAAACGCTTCGGCCCGCGCCTGCCGGTCAGCGCGGTATCGCGCCAGGCTGGTCTGCAGGATCTTTTCGTCGTATGTCATGCTCTCACTTCCCTACCGCTTGATGTATTTCTTCAGCCACTCGTCCCGCTGTCTTTCTTCGTCGTCCGCTTTATTCCAGCCTCTTTTGGACGTTGTGCGCTCCCGGCTGCCACGCTCCACGTCCTCCGCCGTGTGCCAGCCGTTTTCCTGCCAGCGGCGCAAAATGGCGCCCAGATAGCGCCAGTTCAGTTCCTTTTTATAGAAGATCGTCTGGTCGTAGGCCAGGGCCACCAGCTCCGGTGAGATGCCCTGCTCCATCCAGCGGGTGATGTACTTCTCCTCGCTCTCCACCGGTTTGCGCCCGGCGATCTGCAAGGCCCGGAGATAGGCGCCCATCTGCTCCTGCCGGTCGGCGTACTGGCGCAGGTACTCGGCGGCGGCGGCCTGGTCGAACAGGCCCAGCTTGGCCCAGTAGTAGCCCTCCTTCTCGATCTGGCGCAGGGTGGGGCGGCGGCCCTCGCCGTAGCGCCGCTCGATGCGGCTGACGCAGTGGTTCACCAGCAGATAGATCACGTCCGGCGGCATGCCCAGGTCGTCGTACAGCCCGGCCAGGATCTGGAGATCCGCCGTTTTCAGCTTCTTGCCCAGCTTGCCCTCGATCTGCACCACCAGGGCGGCAAAGGCGCCGTCGCCCTCCAGCATGGCGGCCACATCGTCGGTGGTATAGGTAGGCCGCTCCTCCGCCGGCTCCGGCGGAGGCGTCACGCCGCCGTCCAGCAGGCCCAGCTGCTGCAGGGTGTTCTCGGCGGCGGCCATGCGCAGCTCGCTCCAGCGCAGGCGACGCTGGATCTCCTGGGGCGTCACGCCGCCGGAGGCGCGCATCAGAAACAGGTACAGCAGCGCCGCGTCGCTGTCGGCGCGGGCGATCAGCTTGTCCAGACGGGCCGCGGGCAGGGACACGGCCTGGTCATCCCCGTGCAGGATATATCCGCTCGTGATGGCACCTCCTCCCCGGTTTCGTTCTTCTATTCTACAATAAAAGTTCGTTTTCGTAAAGATGCGCCTTTCTCATTTTAAAAATTTCCTGTCGATGCTTTACGGGTATTGTGGATTGTGGTATAATTCATTCTGTATAAGTGTTATTATGCCCGGAAATAAGACAAAAGAGGGAAAACTGAGAAAGGATGGGATAGCACTATGGCCAATCGCGTTACGATGAACATCTGCGGGGAGAATTACACCCTGATCGCAGAGGAGAGCCCCTCCTACATGGAGCGGGTGGGCAACCTGGTGAACGAGCAGCTGACGAAGGTCATGGAGGGCACCAAGGCCAGCCGCACCGACGCTGCCATTCTGACTGCCATCAACATCGCCGACGAGCTGCTGAAGTCCCAGGAGAGCGCTGAAAACCTGCGCCGCCAGCTGAAGACCTATCTGGACGAGGCCGCCCAGGCCAAGAATGAGGTATCCGAGCTGAAGCGCCAGCTGTTCAAGGCCCAGAACCGCAAGTAAATGATCGAGCTTCTGTCTCCCGCCGGGTCCTGGGACGCGCTGATCGCCGCCGTGCAGAGCGGGGCCGACGCCGTGTACATGGGCTTCGGCAGCTTCAATGCGCGCCGAAACGCCCAGAATTTCACCGAGGAGGCCTTTGCCCAGGCGGTGGAATACTGCCACCTGCGGGGCGTGAAGGTCTACCTGACGCTGAACACCCTGCTGACCGACCGGGAGCTGAGCGCCGCGGCCGACGCCCTGCGCCGGGCCAGCGACATGGGTGTGGACGCCGTGCTGGTGCAGGACTGGGGCGTTTTGACCCTGGCCCGCCAGATCGCGCCCGATCTGCCCCTCCACGCCAGCACCCAGATGAGCCTTTTCACCCTGGGCGGCGCGAACCTGGCCAAAAAGCTGGGCATGGAGCGGGTGGTTCTGGCCCGTGAGCTGAGCCGGAAGGACATCGCCGCCATCTGTGCCGGATGCGAGGCCGAGGCGGAGGTGTTCGTCCACGGCGCGCTTTGCATGTGCTACTCCGGCCAGTGCGCCATGAGCGCCCTCATCGGCCAGCGCAGCGGCAACCGGGGCACCTGCGCCCAACCCTGCCGCCTGCCCTACGGGGTCAACGGACCCTGCGGCCGGGATCATCCCCTGAGCCTGAAGGACGCCAATCTCTCCGCCCACCTGGGGGAGCTGGCGGACCTGGGCGTGGCCTGCCTGAAGATCGAGGGCCGGATGAAGCGGTCGGAATACGTGGCCGTGGTCACCGCCATCTACCGCCGGCTGCTGGATGAGCGGCGCGGCCCCACCCCCGCCGAGGCAAGGCAGCTGGAGGCCGCCTTCAGCCGCAGCGGCTTTACCGACGGCTACTTCGTGGGCCAGAAGGGGCCCCACATGCTGGGCATGCGTCCGGAGAACGCCCGCTGGCCGGAGGAGCTGTTCGCCGCCGCCCGGAAGGAATATGAAAGCACCGAGCACCGGGCCGTTCCGGTGACCTTCCGCGCCGCCGTGCACGCCGGGGAACCGGCCACACTGACGGCGGAGGCCCGCGGCCGCCGCGTCACCGTCACCGGCCCCGTGGCAGAGAGTGCCCGCAACCGCGCTGTCACGGCGGAGGAGCTGTGCCAGCGCCTGGGCAAGACCGGCGGCACGGCGTTCGTCCCCGCGTCAGTCAGCGCCGATGTGGACGACGGCCTTGCCCTGTCCGCCGGAGCCGTCAACGGTCTGCGCCGGCAGGCGCTGGAGGCGCTGACCGGGCAGCTCGCACGGCCCATCCGGGGCGTGTGGCCACGGCGCACCGCCCGCGAGACGCCTCTGCCCCCCTGCCAGGACCCAACCGGCGGTCCGCGCCTCACCTGCTCCATCGCCCGCGCCCACCAGCTGACGGCAGAATTGGCCGAAAACATGGAGGCCGTGTATATTCCGCTGGATCTGCTGGATACAATGGACTTGGCCCCCTTCGCCCCAAAGACGAGGCTGTTCGCCGTGCTGCCCCGCGTCTTCCGCACGGAGGACGAGGCGGTTTTCCGCGCAAAGCTGCAAAACACGCCGTTTTTGGCCGGCGCGGTGGTGGGCAACCTGGGCCACCTGCCCATTGTGGAGAGCCTGGATCTGGAGCTCCGGGGCGATTTCGGGCTGAACGTATTCAACTCCCGCGCCCTGCTGTTCCTGCGTGAGCAGGGCTTGCAAAGCGCCACGGTCTCCTTCGAGCTGCGGCACCAGCAGGTACGGGACCTGCGCAAGTATCTGCCCTGCGAGGCCATCGTCTACGGCCGGCTGCCTCTGATGATCACGGAGAACTGCGCCGCCGCCAACCGCACCGGCTGCTCCCACGGCGCCGGCTGCACCCTGACCGACCGCACCGGCGCGACCTTTCCCGTGCTGTGCGCCTACGGCTGCCGCAACGAGATCCAGAACAGCCGGGTTCTGTTCCTGGCCGACAAGCCGGAGTACCGCCGCTGCGGCCTGTCCTTTGCCCGGCTGCGTTTCACCACCGAGTCGGCCGAAGAGTGCCTTGCCGCAGCGCACCGCTATCTGGGGCAAAACGACTGGACACCCGCCGACTACACCCGCGGCCTTTTCTACCGCGGCGTGGACTGATAACGGCGGCACAATTGATAATGTTTTGTAATTTTTCTTTTAATTTATACATATAGTTTTCACTATAGGAGTCAAATTTGACATGGAACTGAAGATCAAGGCCCTGTCCCCCCGCATTGGGCGGGACATCCCTGCCCCCCATTTCGCCACCTCCGGCGCCGCCGCCATGGACCTTTGCGCCTGCGTGGACGAGCCCGTGACGCTGGCACCCGGTGAGCGGACGCTGGTGCCCACCGGCCTGGCCATCGCCCTGCCGGACGCCGGCCACGTGGCGCTGGTGTTCGCCCGCAGCGGATTGGGCATCAAAAAGGGCGTGTGCCTGTCCAACGGTGTGGGCGTCATCGACAGCGACTACCGGGGCGAGATCGGCGTGGGGCTGGTGAACCTCTCCGGCGAGAGCTACACCGTGCAGCCCGGCGACCGCATCGCCCAGCTGATGGTGGTGCCGGTGGTGCAGCCCGAATTGCGCTTTGTGGACGAGCTGGACGAGACGGAGCGGGGCCGTGGCGGCTTCGGCTCCACGGGGCGGTGAGCGATATGGCAAGGATCGTGCTGGCCTCCGCCTCTCCCCGGCGGCAGGAGCTGCTGCGCCGCATCGGCGTGGCGGATTTCACCGTGCGGGTGCCCCACGTGGAGGAATCCTGCCCCGACGGCCTGACGCCGCCGGAAATCGTCACGTATATTGCAAGGGAAAAGTCCTTCGCCGTGCCCGCCGCGCCGGACGAGATCGTCATCACCGCCGACACCATGGTGTTTCTGGACGAGGCGCGGCTGGGAAAACCTAAAAATGAGGCTCACGCCCTGGAGATGCTGACGGCCCTCCAGGGCCGCCGCCACACCGTGTGCACCGGCGTCACCGTGCGGCAGGGGGACCGGGCTGTTTCCCGCGCCCAGTCCACCCAGGTCTATTTCCGCCCCGCCTCCCAGTCTGAGCTCAAGGCCTATATCGCCGGCGGCGAACCTATGGACAAGGCCGGGGCCTACGGCGTACAGGGCCAGGGCGCGCTGCTGGTGGAGCGCATCGACGGCGACTTTTTCAACGTTATGGGCCTGCCGGTGGTGCTGCTGGCCAACATGCTGGCCGAATTCGGCGTCCATTTGCTGTCCTCTGAGGAGTAATTCTGTCACTATGAAGCGTTTTTTCACCAAAAACGGCATATTGCTGCTCTCCGCCGTCACCATCGTGGCGGTGGTCCTGTGCGTCGCCTCCGCCATCAACAACGGCACGGGGCTTCTGCACAACGTGGCCGGGGTGGTCGCCTCGCCCTTCCGCAGCCTGGGCGCCACGGTGTCCGGCTGGGTGCAGAGCGTGGGCGATCATTTTCAGAGCATTGAGGCCCTGCAGCAGGAGAACGAGGCGCTGCGCCGGGAGAACGCCCGGCTGCAGGAGGACATCCGCCAGGCCCAGACCGACAGCGCCGAGAACGAAAAGCTCCGCAGTATCCTGGAGCTGCGCCGCCAGCGGCGGGATTTCTCCCTGGAATCCGCCCACGTGACCCGGCAGAGCTTCTCCAACTGGTCCTCCGCCCTGACGCTGAGCAAGGGCACCTCCTCCGGTGTGGCTATCGGCAACTGCGTGGTGGATGAATACGGCTATCTGGTGGGCATCGTAACCGACGCAGGGCTGAACTGGAGCACCGTTACCACCGTGGTGGACCCGGAATCCAGCCTGGGCGCCGCCGTGTTCCGCACCAAGGAACCGGCCATCGCCACCGGCGAGCTGCGGCTGCTGAGCGCGGGCAAGCTGCGCCTGAGCTACCTGCAGAGTGAGCTGATCAACGGCGATCTCATCGTCACCTCCGGCCTGGGCGGCTACTATCCCTCCGACCTGGTGATCGGCACGGTGCAGGATATTCTGGCCGACGACAGCGGCATGGGCAAATACGCCATCCTGGCCCCCATGACAGACCTGGACAGTCTGTCCGAGGTCTTTGTCATCACCGCCTTTGATGTGGTGGAGTGAGGAGCGGCCATGAGTCAGAGAAACGCGCTGTATCGCTGGATCTTCTACGGCCTGGCCGCCGCTCTGTTCCTCTTTTTGCAGGGCATGCTGCTGAACCGGCTGCGTGTGTGGGGCGTCCACCCCTTTCTGCCCCCCGTGCTGGCGGTGGTGGCCGCCGTTTGGGAGGACCGGCAGCAGAGCCTGTGCGCCGGGGCCGTGTTCGGCCTGCTGTGCGACCTTACCCTGGGGCCGCCCATCCCCTGTTTTTACGTGCTCACCTTTGCCGCAGCGGCATTTCTGGCCGGATTTGCCTCCAAGCGCTGGATCCAGCCCGGCTTCCTCTGCGCCCTGGCCGTCTCCCTGGCGGCGCTGGTGCTCAACGGCTCGTTTTACGCCCTGGTCCTCTCCGTCCGCGGCGTCAACGACGCGGCGGCGGCCGCCGCCCTCATCGGGCGAGAGGTATTGCTGACGCTGCCGCTGATCCCCTTCGTGTACCTGCTCTTCCGGCGCATCCGCCGCCGGTTCCCGGCGGAATGAAAAGGAGCTTTCCATGAATCAGAACCCACTGAAACCGAAGCTGGCGGCTGTGGCCGTGTTTTTCTCGGCGTTCCTGCTTCTGTTTTTCTTTACCTTATATAATACGCAGATTGTCCACGGCAGCGAGTACCGGGCCCAGTCCCGGATCAGCAACGCCACCACCCAGCAGGTGGCCGCCGCCCGCGGTGTGATCACCGACCGCAACGGCAAGCTGCTGGTGGGCAACCGCCTGACCTACACACTGACGCTGTCGGGCGGGTCTTTTGACGACGACGCCCAGGCCAACGACACCATTATCCGCCTGCTGCAGCTTTGCCGGGACAACGACATCGCCTGGAACGACACGCTGCCCGTCAGCCGGGAGACGCCCTTCGTCTATCTCTCCACCGCCCTGGACAACGACGACTTCACCGGCTTCCTGAAATCGCAGAAATACGTCCACGCCGGGAAGTTCAACCTTACCGCCACACGGCTGATGGAGCAGCTGCGCGCCGACTGGGGGCTTCCCGCCTCCCTCTCCGACGAGGAGGCGCGCCAGATCATCGGCGTGCGGTATGAGCTGGCGGCTCACTCCAGCTGTCTTCTGGCCGACGACGTGTCCGTGGCCCTGATCAGTCAGATCGTGGACGGGCAGTATCCCGGCGTCTCGGTGGGCACCTCCACCGTCCGGACCTATTACACCCCCTACGCAGCCCACGTTCTGGGCCGGATCTCCCGGATCTACGCCGAGGATTGGGACCGCTACAAGGATCTGGGCTATTCCATGAACGCCCTGGTGGGCTCCAGCGGTGCGGAGGCCGCCTTTGAGTCTTATCTCCACGGCACCGACGGCACACGCCTCATCACCACTGACGAGGACGGCCGCGTCACCGGTGAGCTGTACGCCAAGACGCCCCAGCCCGGCCACACCGTGGCCCTGTCCCTGGACATCGACTTTCAGCAGGACGTGGAGGAGACGCTGGCACGCACCATCGAGGACATGATCGCCGAGGACGGCATCCAGCGGGGCGGCGCCGCCGCCGTGGTCAAGGTGGGCACCGGCGAGGTGCTGGCTCTGGCCTCCTACCCCACCTACGACCTGGCCAATTTTAACAATATCTACAACGAGCTGCTGGAGGACCCCCGGTTGCCCATGTTCAACCGGGCCACCGACGGCACCTACGCCCCCGGCTCCACCTTCAAGCCCTGTACGGCGGTGGCGGCCCTGGAGAGCGGCGTCATCAACCCCTCCTCCATCATCCACACCAAGGGCATCTACACCTATTACGCCTATCCCCAGCCTACCTGCTGGATCTACGGACAGAACGGCGGCAACCACGGCAACATCAACGTCAGCCAGGCCATCACCGTGTCCTGCAACTACTTCTTCTTCGAGGTGGGCCGGCTCATGGGCATCGACACGCTGGACGACTATGCCACCCAGTTCGGCCTGGGCCAGCACACGGGCATCGAGATCGGCGACAGCGCCGGCGCCTTGGCCTCGCCCACTTATGCAGAGGCCCATAACCTGGATTGGACCGACGGCCAGACTCTGACCGCCGCCATCGGCCAGAGCTACAACCTGTTTACCCCCCTGCAGCTGGCCAACTACACCGCCACCCTGGCCTCCGGCGGAGAGCACTATCAGGCCCATCTGCTCAAGGACGTGAAGACCTACGACAATTCCGAGCTGGTCTACGTGTGGGACGAGGAGCCTCTCAACGTGGTGGAGATGAGCGAAAGCACCCAGCAGGCCGTGCGCGTGGGCATGCGCAACCTGGTGCTCCACGGCAATATCTCCTCCCTGTTTACCCGCTGCATCGTCCCCGCCGCCGCCAAGACCGGCACCGCTCAGGTTGGCACCGAGATCAACAACGGCGTTCTGGTGGCCTATGCCCCTTACGACGACCCGGAGATTGCCGTGGCGGTGGTCATCGAGAAGGGCGGCGGCGGCTACTACCTGGGCAACACCGTGGTGGATATCCTCAACTCCTACTTCTCCCGCGACGACAGCACCGCGGAGATCGTGGGAGAAAATACTCTGTTGAAGTGAGAATTCCGTATGTCTGACCGATATATCTTCGACCCCCGCGACGAACGTTACAAATCCCCCTTCGGCGCCGTGACCTGCGGTCAGAGCGTCCGCTTTACCCTGCGCCCCCTGGCCGGCGAGGGTTTCGTGGCCTGCTGCCTGGTGGCCGACTGCGAGTTTGCCGCCGAAACACGGACCTGCGACCTCCGCGACGAGGGCAGCCACGGCGACCTGTTCTCCGGCGTATTTCCCGCCCCCGACCGGCCGGAGCTGGTATGGTACGCCTTTCGCTTTACCCGCGCCGACGGCTCCTTTGTCTATTTCGGCCGCAGCGGTTACTGCGACCTGGAGCATCTGCACCGCTGGCAGCTCACCGTCTACAACGGTGAATTTGAGACGCCCCAATGGTTTGGAGACGGCGTGACTTACCAGATTTTTCCAGACCGATTCTGCCGGCTGTCCATCCCCGATCCCGCCGGGATGGTGGGGGACCGGGTGGTGCACCAGAACTGGGACGACCAGCCGGTCTACCGCCCGGACGAGAACGGGCAGATCACCAACCGGGACTTCTTCGGCGGCAGCCTGCGTGGCATCATCTCCCGGCTGGACTATCTGGCGGAGCTGTCCGTCACCACGCTGTATCTGTGCCCCATCTTTGAGGCGGACTCCAACCACCGCTACAACACGGCGGATTACATGGCCATCGACCCCATGCTGGGCACGGAGGAGGATTTTATTACACTGTGCCGGGAGGCTCATGGGCGCGGCATGCGGGTGATGCTGGACGGCGTGTTCAACCACACCGGCTCCAACAGCCGCTATTTCAACGCGTTGGGCTACTATCCCCAGCTGGGCGCCGCCCAAAGCCAGGATTCCCCCTACTACCCCTGGTATACCTTCCACCGTTGGCCCCATGAGTACGACGCCTGGTGGGGCGTGCAGACGCTGCCCGCCGTCAATGAGAACGATCCGGACTACCGCCGCTTCATTATCTCCGGCGAGGACAGCGTGATCCGCCATTGGATGCGCCGGGGCGCCGACGCCTGGCGGCTGGACGTGGCCGACGAGCTGCCCGACGACTTCATTGCCGACATCCGCGCCGTGATGACCGAGGAAAACCCGGACAGCTTCCTGCTGGGCGAGGTCTGGGAGGATGGCAGCAACAAGGTGGCCTATTCCCTCCGCCGCCGCTACCTGCTGGGCGGCGAGACCAACGGCCTCATGAACTATCCCTTCCGCAGCGCGGCGCTGAACTGGGTCACCGGCGGCGACGCCGCCGACTTCCGGGAGGCCATGGAGACCCTGCGGGAGAATTACCCCCCTGCAGCCTACTATTCGGCTCTGAACATCCTGGGCACCCACGACACCGTGCGGGTTTTGACGCTGCTGGGCGTGGCCCGCGGCGCCGAGACGGACACTAAGGACCAGCGTGCGGCCTATCGCCTCAGTCCCGCCGAGCGCATTCGCGGCGCCATGCGGCTGCGGCTTGCCGCCCTGCTGCTCTACGCTTTCCCCGGCTCGCCCACCGTGTACTACGGCGACGAGGCCGGCATGGAGGGCTTTGAGGATCCGCTGAACCGGGGCACGTACCCCTGGGGCAACGAGGACGGGGCGCTTTTGAAGTATTTCCGACGTCTGGGTGCTTTGCGGAAGGATCGCATTTCCCTGCAGCGGGGCGCTATCTCCTATCTTTACGCCAAGGGCGGCGGCCTGGTCTTTCGCCGGGCGGCGGCGGAGGAACAGACGCTCATTGCCCTCAACGCCGGGGAGGAACCGCTGGAGCTGATGCTGCCCTGGCCGTCCTCCATGGCCACCGACGCCCTGACCGGGCAGCAGTTCTTCGTCCGGGATGAGATGCTGCACCTGTCCGTGCCGCCTGTCTCCGGGCTGATGCTGGTGTGACAAGCGTTTTCCCCCTGTGTTTCACGTGAAACACAGGGGGTTTTTTCGTCTTTCGGCAAAAATTCTCTTGATTGCTCCCCGGTTTGTGATATACTGTATTTAACATGAGAAAGTATATGGTATTGTGGGACAGGAGGGGCGCGGCGTGGCCAAGATCGTAGCAATCGTCAATCAAAAGGGCGGCGTGGGGAAGACCACCACCTGCGTGAACCTGACCGCCGCGCTGAAGCAGGCGGGCAAACGGGTGCTGCTGTGCGATTTTGACCCCCAGGCCAACGCCACCTCCGGCATGGGTGTGGACAAATCCGTATCCAACGGCGTCTATGACGTGCTGATCAACGGCAAGGACGTGCGGTCCGCCATCGTCTCTACCCGCTACGGCGACGTGCTGCCCTCCAGCAAGGCCCTGGCCGGGGCCGGCATCGAGATGATCGAGCTGGAGGGACGCCAGTTTCTGCTGAAAAAGGCACTGGATCAGGTCCGCGTCGACTACGATTTCATTTTTATCGACTGCCCGCCCTCTTTGGAGCTGCTGACCCTCAACGCTTTGTGCGCCGCAGACTCCCTGCTGGTGCCGGTGCAGGGCGAATATTACGCCCTGGAGGGTCTCAGCGACCTGATGAACACGGTGCGCATCGTGCGCCGGGGCATGAATCCCAATCTAAATATGGAGGGCGTGCTGCTGACCATGTTCGACGGACGCACAAACCTGGCCATCCAGGTGGCCCGCGAAGTCAAGCGGTTTTTCCCCGGCAAGGTGTATGCCACCGTGGTACCCCGGAACGTGCGCCTCAGCGAGGCGCCCAGCCACGGCAAGCCCATCACTGCCTATGACCGCACCTGCCGCGGCGCCGAGGCCTACACGGCTCTGGCCGCGGAGTTTCTGAAGAAGAATTCCTGAAAGGAGTGACTTTTCGTGGCAAACAACGCCAAAGGTCTGGGAAAAGGCCTGGGCGCCCTGCTGGGCGACAATTTTATGGACACCCCAGAGGAGAAGGAGCGTCTCTTTCTTCCCATTTCCCAGGTGGAGAGCTGCTCGGCCCAGCCCAGGAAGCAGTTTGACCCTGACGCCCTGGCCGATCTGGCTGATTCCATCCGACAGCACGGCATCATCCAGCCGCTGACGGTGCGCAAGCTCCAGTCCGGCTACTATCAGATCATCGCCGGTGAGCGCCGCTGGCGCGCCGCCCGCATGGCGGGGCTGGACGAGGTGCCTGCCATCGTCATCGAGGCCGACGACCGCAAGGCCATGGAGCTGGCCATGATTGAAAACCTCCAGCGGGAGGATCTGAACCCCATGGAGGAGGCTGAGGGCTACCACACGCTGGTGAGCCAGTACGGCCTGACCCAGGAGCAGGCGGCCGCCCAGGTGGGCAAATCCCGCAGTGCCGTGGCCAACGCCCTGCGGCTGCTGAATTTGACTCCCGCCGTCCGCGCCATGGTGGAGGAGGGCAAGCTCTCCGGCGGTCACGCCCGGACGCTGCTGCCTCTGGCGCCGGCTATGCAGGAGAGCGCCGCCGCCATCGTGCTGAAAAACGATCTGTCCGTTCGCCAGACGGAACTGCTGGTGAAGAAGCTTACCGCCCAGCGCCCGGCAAAAAAAGCCCCTACCACGTCCATCACCGTCAATTACGCCGAGGAGGCCGCCCGCGAGCTGAGCAACCGTCTGGGCCGGGGCTGCAAGATCGTCACCGGCCGCAAAAAGGGCCGCATCGAGCTGGAGTACTACGATCTGGACGATCTCAACAGCCTTATCGACGCCCTATACGCCATGAAGAAGAAATAATCGCCGCGCTGCGGCGTTTCACGTGAAACATAAAGGAGAGAGAACCCTATGCTTGACATTCGTTTCCTGCGGGAGAACCCCGACCTGGTCAAGGAGAATATCCGCAAAAAGTTCCAAAACAGCAAACTACCCCTGGTGGACGAAGCCATTGCCCTGGACGCGGAAAAGCGCGCCGCCATGGCCGAGACCGAATCCCTGAAGGCCGAGCGCAATAAGCTCAGCAAGGCCAACGGCCCTCTGTACGGGCAGCTGAAAAAGTGCGCGGATGAGGCCAAAAAGGCCCAAATCCAGGCACAAATCGATGCGAATAATGGAGCCGTCAAGGCCAACGCCGATCGCATGGCTCTGCTGGACGCCCGGATCGAGCAGGCCGGGGAGCAGCTGAACAAGATCATGATGGTCATCCCCCAGATGATCGACCCCAGCGTGCCCATCGGCCCGGACGACAGCTGCAACGTGGAGGTCCAGCGCTTCGGCGAGCCGAAGACGCCCGACTTTGAGATCCCCTATCACACCGACATCATGGAGCGCTTCGACGGCGTGGACATGGACGCCGCCGGTCGCGTGTCCGGCAACGGCTTCTACTACCTCATGGGCGACATTGCCCGGCTCCACAGCGCCGTCACCGCCTACGCCCGCGATTTCATGATCGACAAGGGCTTCACCTACTGCATCCCGCCCTTCATGATCCGGGGCAGCGTGGTCACCGGCGTCATGAGCTTCGCGGAGATGGACGCCATGATGTATAAGATCGAGGGGGAGGACCTGTACCTGATCGGCACCAGCGAGCA
>DGHJ01000017.1:16446-16651 GCA_002392625.1 Oscillospiraceae bacterium UBA3851
CACCAGTTTGAAAAGCAGGAGATGGTGGTGGTCTGCCGCCCGGAGGACAGCATGAAGTGGTACGAGCAGATGTGGCGCTACAGCGTGGAGCTGTTCCGCTCCCTGGACATTCCCGTGCGCCAGCTGGACTGCTGCTCCGGCGACCTGGCCGACCTGAAGGTCAAGTCCTGCGACATCGAGGCCTGGTCCCCCCGGCAGCAGAAGT
>DGHJ01000017.1:16694-16836 GCA_002392625.1 Oscillospiraceae bacterium UBA3851
CCCGGCAGCAGAAGTACTTTGAGGTATGCTCCTGCTCCAATCTGGGCGACGCCCAGGCCCGCCGGCTGAGGATCCGCGTCAAGGGTGCGGACGGCAAGATGTACCTGCCCCACACCCTCAACAACACCGTGGTGGCCCCGCC
>DGHJ01000017.1:16896-21483 GCA_002392625.1 Oscillospiraceae bacterium UBA3851
ATGCTGATCGCCTTCCTGGAGAACAACCTCCAATCCGACGGCTCGGTGGTGATCCCCGCCGCTCTGCGGCCCTATATGGGCGGCAAGGACCGTCTGATCCCCAAGCATTAACTACTTTAGATATTATTCTTGTAATAATATACAATTTGTAATTAGGAGGAGACACATTATGAAGAATCTTGGCAAGGAACTCAAGGAATTTATCATGCGCGGCAACGTGGTGGATCTGGCCATCGGCGTCGTCATCGGCGGCGCGTTCGGCGCCATTACCACCTCCCTGGTCAACGACATCATCATGCCCTTTATCTCCCTGATCACCGGCGGCGTGGACTTCTCCCAGTGGAAGTGGATCCTGAAGGCCGGCGAGCTGAACGAGGCCGGTGAGCTGGTGGGCCAGGTGTCCGTGAACTACGGCAACCTGATCTCCGTGATCCTGAACTTCATCATCATCGCGCTGGTGCTATTCTGCGTGGTCAAGGCCGTCAACAAGCTGAAGAAGCCCGCCGAGGAGCCCGCTGAGGAGCCCGCCCCCGCCGGCCCCACCACCGAGGAGCTGCTGGGTGAGATCCGCGACCTGCTGAAGGAAGGCAAGTAATGCTCGACATGCTGACCGAGGGGCTGGCGCAGCTGGGTCTGCCCGCCGGCGCCGCCCCCCGGCTGGCGGAATTCGCCAGGGCGGTGCTGGAGAAAAACCGGGTCATGAACCTGACCGCCATCACCGACAGCGCCGATTTTGCCGCGCTCCACCTGCTGGACTCCGCCGTTTTGCTGAAAATCGCCGATTTTCGGGGCAAACGGGTGGTGGACGTGGGCACCGGCGCCGGTTTTCCCGGCATGCCCCTGCGCATCTTGGAGCCGGACTTCGACCTGACGCTGCTGGACAGCCTGGGCAAACGGATCGCCTTTTTGCAGGAGACCTGCGCCCAAATGGGACTTGCGCGGGTGGAGGCCGTCCACGCCAGGGCGGAGGAATTCGCCGCGCAGCGCCGGGAGCAATATGACATCGCCACGTCCCGCGCCGTGGCGGCGCTGAACGTGCTCAGTGAGCTGACGCTGCCCCTGGTCCGGGTAGGCGGCTGCTTCCTGGCCATGAAGGCCGTGGACTCCGACGCGGAGATCGCCGGGGCCCGCAGCGCCATCGGACAGTTGGGCGGCCGCATCCGGGAGATCCGGGATTACACCATTCCCGGCACCGACGTGGCCCACCGGGTGGTCGTCATCGACAAGCTGCGGCCCACGCCGCGGCAGTTTCCCCGCGCGTTCGCAAAAATCAAGAAAAATCCGCTGATTTGATGGTATTGAGGTGCGTTATGGGCAAAATCATCGCAGTCGTATCGGGCAAAGGGGGCACCGGCAAGACCTCCTTTACCGCCAACACAGGCCTGGCGCTGGCGGCGCTGGGCTATCGCGTGCTGTGCCTGGACTGCGACATCACCCTGCGCAACCTGGATCTGGCCCTTGGCCTCAGCGACAGCGCCGTGATGGACTTCTCCGACGTGCTGGAGGGGCGCTGCACCTTGTCCGAGGCGGCGGTCAGCCACCGGAAATACCCCCGGCTGGACCTGCTGTCCGCCCCCGTCACCGACGGTCGGCCGCCCTACACGCCCCGGCAGATGGGCGATCTGTTCCGCCAGATCCGCACCGTGTACGACTACTGTCTGGTGGACGCCCCCGCCGGGTTGGGCCTGGGCTTCCACCTGGCCACCGACTACGCCGACCAGGCCGTGGTGGTGACCACCACCGATCAATCCGCCCTGCGGGACGCCCAGCGCACCGTCATGGAGCTGAGCCGTTTCCCCGCCGGGTCCGTCCACCTGGTGGTGGGCCGCGTCCAGCGCCGAATGCTCCGGGCGCTTCACACCACCATCGACGACGCCATCGACTCCGCCGGACTGCCCCTGCTGGGGGTGATCCCGGAGGACCGTGATCTGTCCCTGGCCATGAACCAGGGCGTACCCCTGCGGGACGTCAGCGATTACGCCGCCCGCGCCTATGACAACATCGCCAAACGCATCGCGGGACGCCGCGTCCCGCTGATGAGGATATAACGAGAAAGGAGGCGGTCTTCCTTGAATATCGCCATCATCGCCCACGACAACAAAAAGGAGCTGATGGTCCAGTTCTGCACGGCTTACTGCGGCATTCTGGCCCATCACACCATCTGCGCCACGGCCACCACCGGCCAGCAGATCGCCGAGGCCACCGGCCTCACCATCCACCGCTTCCTGTCCTTCCGCCACGGCGGCGGCCAGCAGATCGCCGCCCGCATCGCCTACAACGAGATCGACATGGTGCTGTGCTTCAACGATCCCAACGCCAAGGCCATCCACGACGACGTGCTGTATATCGCCCGCCTGTGCGACCAGAACAACGTGCCCTTTGCCAGCAACGTAGCCACCGCCGAGATGCTGGTGCTGGGCCTGGCCAGGGGCGATCTGGACTGGCGCGATATCGTGAACCCCAAAACCAAGCCCTTTACCGCTTGACATTTGGCAGAATTCCGCATACAATAGCAATTCAGTAGTGATCCGCGACGATGGGACAGGAGTAGCTCCGCAACACCGCACACAGAGAGGCGCGCCTTTGGCTGCAAGCGCGCCGCGGCGACGGGGGGAAGACGGTCCCTGAGCGGGGGCGGAAACGCCCACGGCCTGCTCCCCGTACCGCCGGAGCGCAAGAGGGTCCGCCGGAGGCGGGCTGAATTTGGGTGGCACCACGAAGCGTTCAACGCTCTCGTCCCAAACGGGGGGACGAGAGCGTTTATTGTTTGATTCCCCAGGAAATTGTCCCGCTTCGCGGGCGGAGAATATAAGGAGAAATACCATGGAGAAACTGAAACCCCGCACCCTGTCCGGCTTCATGGAGCTGCTGCCCCAGCCCCAGCAGCAGATGGAGCGGATGATGGACGTGCTGCGCCGGACCTATTCCCTCTACGGCTTCACGCCGCTGGACACCCCCATCATAGAGTCCAGCGAGGTGCTGCTGGCCAAGGGCGGCGGCGACACGGAAAAGCAGATCTACCGCTTCACCAAGGGCGACAGCGATCTGAGCCTGCGCTTTGACCTGACGGTGCCCCTGGCCAAGTACGTGGCGCTGCACTACGCCGAGCTGTCCTTCCCGTTCCGGCGCTACCAGATCGGCAAGGTCTACCGGGGCGAGCGGGCCCAGCGGGGCCGCTTCCGGGAGTTCTACCAGGCGGATATCGACGTCATCGGCGACGGCAAGCTGGACATCATCAACGAGGCGGAGATCCCCGCCATCATCTACCAGACCTTCACCACCCTGGGCCTGCGCCGCTTCCAGATCCGGGTCAACAACCGGAAGATTCTCAACGGCTTCTACGCCATGCAGGGCCTCACGGAGCGCAGCGGCGACATCATGCGCACGGTGGACAAGCTGGACAAGATCGGCGCCGAAAAGGTGCGCGTCTGCCTCACGGACGACTGCGGCCTCACCGCCGATCAGGCTGACGAGATCCTGGCCTTTATCGCCATCACCGGCTCCAATACCGATGTACTGACTGCCCTGCAGCAGTATGCCGGGAAAAACGAGGTGTTCGACGCCGGCCTGGACGAGCTGAATACCGTGGTCAAATACCTGTCCGCCTTCGGCGTGCCGGAGGAGAACTTCGCCGTGGATCTGACCATCGCCCGCGGCCTGGACTACTACACCGGCACCGTGTATGAGACCACCCTGCTGGATCACCCGGAGATCGGCTCCGTCTGCTCCGGCGGCCGGTACGACAATCTGGCGGCGTACTACACCGACAAGCAGCTGCCCGGCGTGGGCATCTCCATCGGCCTGACCCGCCTGTTCTACGTGCTGGGGGAGCAGGGCATGCTCAACGCCGATCTGCCCACCGCCCCCGCTGACGTGCTGGTCCTGCCCATGACGGCGGATCTGGCCCCGGCCATTGCCCTGTCCACCGAGCTGCGCCGGGCCGGGGTCCGCACCCAGCTCTACACCGAGGCCAAGAAATTTAAGGCCAAGATGAACTACGCGGACAAGCTGGCCATCCCCTACGTGGTGTTCCTGGGCGACGACGAGATCGCGGGAGGCGTGGTCACCTGCAAGGATATGGCCACCGGTGAGCAGACCACGGCAACCCTGGACGAGACCCTTGCGCGCATCCGGGAGGGTCTTGCGGCCAAAAACGCCGGTTGCGTGATCCTGGAGAAGTAATTGCGTAAATACTTTTTGTATTTTATTAGCTTGATTATACTAAATAAAATCACTTTTCGACAAGGAGAGACCGAGTTATGATGCAAATGCGTACACATACCTGCAACGAGCTGCGTCTTACTGACGTGGGCAAGCAGGTGAAGCTGGTGGGCTGGATGGAGAACGTCCGCACCGTGGGCAGCAACTTCGCCTTCGTGGTGCTGCGGGACTTCTACGGCACCACCCAGATCGTCATCGAGAGCGAGGACATGATGGCCGCCATCCGGGACGTGAACAAGGAGTCCACCATCTCCGTGGAGGGCGTGGTGCGGGAGCGCTCCAGCAAGAACCCCAAGCAGGCCACCGGTGAAATCGAAGTGGTCCCCAACAAGATCGAGGTACTGGGCCGCTGCCGCTACAACAGCC
>DGHJ01000017.1:21549-21794 GCA_002392625.1 Oscillospiraceae bacterium UBA3851
TTTGAGATCAACCGCAGCCGGGAGGCCGATGAGACGGCCCGCCTGAAGTACCGCTATCTGGATCTGCGCAATCCCGCCGTGAAGAACAACATCATCCTGCGCTGCCAGGTCATCGCCGCCATCCGGAAGGCCATGATGGACCACGGCTTCCTGGAGATCACCACCCCCATCCTCACCGCCAGCTCCCCCGAGGGTGCCCGCGACTATCTGGTGCCCGCCCGGAAGCACCCCGGCAAGTTCTACGC
>DGHJ01000016.1 GCA_002392625.1 Oscillospiraceae bacterium UBA3851
AGTCTGCCAATTCCACCACTCGCGCTTGTGTGTTCGGTTTTGGAAAAGGTGGTGCGAGTGGCGGGACTTGAACCCGCACGTCCTTACGAACACAAGCACCTCAAGCTTGCCTGTCTGCCTGTTCCAGCACACTCGCATATCTTCCCCAAAACGGAACGCTTAGCTATTATAACCACGGCCCGGCCTTTTGTCAAGGGCGAAGCCGCCGGTTTTTGGTTTTTTTCCGCCGCTCTTGCGCCTGGTGCAGCAATCCGTTATACTTGGCTCAGCACCTGTCCGATAGGCCCGTCTATGACCAGATCGGCGCCGAGGCCCAGGCCCACGTCGCCCTTGTTGATGACCACCAGCTTGCGGCCCCGGTAGTACCGCACCAGCCCCGCCGCCGGGTACACCGCCAGCGACGTGCCGCCGATGATGAGCATGTCCGCCTGCCGGATATAGTGGGGGGCCCTGGCCATCACATCCTCGTCCAGCCCCTCCTCGTAGAGCACCACGTCCGGCTTGATGTCGCCGCCGCAATCGCACTTGGGCACGCCGGTGCTGTTCACCACGGCCTCCACGCCGTAGAACTTCCCGCACCGCTCGCAGTAGTTGCGCAGCACGCTGCCGTGGAGCTCCAGCACCTCTTTGCTGCCCGCCTTCTGGTGGAGCCCGTCGATGTTCTGGGTGATGACGGCCTTCAGCTTGCCCGCCTTCTCCCACTCCGCCAGCTTCAAATGGGCGGCGTTGGGCTGTGCGTCCAGGGCCAGCATTTTGGCCCGGTAGAAGTCGAAGAACTCCGCCTTATGGCGCATGTAGAAGCTGTGGCTCAGCATGGTCTCCGGCGGATAGGCGAACTTCTGGTGATAGAGACCGTCCACGCTGCGGAAATCGGGGATGCCGCTCTCGGTGGACACGCCCGCCCCGCCGAAAAACACGATGTTGTCGGAGCCGTCCACCAGCTCTTTCAGTTTACGAATCGCCTCTTCCATTGTCATTTCCTCCATTCACACGTTCAAAGGAGTGTTTTTTATGAATATCCAGATCTTCGGCACGTCCAAGTCTTTCGACAGCAAGAAGGCGGAGCGGTGGTTCAAGGAGCGCCGTATCAAGTACCAGTATATCGACCTGCGGACCAAGGGGCTCAGCGCGGGCGAGTACCGCTCGGTGAAGGCCGCTGTGGGCTATGACGCCCTGGTGGACCGGGACAGCAAGGCCTGGAAGGAGCTGTACATGGACTACCGCACGCCCCAGGACGCGGAAATCGCCCTGCTGGAGCATCCGGAGCTGTTCCGCGCCCCCATCGTCCGCAACGGCCGCCAGGCCACCGTGGGCTACTGCCCGGAGGTGTGGGAAACCTGGGAATAAGGGTTCCGGTCAAAACCTGCGATGCTCCCCCCCCGTCACGGTAGAACGTCATTGCGAGGCCGGTGCGCACGCCGGCCGTGGCAATCCGCATCCCCGTCCCCGGCATAGAACGGATTCCCACGTCGGGCTGACGCCCTCCTCGGAATGACAGGAGTCCTCCCCAAAACCTGTCATTGCGAGCCAGTGCGCACACTGGCGTGGCAATCCGTATCTCTTCCCCGCCTTTTGGCGGGGATCTTTTATTGTTGTCCCTTGATGGTCAGCGTCATCTGGCAGCACAGGCGGTCCAGATCCTCGTCGGTGGCCGCCGGGATCCGCAGCCGTCCGCCGCAGCGGCGGCACTCCAGATCCACGGCGGCGCGGCGCACCCTGATGCCGTATTCCCTGCTGCCGCAGGTGCAGGAGATCCCGCCCCGCGCGGCAATGTCCTTCAGCTCGGAGAGAACCTCGTACATGATCACGTTGTCGGTGAAGGCCTCCGGCTCGCCGGACTTCTCTTTCTCCGCCCGGATGGCCAGCTCCTCCATGTTCCGCCGCACCTCGGCTTCCTCGCCCACGTAGCAGCAGATCTGCTGCTTCTCCGGGCAGGCAAGGCCGACGCCCCTGCCCCGCAGCACCGCGTCGGCGGCGCACTCGGCGGTGTGGGCCTTGCCGCACAGTCCGCAGGGCACCGTCAGCCGGAAGCGCCGGCCGTCCGTCTCGATATCCATCTCCGCCTTGCCGCATTCGCACTCGATCCGCGCTGCGGCGGCGGACAGGGCAAAGATGCTGCGGCTGCCCATCACCGCCTTGCCGCATTGGGGGCAGATAAAGCCAAAGCTGCGCATATCCTCCACGATCGTTCACCTCAACCGATTTTTATTTGATTATACAATACTTTTCCCCGTATTTCCAGCCCTCCTTCACGCCGACGGCATATTTTCCCTGCCGCCGGGACACACTATGGGCAAATCGAACGTGAGGTGATCCCATGGAAACAAGACGAGTCGGACGCCAGACGGTGAAGCTGGGCCACCCGCCCCGGGTGGTGTCTTACGCCAATATCGGCGGCAAGATGGAGGGTGAGGGTCCGCTGGCCCAGGAGTTCGATGAGCTGGACGACGACCCTTTCTTCGGTAAAAAGACCTGGGAGCAGGGGGAGGCCGCCCTCCAGTCCCGCACGCTGCGCCGGGCGCTGGTCAAGGCAAAGCTGCACCCGGAGGATCTGGACGTCGTGCTCTCCGGCGACCTGCTGAACCAGTGCATCGGCTCCAGCTTCGGCCTGCGGGAGTTCGGCATCCCCTTTTACGGCGTCTACGCCGCCTGCTCCACCATGGGCGAGGGGCTGTCCCTGGCGGCCATGCTGGTGGACGGCGGCTATGCCAACATGGCGGCGGCCGCCACCTCCTCCCACTTCTGCACTGCCGAGCGGCAGTACCGTCAGCCGGTGCCCTACGGCAGCCAGCGTACCCCCACCGCACAGTGGACGGTCACCGGCGCGGGCTGCTGCATTCTGGGGACCGCAGGCACCGGCCCCGCCGTGACGTACGTGGTCCGGGGCCGGATGGTGGACATGGGCATCACCGACGCGGCCAACATGGGCGCCGCCATGGCCCCCGCCGCCTGCGACACGCTCTCAGCCCTGTTCCGGGAGACCCGCACCCGCCCCGCGGATTATGACCTGATCGTCACCGGCGATCTGGGCCAGCTGGGCCACGACGTGGTGGTGGACCTGATGGGCCGGGACGGCTATGAGCTGGACGAGCGCTATACGGACTGCGGTCTCCTGATCTACGACCGGAAGGCCCAGGACATGCACGCCGGCGGCAGCGGCGCCGGGTGCAGCGCCTCGGTGCTGTGCGGCTATTTGCTGCGGGGCATGGCAGCCGGCCGCTGGCAGCGCCTCGTCTTCGCCCCTACCGGGGCGCTGCTCTCCCCCACCTCTACCTTCCAGGGCGAGAGCATCCCCTCCATCTGCCACGCCGTGGTGTTCGAGAATCGGTCGGGAATCTGAAAAAGCCTTCCCCTCGCGGGGAACGCGCCCCCGTGGGCACACCGGGGCGGATGCGGCGGTCATTATACGCCGCCCATGGCGGCAGAACGGAGAATAGGAAATGGATTATGTAAACGCATTCATCTGCGGCGGCATCCTCTGTGCCGTGGGACAGCTGCTGATCGATCTGACCAACTGGACGCCGGCCCGCATCCTCACCGGCTACGTGGTGGCCGGCGTACTGCTCCAGGCGGTGGGCGTGTACCAGCCCATCGTGGACTGGGGCGGCGCCGGGGCCACAGTGCCCCTGCTGGGCTTCGGCTATTCCCTGGCCAAAGGGGTGGCCAAGGCTGTGGGAGAAAAGGGTGCATTGGGCATCCTCACCGGCGGACTCACTGCCACGGCCGGCGGCATCGCAGCGGCGGTGGTGTTCGGTCTCATCGCCGCAGTGCTGGTGAAGCCTGGCTATAAGCGCTGAGGCTTGACAAATCCCCCCGTCCGTTATAAAGTGGGACCAACGAAATCAACGGGAGGAACCAACCATGACAAAGACCATGACCATCGAAGGTATGATGTGCAAGCACTGCGCCGCGCGGGTGGAGAAGGCGCTGAGCGCCATCGGCGTCACCGCTGCCGTGGATCTGGAGGCCAAGACCGCCACCGTCACCGGTGAAGCCGAGGACGCGGCGCTGCGCAAGGCCGTGGAGGACGCCGGCTACAACGTGGTGTCCATCCACTGAGGAATCTGCTAAACGAAAAGGAGTGCGGAGCTGTTGCTCCGCACTCCTTTTATGTCATGGTGTTCAGCAGCCGAAGCCGAACAGGCTGCACAGCAGCTGCAGAATGGACTTGCAGTCAAAATTTAAGTTGCACATGCTTGAAACCTCCCGAAATTGGTCCTGTTCCTCAAGGAAGGTTTGAGCATAACACATGCCGGCATAAAACGCAAATGCAATGGTTTCCAGCGCTTCCAGCACATAGAAATTCATTTTTACCATTTTTTGACGCTTTCCACGTGCAAAAACCGCGCCTGCCGGAACACGTAGGTGTCCAGCGGACGATCCAGGGCGTCGAAGCTGTGGGCCGCCACCAGGATCTCCGGGTCCGTGGCGGTGATGACGGGAGAGTGATAAAACGCCCCGCCGCTGTCGGCCAGCTGGACGATATCGCCGGGCAGAGCCTGGCTGCGCTTCACCTCCCTGGCGCGGGGACCCACGGAGCGGTTGCCGACCAGAAAGCGGTAAAGATACTCCACCCCCGTCCAGGCGGCGGTGCGGTCCGCGGCGGTGCGGTAAAACCAGCCGGTGACAGGGGTATAGTTCATGACCCCCGCCCCGGCGAACAGGCACTGGGAGGCAAAGTTGGTGCAGTCGCCGCCCACGCCGGAGAAGTCGTAGTAGGCCGGATTTCGGCCCATGGCCCACCGCCGGGCGTAGGCCACGGCGGCGGCGCGGTTGTAGGGCACCTCCCGCATGGCCTATCCGCAGCGGATCATGCCGCAGGCCAGTTTAGGCCCGGCGTTTCCGGCGGGCTGGGTACGGAAGTCGTCCGCCCCGCTGTGGATCACCAGGGTCCGGCCGATGATCTCCGGCAGGGTGAACCGGTCCGTCAGCACCGAGAGGTACGCTTTTCCGCCTACGTTGAGCAGGGGCGGCAGATCCCCCTGGTGGCGGGGATGGGGCTGCATTGAGCCGTTCAAGTGGCCGCCGGTGCGGGGAAATCCCCGGCCCTGACAGCTCCTGCCCTCGTGGATGTGGAGGGCGAAGAACGGGGTCTCCTGGGGCAGGCCGGACACCTCAACGGTCACCAGCACGCCGTCCGGCCGCTGGAGGAACCGGACCTCGCCTTGAAGTGCCGGCGCCGTTGCTTCACCCCGGATCCGGGCGATCGCCCCGGAACACGAATTGGGAGTCATGACATCATCTCCTTCTCCCCATTTCTATGCCAGAGGTCGCCGCTGCGTCACGCCCGGTTCAGCGCCTCACAGACGATAGCATATCCCACGCGATCACCGCCCCTGTCTGTTTTGTCCCTATCGCACCGTGACGCTCCCTGAAAAGCTAACGGTTCTACATACGCCGAACGCCCCCTGATGAGGAATATCTCATCAGGGGGCGCGCTGCTCAACAAACAGTTATTGGGACGCTCACTTGAACAGTCCGTAATTGCTGTTCTCCGGGTACATCTGCACGTCCTGGTAATAATAGCTTTCGCCATCGTAATACGGGCCGGAGGCGTTGTCCTGGATGTAGGTGTACATTTCCTTCATGGTCACGGTGCCGTCCCCATTGGTATCCGCCGGCTTGCTGCCGGAGGCGCCCTGAGCGAACCAGTACGGGAAATAGTTATACGGGTCCGAGCTCTCCTGCCCCCAGCTGCTCTGCTGATGGGCGGCGGCAGTGAGCACATAGAATTTTGAATCGCAGAATTCGCCGGTGTTGGGCTGATCGCCCACGCACTCGTCAGCCGCGGCAAAGGTCTTCACCGC
>DGHJ01000137.1 GCA_002392625.1 Oscillospiraceae bacterium UBA3851
CAGATCACCAGCGGAAGCGTCCAGGCCGGTATTTGGCCCGGCTCAGGCTCCAAAAGCCGGCGCGGCGCCGTTTGCTTGACTTGTTTCTCTCGTTCCAGAAGTGTTTCCATACCGATCACCCTCTTGCCCGCGCCAAATTTGTCTGTTATAAAGGCGCAAACAAAACATCTTATTTAGTATATCACATTTTTCAGAAAAATACGATAAAAAAAGAAAAAATTCGAAAAAAAGGGACGGGCCTGCACTTTTGCAAGGCCCGTCTTGTATTATTCGATGATGCCGTAGCGTTTGAGAAGCGCGATGCGGTCGCGGCCGATGCGGAGGGTCTCGGTTGGCTTCACGGTCTTGCGGCCGGTGAGGTAGCCCCAGATCCGCTGCGTCCAGGCCACCGGCAGCAGCCAGGGCTTCGCACGGAGGTAGGGATAGCGGCCGGACAGATCCCTTGCCGGCAGGAACACCGAGCGCAGCGCGCCGCCCCGGCGTCTGCCGGTGCGGTCAGCCGCCACAGCGTCCAGCGTCAGCGTGCTGCTGTGGAGCCGGTCGATGTCCTCCGCGCCGTACACGCCGCCGGAGAGGACGTCCTCCAAAAGGAGGTCCATGTCCCGGTCATACTGGGCAAACACGTCCGGCGCGGCGAGGCCCAGATACGTTTCGCCGATAAAGAACAGCGTGGCGGCAAAACGGGCGATGTGAAGCGTTTGGCATGAGGCTGCAATGTGCTCCCAGTTCAGCTGGCCGCCGTATCGCCGGACAAACAGGCCCATGTCGCAGATCTGCCGGATGCCCACGCCGCCGTGGAGAAAGTGCTTGTAGGCGTGGCAGATCAGGTACAGCAGGTGGTCCGTGGGGGAGAGTGTGCGAAAGCACACGCCGTAGATCTCCATCTCAACGCCGCGATCCGCTGCGCCGATAAAGGGCGCGTTGCAGTCGCCGTAAGCGTCGGAGTTCTGATTGAACAGACGCCGGTGGACCTCCAGATAGAGGCCGCGCTTCGGATCCCGGAACGTGATCTCCTCTGCGTCCGGCGCGGGGGCGCCGTCGATGCGCAGGCCGCATGCCAGCAGTGCGTCCCGGAGGCGGGGCCAGTCACCGTCCGATACCAGCAGGTCCTCGTCCACGGAGGGCCGCTGCTCCGGCTGGGGGTACAGGTCCCGCAGCACGACGCCCTTGATGACCTGAGGGTATAGGCCCTGTTCGTTCAACTGGCGATACAGCAGGAGAAAGTCCGCCGTGCGCTGGGCTTGTCGGACGGTCTGGCGCTTGGCCATGGCAAGCATCGCCGCGTCCCCGCCACCCACAGCCTCGGCTGCCAGCGGCAGCACGCTGTGAATGTGGGCCAGACGCGCCAAGCTCCGCTGCTCGGCAGGGGAGAGGGGCGTTTCCCACGATACGTTCTCGCCGCGTACGGCGCAGCGCAGGGCGTCCAGCAGCCGCTCCTCGACTCTGTTCATCGCTTACAGGCCGCCGGACCCTTCATCTTCACCGACGACGATGACGAGATTGCCCTCCTCGTCCACGTAGGACTGGGGCTCGTCGCCGCCCTCCTCGCCGGGGTCCGCGGGCTCGTCGCCGGGGGTGGGCGTCACGGGCGTCACAGGCGTGTCAGGATCGTCGGTGTTTTCGGGATCGTCGGGGTTTTCAGGATCCGTCGGGGTCGCCGGCTCGTCCTCACCGCCGGGCTGCGCGGGATCGGTGGGCTGAGGATCGGCAGGGGTGCCGGGATCGGCGGGATCGGTGACGTCCGTGGGCGGCGCCACGGGGTCGACGGTGTTGTTCTTCTTGCAGCCCGTCCAGATCAGTGTGCCGATGACCAGCATGCACAGGATTGCCAGAACGGGGATCAAGCGTGTTTTATTCATGGGTTCCTCCTTGCTCCACGGGGAGCAGATAGTTCAGCTCCAGCATTTGCCGGAGAAAGGCCTCCACCGCCTGACGGGCGGCGGAAGGGTCGGGGATGTCGTATTCCGTGTCCAACGCGGCCATGAGGCCGTCCAGATCGGCGCCATGGGTCAGCTGCTGCCAGAGGAAGGCGGAGGTCTCGTTGATCTCCGTCACGTAGGGGCACAGGTCCCGGATAGCGGCGGCGGCCACCAGTACGTGTTCGCCGCAGATGGCGGTCAGCACCACGCCGGGGCGGGTCTTATAGTGTGTCATGGCGGCCTCCTTTCAGTGTCTCGCGCAGCAGGGCGGTGGATGCGTCGTCGCCCAGGTTCTCGAAGAACCACATGGGGGCGTATCGCAGGATCCTGTCCACCAGCCCGCTCAGCGCCAGGATCTCCTCTTCATCCTCCGGCCGCACCATGAACTGGCGGAACAGCAGGGGGATGGCGTCGCAGACGGGCAGGGGATAGATGGTGTTCGCCTCTTTCTGCTCCAGCCGCACAACGCCGCCCAGGGGAGCGGAGAGGGACCGGTCGCCCATGTGCTCCTTGCCGTTCCACGGGCTGGGGTGGACGCAGACAGAGCCGTCGTCCCGTCCCTCCAGCACGGGCATGTCGCCGCAGATCATTTGGACCTCGCCGGGGAATAGGCGCTGCCAGTTGCGGAACTGTGTGGTCTTTCCCACGCCGCTGGGACCGGTGACCAGCCAGGCGCGGTCCCGCCACAGGAAGGCGGCTGCGTGGAACAGGCAGCAATCGTGGCGCAGCAGGGGATGGCAGGTAGAGCCAATGAGAGCGCGATGCTCCAGATACGGCCCGTCTGTTCCCTGCGGCAGCAGGGTGCGGACGTAGTCCAGCCACGGATCCGTGGCGCAGACGTCACATGTCTCGCCGGGTGCCTCCTGCATATAATCGCCGAAAAAGCGGCGCGTCTCCGGCCACCGCAGCGCGTAGCGCACGGGGTGACCGGCGTATTCCACCTGATAGATCATGGCTGCTCCTAAAGGGTAAGATCTTGGGAAAAGAATAGCGTGGAGATGCCCCCACGCTATTCTTTTCAGTTGTTAGGGGTTGGTGCCAGGATAGGGCTCGGTGCCGTTGTAAGTCTCCCAAGCGGATTGGCCGAGGTTGTTTGACAGCCACCATGCGGCATAGTCGTCCCTGTCTGTGTCGCCGTCGTCATCCATATCGACATGGAACACGGACATCCAGGTATCGAAGCTGCAGGCGTAGGGCTCGGGCGGCGTGCCCATGCCGGAGCCGTAGCCCGAATCATCTCCATCGCCGGGAACGTCGCCGGGACCGCGGGTCAACAGAACGTACGGGTATTGAAAGTACTTCTTATTCATTGTAAATCACCTCAATCTTTCTGTCGTATCGCCGGTCAGGAATTCGTGGAATACCGGGTAATGGTAGAGTCGACAGTGGTAAGCGTTTCGATGTGAATGGTATCGGCGCTTTGGATATCCACCAGGCCGCGCTGGGCAGTGCCGGTGACCATCATGTTGTCGGGCGTGACCCAGAAGTTCAGCATGTTGTCGATCTTATTGTCGTCCACATTGGGCCACGCGATGGCGGTGTAGGCCAGGTAACCTTTGGTGACGCCCTTGCTGCCGAAGATCGAATCAGCGGTCAGCGTGACGCTGGTCACGGGCTGGGTAGAGGTGCTGATCTTCAGGGACTTGACAACCTTGGCCTCATTGTCCTCAGTGAGGTACTTGATGCCTACGTGCCAATAGTTGTTGTCGTCCACGTCGGTGACCATCCACAGCTTGGTGATCAGGTTGGTGGTGCCGTTGGTTGCGCCAAACTTGTAGGTGTAGTGGGTGTAATGCTGCAGGTAGCTGGTGGGGACCTCCTTGACGTAGTAGGTCTGGCCGGCCACGGGGACGATGGCGTCGCCGGGAGCATCCTTGTAGGCGTCGGCCCACTTCCAGGTGACGCCGGGGTCGACCTTTGCTGCGTCGTATTCCGCGACCGCGTTGGTCTTGGTCACGACGGCGCTTCCGGTGGCGTTCAGCTCGGCGGCGGTAGCATCCGTGGTCCACGTCAGGGTCTTACCGAGGGTGGAATCATGGTTATCGTATGCCTTGTAGTAGCCGCCGTAGAGGTAGTTGGTTTTGTCGAGATTATCGATCAGGTTGAAGGTCTTGGCCTCGCGGGTCTCGCCGGTGCCGGTGGTGGCGCTGATGACGCGGCGCTCGATGGTGCCGGTGCCGGAGTGGCAGACGTAGAAGACCTTGCCCCAGACGGCGTACATGTCGTGGTAGGGACGGTCATTGTCGGCGGCCACCTGGGAATACTTGACGGCGCCGTCGCTGCCGTGGAGCTTGTAGGTCCCTTCGTTGGGCAGCCACTCCAGGTACAGATCGCTCTCATTCAGTTCGGAGTGATCCGACCAGGGGGCGGCGCCGGTGGCGTTCTCCACGCGGGCCCAGCCCAAGAACACGTGATCCTCATATACCAGACCCTTGCCCGCGGTGCGGGTAGAATTGTAGGTAGCGGGAGTGGGGATGGAATAGGCCGTGTTGAGGTCGATATCGACCATCTGGTACACGGTATCGGTTCCGTCGTTGAGGTACCAGTTGATGAAGGTCTTGCCGTTTTCGATCTTGCCGTACACGGCGCGGAGGGTGACCACGTACTTCTTGGTGGCCGTCTGCTTGTACACGGCGTTGATGGTCAAGTTGGACGTGATGTTGGTCAGCTTCTTATCCCAGCTGTTAAAGGTGTAGCCGGTGGGCGGCGTGGGCAGGGTGGGAGCTGTAGCATCCTGACCGTGCTGGACGGTCTGGGTGGAGGTGACCCACTCGCCATTGCTGTTCATGTAACGGAAGGTGACGGTGTAGGACAGGTCGCTCTGGCTCACGTACAGGGCGGTGACGGTGATGTCCTCGGTGACGTTGTCGAACGCGGTGTCCCAGCCGGTGAAGATCATGCCCTGAGCGCTGTGGTCAGGCGCATCGGGGGCTGTGGCGGCGGTGCCGTCCTCCACCGGCACGTCGGCGATCTTGGTGTGGGTGTAGCCGTCCATGAAGGTGACGGTGTGCATGGTGGGACCGACCTCGATGGTGGTCTTCTTGAAGAGCTGTACCGTACGCGCGTAGTTGGCATCACTGTCGACGTCAAAATACGTGGGGACGCCGCTGACAGTAAGCATTGCGAGATACATCTGAGCGTAGCTGCTGCTGTAATAATGGGAAAGACGGTGCGTGCTGCTGTCCCATACCCAGGTGGCGCCATAGCCGGAGGAATAGGATGCCGGATACAGATTCAGGTTTGTGGTGTTAATAGAATCATCACCGACACGCAGATAATAGTTCGAGTTGTAGCCGGACTGGATGCTGTATTTGCCGTTGGAGGTGGAGTTGAAGATCCACTCCACGTGGGCCAGTGTGGCGCCGGAGATATTGGAGCTGTCGACGCCGGTCACGTTGCCGTTTTCATCCAGCACGGCGGGGATCGCATAGCTGAGGTGATCTGTTGTGTATCCAGACAGACTTGCGCTGCCGTAGTAGGTGCCCGTAGAGGGATTGTAGCTCATCAGCAGATAGGTCGTACCGTTGCTGGCCTTAACACCGATCAGGTAGTCCGCGCCGGTCTCGATGGTGTCCACCGGAGCGTAGACCGTCATGGTCTCGGCCGTCGGGTGTACGATCTCGCCGGGGCGGGACAGCTTCGGCGTTTCCGTGCTGAGGGCCACAGGGGATGCGGCATTGCTGCCGGCGCCGGAAACAGCCTCCTCCACTGCGTAGCTATAATTCACTCTCCACAGCTGGCCGGGATATGCCTTGTCCACGGGATTGCCGTCCCGATCCAGGATCTCCCAGTACAGGAACTGGAGGCCCGTGTTGTCGGGGGTAGAGGCGGGCTGACCGAAGGCCATGGCCTGGTCGGCGTAGATCTTGGGATCGTTCCAGGTGTGTTCGCTATTCTGGGAGAACGTGCCGTCGTTGCCGTCCTTGTCGTCAGCCAGATACTTCACGTTGATACCGACGACGCCGTCGGGATCCTGGCGCCACAGGGCATAGATGGTCAGCTTGCCGCGGACGTTGTCACGGCCCACGTCGGTATAATGCAGGGGGTTGCCGGTCTCCGAGTTGATGTTCCAGGGGTCGTCGCCCTGACGCTGGGCATCGGAGGCGTTGATGTATTCCATGTCCACATTCTGGGTGGAGGTGGTCACGGGGTTGCTGAAGTTGTAGGGGATGGTGTGGTTCTTATCCAGATACCAGCCCAGCAGGGTGTAGCCCGTGCGCTGGGCATTGTTGATGGAGGAGCCCTCCACCAGTTCGCCGTAGTCCAGACGGAAGGTGGTGGCCTGGTTGCCGACGAAAGAGATGTCGGAGGGGTTCACGCCGCTTTCGCCGCCGGTGGGATCCAGCACCACGCGGAAGCGGATCGTGGTCCACTTGGCGTAGATCTGCACGGCGTGGTTGGGCATCTCCTGGCTGAAGTCGAACTTCGTGTCAAAGCCGGGGTCGGCGTACCAGCCGTCGAAATAGCAGCCCTCGGGGCCGTTGGTGGGCACGTAGCCGGCCAGATCGCTCAGGCTCTTCTCCCAGTAGACGGACTCGGTCCTCACCTGGCTGTTGTTGGACTCGAAGACGAAGTTCCACTGGTTGCGCTTGTAGTAGAAATAGGCGTGTCCATTGGAGCCGATATCACTGTAAGAGCACGTGACCTGGCCTCCGTTCCACTGGGTGGCGCTGTTATAGTTGTTTGTGGTCTTGTTGTAGCGGTCCAGCTCGTAGCCGAAATACTCGTCGCCGGCGAAATAGACCGTTTCGCTGGATTTCAGGCCCGATTCGTCCAGCGTGATCGTAAAGTTGCCGTCCGTGTCCTGTCCCAGGCAGGTGTAGGGACGGGTGGTGCTGGAGACCTCATATTGGTTGAGGTAGTAGTCGATGGTGGTGGATGTGGTGGCCTCACCGGTCGTGTACTGGAACATCTTGTTCTGGTACCGGCCGGTGGTCGCGTCGTGCCACATCAGGTACTGGCCGGAGTAGGGCCAGTCGTTTCCGCTGATGGTGGTAGAGGCGCTGGACCAGTCAAAGGAATCCATGGTGCTGCCATACAGGCCCTGGATGCTGCCGAACTGGATGTCGTCAGAATTGTTGGACAATGTTTCCGTATCAAACGTCAGGTGGTAGACGGTGCCGTTGTATTTGGTGTTGCTACCATAGTACCAATTGCCGTTAGGCGACCGGTAATCGCCGTCGCTGTACGTGGAGGAACTATTGTTCAGTCTGACATAACTGTTGTTTACGATGCCGTAATGCGGATAGTAGGAGCTGTAGTAATTGCCGTTGAAGCTGGAATACCCGGTGGTCAGATCACCGTAGAAATTGTAGGTGATGACCTTGCGGTCGTAATACACGTTCAGCGTGGTTGAGCCGTCGCCCTTGACGACCACGGAGGCGGTGTCGGAGTTGGTTCCGTTGTAGCTGAAGTAGAAGCCCATCTCGCCGATGTTGCTGGCGTCGTTGCCGCCCAGGCGGTTATCGGCGGTGGTGCCGCTGTTCGAGGTGTTGATGGTCACGGACTGGCCGGTGGTGGCCGTCCGCACATCGCTCTTGTAGAACGAGTAGGTCTTGGCCACCAGATTGTCAGGATTCGGATCGGGAACCGTGTCCACCGCGTCCACAGAATCGGTGGGGTTCTGCTGCCAGAAGACGACCTGATAGGTGGTCTCCTTGGGCTCCCACTTGGCGTAGACGGTGGTGTCCTCACTGATGGGGCTGCCGAAGATGAAGCGGTCGCCCCAAGTATCGACGACTTTGACTTCCTTGCCGTTAGCGTCGGTAACGGTTTTTTCCGTGTAGCTCTTGTACCAGCCCTTGAACTCGTAGCCGGTACGGGTGGGCGCAGCGGGGGCGACGGTATTCGTACCCTCTTCATAGAACACCGGGCCGATATAGCTGGTGCTGGTGTCGTCCGTGTCCTGATCCTTATAGGTATCGAAGACCAGCCAGTGACCGGTGTTCAGATAGGGGTAGAGCTGAAGGTCGGTGCTCAGATCATAAGTCGTGCCATTCTTGTAAACGTTGCCGCCATCCTCGCCGATGTAATGGGTGTTGAGCGTATCCTTATACAGGGGATAGTCGCCCATGACGTCGATGTAGTTCTCCGTGACCCAACCGGCGAAGTTCTGCTCACCCATGAAGCCCACGTAGCTCCAGTCGATCTTCACGCTCTCAGTGGTGTTGCCGCTGTGGATGTGGTAGGCCTGGGTCGTCAGCACGGCGCCGGCCTGATCGTGGTACACCACGTAGCGCACCGTGTACACCTTGGCGTAGTAGCTCAAGGTAGCGCCGTTGCTGTAGGAGGCGTAGTTGGCCTTGACCTCGGCATTGATCTCATCCACGGACCAGCCCTTGGACTGCTCGGTGAAGGGGTTGCTGTCCGCCCAGCCCTCAAAGCTCTGGTCGGAGTTCAGGTCGGGGACGCCGGGATCGAACACCAGGACCTTGGCTGCCTTGTCCTCGTCAGACAGGTCGCCGTATCTGGTCAGGTTGATCACCTGCTGGCTGATGGGCTCAGCGTTGGCATCGGTGTAGAACTTGACGTTCAGATACTTGTTGTTATCGTTGCCGGAGACCGCATACACGGAGAAGTCCTTGGAGCTGAAGCTGGTGCCGGAGCCCATGACCTCCACGGGCACGCTGCCGCTCTCGATCTCCTCGGCGCTGCAGTCCAGATGCAGCACGGTGGGGTTCAGCGTGTTGGAAATGGCGTCGGACGCCAGGGTGACGGACACGTTCTTCTCAGGCTCGATCTCGCTGCCCTCGTAATAGAACGTGATGTCCTCGGCTGCCACGATGGTGCCGCCGATGCCGTCGGTGCTGTCCACGATGGTTTGCACGGCGCTGAGGCTGACCGCCTTGACGTTCAGCTCGGTGCCTTCGGGCAGAGCGCCCTCAGGGGCGTCCACCGTGACGGACACGCCGGTGGCGCTGTCGGTCGCCTTGAGCTGCTGGGCAGGCATTTCGGGGCCGGAATGGCTCCACCAGTCGCCCCAGCCCCACTGACTGCCCTCGGTACCCGCGGCAAAGGCCTGCAGCGGGAACAGAGAAAGCATCATGACGAGAGCCAGCACAAGGGAAAGGATTTTTACGCTTCTCTTCTTCATTTGGTTTTCCTCCTTTGGCTTGCGGTGATAAAAGCAATTGGTTTCAATTGTTTTTTCATAAGGTAGGTCGTACGTCAGGGCATGCTGATCCCTATTTATACATACGCAATTATTTTACTACGAACTGCCACATCTGTCAACGCATTTTCACACATTTTACCCACAAAAATCTTACAGTTTTGCCACAATTGCGGCGGACGAATTTGGGGACTTTACCAATGGCCCCCGGAAGCGTCCTGAGAGGGGTGCATATTTAATGTGGAAAATTGGGCCGCCGGCCCATTGCCTGACGCCGCGGTTTCGACGAAATATGGATCGCAGCGGCGAGATCGGGCGAAATAGTGCACGAGATCGGACCGCGGCGGAGAGCCTGCCGGATGAGAGCGGGACAGGACGAAATACAAATCTAATATAAATGAGTTATTGATAAAGCAAACGAAATAGGTTGAGCGATAAGATGGCAGCAGGTGCAAAAATGATCCAAAATAAGCAAGCAAAAACGGCCGAACAGAGGGGCAAAACGACAGCCGCCGGGCGGAACCAATTTCCGGGATATCGCCCAAAAACAGGCGCCGGCAGGCGGCGGTTTTCTGCGGATTCATCCTTGCATTCTGATATATAGTATTGTATAATGACCTATGATGGAAACGAGAGAGACGAACAAAAATGACGATAAGGTGTTTTTCCACTCGCTGTACACCCTGCGCCGAAGGTGGAAGGACGGCAGCTTCGGCGAGATCCTGGACGATTGGCGCTGGATCTTCACCTATACCCGGCGGCACCGGGCGGCCGTGGTGTTCTACACCGTGCTGGGCATTCTCAGCACCACCCTGGGGCTGGTGGCCAGCGTGGCCGGGAAATACCTGATCGACATCATCACCGGATATCAGACCGACAAGCTGGGGCTGCTGATCGCGATCATGCTGGGCAGCGCCGGCTTCAGCCTGCTCTTTTCCAGCCTGATCAACCGGCTGTCCACCCGCATCTCCATCCGCATCAACAACGACATCCAGGCCGACATCTTCGACCAGATCATCGACGTGGACTGGAAGGCCATCAGCGCCTACAGCAGCGGCGACCTGCTCAACCGCTTCAACAACGACGTGCAGACCGTCAGCAAGAACGCCATCAGCTGGCTGCCGTCCATCATCATCGCGGCCTATAACTTCGTCGTCACCTTCGCCCTTATCTGGCACTACAACAAGGTCATGTCCCTGCTGGCCTTTGCCAGCGCGCCGGTGATGCTGCTGATGAGCAAGTATTTCATCACCAAGCAGCGCAGCTATGCCCGTCAGGTCAAGGAGACCGGCAGCGAGATGATGGGCTTCGAGGTGGAGACGTTTTATAACTTTGACACGATCAAGTCCTTCGGCGTTATGGACAGCTACGGCCGCAAGCTGCGCTCCTGGCAGGAGAAGCTGCGCGGCATCACCCTGGACTACAATCTGTTCGCCATCAAGACCAATGTATTCATGTCGGTGCTGGGATTGATCGTTCAGTATGCCGCCTTTGGCTATTGCCTGTTTTTGCTGTGGGGACACCAAATCACCTACGGAACCATGACGCTGTTCCTGGAGCAGCGGGTGCGGCTGTCCGGCGCCTTCAACAGCGTGGTGAGCATCGTGCCCAGCTTTCTCACTAGTTCCGTCTCCGCCCACCGCATCCGGGAGCTGATCGACCTGCCGCGGGAGCGGCATATCCCGGAGAGCGAGCAGCTCAAGGCTGCGGCGGCGGACGGCTTCGAGGTCCGCATGGACGGCGTGAACTTCTCCTACGTGGAGGATAAGCAGGTCATCACCGACTCCGGCTTCCGGGCCGCGCCCGGCGAGATCGTGGCGCTGATCGGCCCCTCCGGCGGCGGCAAGACCACCATGATCCGCCTGATGCTGGGCCTGGTGCGCCCGGACGAGGGGCGGGCTTATCTCCGCGCCGGCGACGGCACGGAGGTGGAGATGAACGCCGACAGCCGGTGTCTCTTCTCTTACGTGCCCCAGGGCAACACCATCCTATCCGGCACCGTGGCGGACAACATGCGACTGGTGAAGGAGGACGCCACCGACGCTGAGATCGTGGAGGCGCTGAAGATCGCCTGCGCCTGGGATTTTGTGGAAAAGCTGCCGGACGGCATCTACGGCAAGGTGGGCGAGCGGGGCAAGGGCTTCTCCGAGGGACAGGCCCAGCGCCTGGCCATCGCCCGCGCCGTGCTGCGTGACGCGCCGGTGCTGCTGCTGGACGAGGCCACCTCCGCCCTGGACGTGGCCACCGAGCGGCAGGTGCTGCGCAACATCGTGCAGCGCCGGCCCAACAAGACCTGCATCGTCACCACCCACCGGCCCACGGTCATCGGATTGTGCCAGCGGGTCTACCGGGTGACGGACGGAGCCGTGGCCGAGCTGGACGAGGAGACGTCCAGCCGCGCGGTGATGGACTTTTGACGGGGTGGCGCCATGATGATCGACATGCACACCCACGTCCTGCCCGGCGTGGACGACGGCGCGGCGGATCTGGACGAGGCGCTGACGCTGCTGGCCATGGCCGCCGACAGCGGTGTTGGCACGGTGGTGACCACGCCACACTGCAACATCCCGGAGGAGATCGGCAACTACGTCTGTCCGGAGCTGGACGCCCTGTGGCGTGCCCTGGGCCGGGAGGTCAGGCGCGCCGGCATCCCCGTGGGCCTGTGCCGGGGCATGGAGGTTTTTGCCACGGAGGACCTGCCGGAGCTGCTGGAGCAGGGGCGGGTCTGGACGCTGAACGGCACGCCGTATTTTCTGACGGAGTTTTCCTTCGGCGAGGACCCGGATTTCTGCTTTGATGTGCTGCGCCGGTGCGCCGAAAAGGGCTTTCGCCCGGTAATCGCCCACCCGGAGCGGTACATATTCGTGCAGGAGGAGCCTGCCATCGCCTACGAGTGGTGCACGCGGGGCTACGCCCTGCAGCTGAACAAGGGCAGTCTGCTGGGTCGGTTCGGCGGCGGCGCGCAGCGGGCGGCGGAGCTGCTGATGGACCACGGTCTGGCCGCCTGTGTGGCCAGCGACGCCCACAGCCCCGTCCGGCGCACCACCCATATGGGGGAGATCCGCCGGTATCTGACAGAACGCTGGGGCGGGGATTACGCCCGCCTGGTTCTGGAGGAGAATCCGTCCCGCATCCTGGCGGGACGCGAGCTGCTTGGCTATGAGCCGATCCCCGTGTTGTAACGGAACGGGGAACAGGGAGGAATAATCGTATGAGCATGAGAAATCTGAGGATCGCCATTTTGATCTTCTTCTGCGTGGTGTCGGTGCTGTTCACCGGCGCCTATATCCACGAGCGCCTGACCACGGACTACGGCGCGCCGGTGATCCAGGCCGACAGCGACACGCTGCGGGTCAGCGTTTCCGCCTCGGAGGCGGATCTGCTGGCGGGCCTGACGGCCTATGACAATCTGGACGGCGACGTGACGGACACCCTGGTGGTGATGTCCAAGAGCAAGTTCATCGAAAAGGGCACCCTCCGGGTCAACTACGCCGCCTTTGACAACAGCCGCAATGTGGGCACCTATTCCCGCGAGGTCACCTACAGCGACTATGTGTCCCCCCACTTCCGCATGGACGCGCCTCTTCGCTACGCTGCCGGCGGCTCCCTGCCCGACTATCTGGAGCATATCACCGCCCAGGACTGCCTGGACGGCGACATCACCCGGCAGATCAAGATGACCACGGGCCGGAGCATGGTGGTCAGCGACTCCGTCACCCGGCAGAGGGTGAACCTGCACGTGACCAACAGCTGCGGGGACAACGCCGTGCTGGAGATGACGGTGAGCATGGAGGACTACTCCACCCTTAACCGCCCCGCTCCCGCCCTGCGGGACTACATTCTGTACGTGGCAAAGGACGGGCGGCTGAACCTGTGGAACAACCTGACCGGCGTATGGACCGGCGGCAACGTGCGCAGCTTTGCGGAGACGGGCTTCAGCATCGCCGACGTGAGCATTGAGGACAGCGCGGTGAACTACGCCGTCCCCGGCGCCTATACGGCGGTTTACGTGCTCAGCCGCGACGGCGTGGAGCTGGGCGCCGCCGAGCTGATCGTGGTGGTGGAGGAGTGAGTATGGAGAATCAACAGAACAACGCCTCCCTGCTGGAGGAGATGGACCTCTACAGCATCGTCCGGGACGTGCTGCGCAACCTGTGGGTCATCATCCTGGGCGCCATCGCCGTGGGACTGATCGTCAACTACGTGGCCCGCACGGAGTTCAAGAGCACCTATTCCACCGCCACCACCTTCGTGGTCACCTCCAGGACCGGCGGCAACTATACGTACAACAACCTGCAGGCGGCCTCCACCATGGCCGAGAGCTTTTCCAATATCCTCAACAGCAATCTTCTGAAAAAGAAGGTTTGCCAGGACCTGGGGGTGGACAGCTTTGACGCCGTGATGTCAGCCGGCGCTATCACCGACACCAACCTGCTGACGCTGCGCGTCACGTCGGACACGCCGAAGAACGCCTACAGCATCACCCGCTCGGTGATGAAAAATATCGCCGAGCTCACCGGCTACGTGTCCACCGATATGGTCATGGAGGTGCTCCAGGAGCCTACGGTGCCCACCCGGCCGGACGGGTCCTACTCCGGCCGCACCCGAATGGTGAAGGCCGCCATCCTGGGCGGCGCGGCGCTGGCGCTGGCCTTCGCCTATCTCTCCTTCCGCAAGACCACCATCCGGGATGAAAAGGACCTGGAGAACCGGCTGGATGCCCATTCCCTGGGTATGCTGTATCACGACAGCGCGTTGACCAGGGTCCCCGGCCATCTGCTGCGCCACAAGCGGAGCAAGCTGCTGATCACGGAGCTGACCGCCCGGTTCGAGTTTGTGGAGCGGTTCAAGAAGATTTCCGCCCTGATCTCCACCCAGGCCAGGAAGCGGGAGGCCAAGGTCATGCTGGTGACCAGCGTGCAGGAGCACGAGGGCAAGTCCACCGTATCGGCCAACCTGGCCCTGTCCCTGGCCCAGCAGTCCCATCAGGTGCTGCTGATCGACGGCGACCTGCGCCGTCCCACCCTCAACAAGCTCTTCCTGGAGGAGGGGGAGCAGGTGGAGACCAGCCTGGCCCGGCTGCTGCTGGGCAAGACCACCCTGATGAAGGCCATGCGCTACGATGAGAAGCGGGGCGTCTACCTGCTGCTCAACGACAAAAACTACGCCAACTCCACGGATATCGTTTCCTCGGAGAACATGGCTCGTCTGCTGGACGTGGCCCGCAAGGCCTTCGACTACATCATCATCGACTCGCCCCCCATGTCCCTGATGGCGGACGCCGAGGTGCTGGCGGATCATTCCGACATGAGCATCCTGGTGATCAAGTACGACATGATCCCCGCCGAGGATCTCAACGACGCCATCGACGCGCTGAAGGACTGCAAGGCCCACTTTGCCGGCTGCATCCTCAACGACGTGCGCACCCTGCCCGGCGAGCGGCGCACGGTGGTGGGCTACGGCGGCTACGGCCGCTACGGCCATTACGGCAACTACGGAAAGTACGGGAAATACGGCGCCTACGGCCGCTACGGCGGTTATGGCGGCTACGGACACTATGCCCAGGACGCCGGGGCGGAGCCGGCGGCGAATGAGGAAAAGAAATGAACGAGACGGAAACCAACAACAAACAGGAGGTGCAGGAGATCGACCTCGTCAGTCTTCTGCGGGACTTCCTCAGCAGCCTGCGCAGGCTGTGGCCGCTGGTGCTGGTGCTGACGGTGGCGGCGGGGGCGCTGTTCTATTTCCGGGGCGTCCGCAGCTACAGCCCCCGGTATATGGCGGAGTCCACCGTCTCGGTGGAGATCGTCAACGGCGGCTCCTACGCCAACCGCAACACCGCCGAGCAAATGGGACAGATCTTCCCCCACATCATCAAGAGCGGCGCCCTGTCCGACGTGATCGCGGCGGATCTGGGCATGAAGAGCGTGCCCGGCTCCATCTCCGTCACCAATATCAAGGGCACCAATCTGCTGACCATCTCCGTCACGGCCTGGTCCGAGGAGATGGCGGGAAAGATCCTGCAGTCGGTGATGGACAACTACCCGGAGGTAGCCCAGTACGTGGTGGGCCAGACGAAGCTGACTGTGGTGGATGAGGGCGGCGTGTCCCTGGTCACCCACAAGAACACGGTGGTGCGCGGCGCCGCGCAAAAGGGCGCGCTGATCGGTCTGGCCATCGGCCTCGGTCTGGTGGCGCTGCGGGCCGCCACGTTCCGCACCGTCCGCAGCGAGGAGGATCTGCGCTCCCTGCTGAACGTGCCGTGTCTCGGCACGCTGCCGGTCTGTCACAAGAAGCAGCGCCGCAGCACGGAGCGGGACGAGATCAACATCCTCACCGACGACAACCGGGGCAGCTATGTGGAGGCCATGCGCCTGATCCGCACCCGGCTGGAGCGGCAGATGAAGGACAAGAAGGTGCTGATGGTCACCAGCTCCGTGGCCGGCGAGGGCAAGTCCACGGTGGCGGCCAACCTGGCCATCTCCATGGCGCTGAAGGGCAAGAAGGTCATCCTGGTGGACTGCGACCTGCGCAACCCCTCTGTGGGACGTATCTTCAACGTCCAGGAGAAGTGCCCCGGCCTGGTGGCGGTGCTGAACGGCCAGGCCACGTTGGCGGAGGCGCTGGTGGAGGTCCAGAACAAGAACGTGCCCACGGGGCTGTGGCTGATGCCCGGCGCCGACAAGGAATCCCGCCTGGTGGAGATCCTGGGCAGCCAGGCCATGCGCAACCTGGTGGATCAGCTGCGCCAGGAGGCCGACGCGGTGATCCTGGATACGCCGCCCTCCGCCGTGCTGGTGGACGCCATGATGCTGGTCAAGCACGTGGACGGCATCGCCTACGTGGTCATGCGTGACTACGCCCGCCGCCGGTTTATCTTCGACGGCGTGGAGGAGCTGTCCTCCGGCGGCGCCCCCATCGTGGGCTGCATCCTCAACGGGGGCCAGACCCGCTCCGGCAAATACGGCTACTACGGCTATTACGGCCGCTACGGCTATGGCCGTTACGGTTACGGCTACGGTTACGGCAAGGATAAAAAGCATTCCTCCAAAGCCGGGTCCCACAGCCATCAGCACCGGCAGACCAAGGAAAAACAGAAGCCCAAGGAGCAGTGACCATGGGAACGGGAAATCATCAGAAGAGTGCCCCGCGGGGGGGCTACAACCGGGTGGTCAAGCGGCTTATTGACGTCGTGATCGCGGCCCTTGCGCTGGTCGTTCTTTCCCCGGTGCTGCTGATCTCGGCGATCCTGATCCGGCTGACCTCCCCCGGCCCGGCTATCTTCAAACAGACGCGCCTGGGCCGCGGCGCCAGGGAATACACGATCTACAAGTTCCGTACCATGTACGTGAACAGCGAGCACACCGGCTCCGGCGTCTACAGCGACGACAGCGACCCCCGCATGACCGGCATCGGAAAGCTCCTGCGGAAAACGTCCGTCGACGAGCTGCCCCAGCTGGTCAACATCCTTAAGGGCGACATGTCCCTCATCGGCCCAAGACCGCCCCTTACATATCACCCCTGGCCGGTGGAGGAGTATACGGAGGAGCAGCTGCGCATGTTCGAGGTGCGGCCCGGCATCACCGGCTGGGCTCAGATCCACGGCCGCAAGGACGTGGAGTGGCACGAGCGGATCCGGCTGAACATTTGGTACGTGGACCACGTGTCCTTTCCCCTGGATCTGAGGATCTTTTTCACCACCATCGGCAAGGTGTTCACCAATGCCGACAACGAGAACAAGGGCGCCACCGTGGCCCAGGAGCCGGAGGAGACGGAGGTCTTGGCGCCCACCGAGGAGTAACCTATGCTGAAGCTCATGTACATCACCAAATCGCCGGACGTGGCGCGCCTGGCGGAGTCCGCCGGGGTGGACCGCATCTTTGCGGATATGGAGTTCATCGGCAAGGACCAGCGCCAGGGCGGCCTGGACACCGTGCAGAATCACCACACGGTAGCCGATGTCCGCCGTCTGCGGCAGGTGCTGACCAAGGCGGAGCTGCTGGTGCGGGTAAACCCCATCCACGACGCGCTGCCGGACTACATGTCCTCCAAGGACGAGATCGACGCGGTGATCGAGGCCGGCGCGGATATCCTCATGCTGCCCTATTTCAAGACGGCGGAGGAGGCGCTCACCTTCATCCGCCTGGTGGACGGCCGTGCGCGGACCATGCTGCTGCTGGAGACGCCGGAGGCGGCGGAGCGGGTGGACGAGATCCTGGCCGTGCCCGGCATCGACGAGATCCACATCGGGCTGAACGACCTCAGCCTGGGCTACGGACGCCGTTTTATGTTCGAGCTGCTGGCGGACGGCACGGTGGAGCGGCTTTGCCGCAAGTTCTGCGAAAAGGGCATCCCCTACGGCTTCGGCGGCATCGCCTCGCCGGGCAAGGGCGCGCTGAGCGCCGAGTACATCATCCGGGAGCACTACCGCCTGGGCTCCGGGTGCGTCATTTTGTCCAGGAGCTTCTGCGACACGGCGAAGGTAACCGATCTGGATGCGATCCGCGATACCTTTGCCCGCGGCGTGGCGGAGATCCGTGCCGTGGAGCGGGCGTGCCGGGAGGAGAGCGACAGCTTCTTCTCTGACAACCGGCAGGAGCTTTGCCGCCGTGTGCAAATGATCAGCGAGCGCATCGCCGCCGCAAAGTAATGATTTCCAACTTGCCACGGCAAGAGATCGTCTGTCATTGCGAGGCGGGCAAAGCCCGCCGTGGCAATCCGTATCACCCAAAGGAGCCAGCTTATGAACCTGCTGATCACCGGCGCCTGGCCGGACGCAAAAAAGCATATCCCGGAGATCGAGGCCATGGGCCACACGGTCACCTTTATGCAGCATGAGAGGGACCAGCTCCCCTGCGACGGCGACTGGGTGGAGGGTGTCATCGGCAGCGGCCTGTTTCTGTTCCATCCCATCGTGCAGTTCCCCAACCTGCGCTTTATCCAGCTCACCAGTGCCGGGTTTGACCGGGTGGACATGGATTACGTGCGCGAGCACAGCATCGAGATCCACAACGCAAGGGGCGTTTACAGCATTCCTATGGCGGAGTACGCAGTCTCCGGTGTGCTGCAGCTCTATAAGCAGGCGCGGTATTTCTACGAAAACCAAACGGCTCATCTCTGGAAGAAGCACCGGAGCCTGCCGGAGCTGTGCGGCAAAACCGTGACCGTCGTCGGCTGCGGAAATGTGGGAACCGAGTGCGCCAAACGCTTCAAGGCCTTCGGCTGTCAAGTGATTGGGCTTAACAGAAGCGTCAAAGAAAACGAGGCCTTCCACACGATCCTTCCGCTGGAAAAGCTGGATGAGATCCTGCCCAAAACCGACGTCCTCCTCCTGACTGTGGCGCTGAAGCGTGAGACGTCGCATCTCATGGACCGCCGCCGCCTGGGGCTGCTGCCAGATACCGCCGTGGTTGTCAACGTCTCCCGCGGCGCGGTGCTGGACGAGTGCGCGCTGTGCGAAATGCTGCAAGCCGGCCGCCTGGCCGGCGCGGTGCTGGACGTGTTTGAGACCGAGCCGCTGCCGGAAGACAGCCCCCTGTGGGACACGCCCAACATGATCGCCACGCCCCACAACAGCTACGTGGGGGAAGGAAATGGGGAGAGGCTGTGGAACGTTATCCGGAGGAATATAGGGGCGGGATGAGACGGCGCTCGGCCGTTTTCTTCCGCCGCCGCAACCAACAAAAAAACAGAAGCGCCGAATCGGGGCGTACTCCATAAAGAAGATGTTTTGAGGCGGCAATCACCGGCTCAAAAGGATATGAAACCGGCGTGACCGCTGCGGTCACGCCGGTCAGACTGTCAAAATAGTCTGTAAAGCGTTGGTTCTCGGAAAG
>DGHJ01000043.1 GCA_002392625.1 Oscillospiraceae bacterium UBA3851
GCCGCCGCCTGCGGGAGATCTACCGCCTCAACCGGGATCGGATGCTGCCGGGCTACGACGTCATCGTAGTGGCCCGCGTCCGCGCCGCACACACCACGTATCAGAAGCTGGAAGCGTCCTTCCTTAAGGCGCTGGACCAGCTGGAGCTATTGAAGGAGTCACAGCGGTGAAAAAGCCCATAACGTCGGCCATCCGCTTTTATCAGAAGTACGTATCGCCGGGCCTGCCGCCCCGCTGCCGCTATATTCCCACCTGCTCGGAGTACGCTCTGGAGGCGGTGGAGAAGTACGGCGCAGTGAAGGGCGGCTGGATGGCCGCCAAGCGCATTGCCCGCTGCCACCCCTTCCACAAGGGCGGGTACGACCCCGTCCCCTGAGCGATCTTCTTTCCCCACAACCTCTTTATAACCGAAATGTAACGGAGGGTAATCGTACATGTCACAACTGGGATATTATATCTGCGTCCCCTTTGCGTGGCTGATGCGTCTTTTCTACAGCGTGACGCAGTCCTACGGCCTGGCCATCATCCTCTTCACCCTGGTGGTGAAGCTGGTGCTGCTGCCTTTCCAGCTCAAGAGCAAGAAGAGCATGCTGCGCATGAACCGGATGCAGGGCAAGATCAAGGATATCCAGACCCGCTACGCCAACAATAAGCAGCGCCAGCAGGAGGAGATGGCGGAGCTGTATGCCAAAGAGGGCATCAATCCCATGTCCGGCTGCCTGTGGTCCCTGATCCCGTTCCCCATCCTCATCGCCCTGTACAACATCATTCGCCAGCCGCTGCGCTACTTCATGATGATGTCCATGGAGACGGTGGACAAGATCCGCGAGGCGGCCACCGGCATGGGCTGGGAGCTGACCGGCAACAAGGCCTATGAGCAGATCGGCCTGGCCAAGTTCATCCATGAGAACTGGACCGCCTTTGACGGCCAGTACAAGGGCCTCATCGACCTGGACTACAACTTCCTGGGACTGGATCTGTCCGATATCGCCAACACCAAATTCAGCATCTTCCCCGGCGGCGGCTGGGCCGCGTGGGGCCTGCTGCTGCTGCCGCTGATCGCGGCCGGCACGCAGCTGGTGCTGTCCGTCATCAGCATGAAGGCAAGTCCCAGCGCCGACAACGGCAGCAGCAAGGGCATGATGTACCTGATGCCCATTATGACCGTGGTCTGGGGCATGATGTTCCCCGCCGCCCTGTGTATCTACTGGATCGCCAACGCCGGCTTCCAGGTCGTCCAGGAGCTGATCCTCAACAAGCGGATCAACGCCATTCTGGACCGGGAGGAGACCGATAAGGAGCGGGAGAAGCGGGAGAAGCGCTACGCCAAATATCAGCAGCAGAAGGAGCTGATGGCGCAGCAGCAGGAGCGCTACAACGGCGGCAAGCAGCCCCAGGGCAGCAAAAAGAAGCAGCAACAGCATAAGGAGCAGAACCGCAGCGGCCAGAGCACCAACGAGAACGGCCGGGTGGGGCAGCGCCCCTATGCCCGCGGCCGCTCCTTCAGCGAGGACCACTACAAAGAATAAGGAGTTTTGTCTATGAGTTATATCGACGTAACGGGCAAGACCGAGGAAGAGGCCATCCGCAAGGCGCTGGAACAGCTGGGCATGGACCGTGACGACGTGTCCGTGGAGATCCTGGAGCGGGCCAGGAGCGGCTTTCTTGGCATCGGCGCCAGTCCCGCCCGCGTCCGCGTGACCTACGGGCCGGAGGAGTCCGAGGTGATCCCGGAGCCGGTAAAGCCCGTCGTTCCCAAGCCGGAGAAGAAGCCGGAAGCCCCCAAAAAGGCTCCGGAGAAGAAGCCGGAGCGGCAGGAAAAGCTGGAGCGCCCGGAGAAGAAGCCGGAGCAGCCCCGTCCGCCCAAGCCGGAGAAGAAGCCGGAGCGCAAGCCCCAGCCGGAGCGCAATAGCGAAAACAGACCGGAGCCGGCGGCGCAGCCGGAAGAAAATCTGCCCCTGTGCCAGGATGAGAACGCCGGGCGCATCACGGCCTTCCTGGCCGGATTGCTGAAGCAGCTGGAGAGCGAGGCCGAGATCAAGGTCTATGAGACGGAGAAGGGCCGCTATCGCGTCATTCTGGAGGGCGAGAAGCTGGGTCAGCTCATCGGCCGCCGGGGCGAGACCCTGGACGCCATCCAGCAGCTGACCAACTACGCCGTCAACAGCGGCGCCGACAAGCGCATCCGCGTCCAGGTGGACGCCGAGAACTACCGCCGCAAGCGGGAGCAGAGCCTGGAGAGCCTGGCCAAAAAGACCGCCGAGAAGGCCCGCAAGTACCGCCGCAGCGTGACGCTGGAGCCCATGAACGCCTACGAGCGCCACGTGATCCACGCCGCATTGCAGGACGTCCCCGGCGTCAACACCTACTCCGTGGGCACCGAGCCCAACCGCCGCGTGGTGGTGGCCTACGACCGGGAGAAGAAGTAAAAAGACGAAAAAAGGCCTGGATCAAAACGATTTGGGGATCTGTCTGACCGGAAGGGCAAAAAACGGACTGTTGGAAAAATGACAGCAGTCCGTTTTCTTTGTCTGGGATACATAACAAGATGGGATCAATCGCGCATCTCCCTGAACAGGAGAAGAAAAAATGATGAAGTTCAACCTTATTTTGACAGCGCTGCTCGTGGTTTTCGTTTTCTTTGCTGTGGCCTGCAGGGGAGGAGCTGAAGGCAATGGGGATGTCAATCAGATATTCAGGATGAGAGAAACCCCTGACCCCATTCCGGTAGGCGAAGATCATCTGGGCTATCATGCGTTCATTGCCTCCACCTGGGACACTTTTTTGCCCGTCGGCTACACGCCGGGCGACGCCTACGATCCGTCCGCAACGATTATTCCGGGCGTTTTTGTGGAGCGGGAAAGCAGGTGGACGAGCACCCCCTACGGTGATAACACGGACGTATATCCCATTTACAGGTATACCTTTACGCCCGTGAACGGGTATGAGAAAACGGTACTGCTTACTTCCGGCTGCCACGGCAACGAAGCAGAGAGCTACTGGGGGCTGTACCGTCTGATCCGCATGATCTATTTCGAAGGCGACAAATACCCCGATCTGGGAAACTTGAGAGATGTCAGGTTTATCATTATCCCCTCCTGGAATCCATGGGGCCTTCAGCATGACAGACGGGTCAACGCCTTTGAAGACAGTAAACAGCAGGCGTGGAACTGGCTCATATCATCGAGCCATAAAAGGACGGTTGACGGCGTGGTATATGACGTCACAGACGTCGGCGAGGCCAATGTGATCTATGAAACGGTCCATGAGTATGAGGGAGAACTCTCGCTGTGGGTCGATCTGCATACAGATCCTTATGCCGGACGTGACACCACGAATGTCAATATCGATAATCCCCATGGCTATGTCCAGCCTTACGGATGTTACGGGTTTGCTGCTGCCGACAGCAACACCTATCATGCCATGCACTATGTTATGGATGCAATTTATCACATCTATAAGAATGAGTTGGATTTCACAGAAGCATGGCATCCCGTTGCGGTCACACCCGGAGCGAGCAGCTTTACCGGCTGGCAGAACAGCTTCGGTTTCCCCTGCGCTCTGATCGAGATATCCACCTTCATGGATCATTTTCCGTACCCGTCCGGTTCCGGTGAACTCATGAAACTCACGCAGGAGTATTACGGCAACTGCATCGTCAACATGCTGCGGACAGACATTTCCAGCAGCATGCCGCTGTCCATCGCCACCCAGCCGCAGGATGTTGCGACCACCATCGGAAATAAGGCGATCTTCACCGTGAATGCCGAGGGCGAGAGCCTGCGCTATCAATGGCAGTGGAGCCATAACGGCGGAAAAACGTGGGAGGATTCCACCTCCGCATCGGTGGGTTATAACACGGATACCCTGCAGATCGCCGCGACGGCGGCGAGGAATGGGTTTCAGTACCGCTGTGTGATCACGGACGCATACGGCTTTACCGCTGCCAGCGAGGCCGCCGCACTGCATGTCGTCGGGCCGCTGTCCATCACCACCCAGCCCAAGAATAATACCGCCGCCGTGGGCGACACCGCCAGGTTCAAGGTGGCGGCCACCGGCACGGATCTGGGATACAAGTGGCAGTATCGCGCTCCCGGCGGCAGCTGGAAGAACTCCGGCCTCACCGGCTGCAAGACCGCTGCGATGAGCGTACCCGTCACCGAAGCCCGGAACGGCTATGAGTATCGCTGCGTGGTTACCGACGCCGACGGGAACAAGGTGATCTCCAGCGCCGCCAAGCTGACGGTGAATTGACGAATCTCTTATATGCAAACAGCCCCGCCGGGATCGGCGGGGCTGTGTTAGTATGCGATTTTCGTTCCCTTACAGGGCCTCCACGATGTCGCGGGTGTCGCGGGCGATGACCAGCTCCTCATTGGTGGGGATGACCATGACCTTGACCTTGCTGTCGGGGGTGGAGATGAAGGTGTCCTCGCCGCGCTTCTTGTTGCACTCGGGGCAGATCTCCACGCCCAGATACTTGAGGTACTTGCAGATCTCGGCGCGGGTCTCGGCGCTGTTCTCGCCGATGCCGGCGGTGAAGATGATGCCGTCCACGCCGTTCATGGCAGCCACGTAGCCGCCCACGGTTTTGGCAACGGCGTAGTGGAACATATCCAGAGCCAGCTTGGCGCGCTCATTGCCCTGAGCGGCGGCGGTGTCCAGATCGCGGAAGTCGGAGCTCACGCCGGACACGCCCAGCACGCCGGACATCTTGTTGAGGATGTTGGTCAGCTCCTTGATGTCCTTGCCGGTGTTGGCGGACAGGTACTCCAGGATGGACACGTCGATGTCGCCGCAGCGGGTGCCCATGGGCAGACCGGCGATGGGGGTGAAGCCCATGGAGGTGTCCACGCTCTTGCCGCCGTCAATGGCGCAGATGGAGCTGCCGTTGCCCATATGGCAGGAGATGAGCTTCAGCTCCTCGATGGGCTTGCCCATCATCTCGGCGGCCCGCTTGGATACGTAGCGGTGGCTGGTGCCGTGGAAGCCGTAGCGGCGGACCTTCAGATCGGTGTAGTAGGCGTAGGGGATGGGATACATGAAGGCCTTGCCGGGCATGG
>DGHJ01000126.1:0-190 GCA_002392625.1 Oscillospiraceae bacterium UBA3851
TGCCGTTGCGGTCGGACTCGTCCCGGATGTCGCTGATGCCCTCCAGCCGCTTGTCCTCCACCTGGTCGGCCATGCTCTTGATGAGCATGCGCTTGTTGACCTGGTAGGGCAGCTCCGTGATGACGATGCGGGTGCGGCCGGCGCCGAACTCCTCAAACTCGTGGCGGGCCCGGACCACCAGACGGCCCCG
>DGHJ01000126.1:319-446 GCA_002392625.1 Oscillospiraceae bacterium UBA3851
TCGGGGCCTTTGACGTACTCCATCAGATCGCTGAGCGTGGCGTCCGGGTCGTCCAGCACGCAGATGCAGGCACCGATGACCTCCCGCAGGTTGTGGGGCGGGATATTGGTGGCCATGCCCACGGCGA
>DGHJ01000126.1:507-835 GCA_002392625.1 Oscillospiraceae bacterium UBA3851
CGCTGGAGCCGTTCACCAGCAGGTTGGGGAAGCGGGCGGGGAGAACGCGGGGTTCTTTCCGGCTCTCGTCGAAGTTGGGGTCCCAGTCCACGGTGTCCTTCTCGATGTCCCGCAGCATCTCGTTTGCGATTTTGCTGAGCCGGGCCTCGGTATAACGGTAGGCCGCGGGGGGATCGCCGTCGATGGAGCCGAAGTTGCCGTGGCCGTCGATGAGCATGTAGCGCATGGAGAAGTCCTGGGCCAGACGCACCAGGGCGTCGTAGACGGAGGCGTCGCCGTGGGGGTGATACCGGCCCAGCACGTCGCCCACGCAGGTGGCAGACTTCTT
>DGHJ01000126.1:968-1568 GCA_002392625.1 Oscillospiraceae bacterium UBA3851
AGGCCGTCCCGCACGTCGGGCAGGGCGCGGCCCACGATGACGGACATGGCGTACTCGATGTACGATTTCTCCATCTCCGGCACCAGAGGGGATTCCACGATATGCTGATGGGGATACCGGATCTCCTCAGGGTCGTATTGGGGTTTCTTGGACATCTCGGCACCTCCTTAATAATCCAGATTGACGGCGTATTTGGCGTTTTTCTCAATGAACTCCTTGCGGGGCTCCACCTTCTCGCCCATGAGCACGGTAAAGGTGGCGTCCGCTGCCACGGCGTCGTCCAGGGTGATGCGGCGCAGCGTGCGGGTGGCGGGGTCCATGGTGGTCTCCCACAGCTCGTGGGGGTTCATCTCGCCCAGACCTTTGAAGCGGCTGATGTCGATCTTGGCGTTGGGATTGTCGCCCCGCATCTCGGCGGACACCCGGTCCCGCTCCTCGTCGGAGTAGGCCACACGCTGCTGCTTGCCTCTTGTCAGCTTATAGAGGGGCGGCACGGCGGAATAGACGTAGCCCTGCTCGATGAGGGGCCGCATGAAGCGGAAGAAGAAGGTCAGCAGCAGCGTCCGGATATGGGCGCCGTCCACGTCGGCATCGGCCATG
>DGHJ01000126.1:1611-2779 GCA_002392625.1 Oscillospiraceae bacterium UBA3851
TCGGCATCGGCCATGATGATGATTTTGTGATAGCGCAGCTTCTGCTCGTCAAACTCCTCGCCGATGCCGGCGCCCAACGCGGTGATGACGGGCTGGAGCTTGTCGTTGCCGTAGACCTTGTCGGCCCGCGCCTTCTCCACATTGAGCATCTTGCCCCACAGGGGCAGAATGGCTTGGAACCGGCTGTCCCGGCCCTGGGTGGCGGAGCCGCCTGCGGAGTCGCCCTCCACGATGTAGATCTCGGTGAGCTCCGGGTTGTTCTCATTGCAGTCCCGCAGCTTGTCGGGCATAGCGGCGCCGCCCAGCGCCGTCTTCCGGCGGATGGACTCACGGGCCTTGCGGGCGGCCTCGCGGGCGCGGTTGGCGGTGAGGGCCTTGTCGAGAATGGTCCGGGCCACCACCGGGTGCTCCTCCAGATAGACGGAGAGCTGATCGCTGACCACCTGGTCCACCAGCGTGCGAATATGGGCGTTGCCCAGCTTGGCCTTGGTCTGGCCCTCGAACTGGGCCTCCGTCAGCTTCACGGAGATCACGGCGGTCAGGCCCTCCCGGCAGTCCTCGCCGGAGACCTTGTCGTCGCCCTTGATCATGCCGTACTTCAGGCCGTAGGCGTTGAGGGCGCGGGTCAGAGCTGTCTTGAAGCCCGTCTCGTGCATGCCGCCCTCCGGGGTGTGGATGTCGTTGGCAAAGCTGACCAGCGCTTCGTTGTAGCCGTCGTTATACTGCATGGCGATCTCAGCGGTGCTGTCCCCCTTGGCGCCGGCCATGTAGATGACCTCCTGGTGGAGAGGGGTCTTGTTGCGGTTGATATAGGTGACGAACTCCCGGATGCCGCCCTCGTAGCGCATGGTTTCGCTCTGCTCCCGGCCGACGCGACCGTCGGTGATGGTGATGCGAAGCCCGGCGTTCAAAAAGGCCTGCTCCCGCATGCGGGTGTGCAGCGTCTCATAGTCGTACTCCAGGGTGTCGAACATCTCCGGGTCCGGCTTGAAGGTGACGGTGGTGCCGGTGCGGTCCGTCTCGCCCACCACGGCCATCTCTTTGGTGATGGCGCCGCGGGAGAAGTGCATCTCGTGGATCTTCCCGTCCTTGTGGACCTGGACAATCAGCCACTCTGAGAGGGCGTTGACCACGCTGGCGCCCACGCCGTGGAGGCCGCCGGAGACCT
>DGHJ01000126.1:2877-3048 GCA_002392625.1 Oscillospiraceae bacterium UBA3851
TGCCGCCGGCGTGCAGCACGGTGAACACCACCTCCAGGGCGGGCCGTCCCGTCTGCTGCTGGATGTCCACGGGGATGCCGCGGCCGTTGTCGGTGACGGTGATGGTGTTGCCCTCGTTGATGGTGACGGTGATATCGGTGCAGTACCCGGCCAGGGCCTCGTCGATGGAGT
>DGHJ01000126.1:3108-10684 GCA_002392625.1 Oscillospiraceae bacterium UBA3851
TTGTCCACGATCTCATAGACCAGATGGTGCAAGCCGCTGGCGCTGGTGGAGCCGATATACATGCCCGGCCGCTTGCGCACGGCCTCCAGACCCTCCAGGACCTGGATCTCCGAGGCGTCGTATTCCGTCTCCACCTGGGTGACTTTTTCCAGTTCAGACATGGTTCTTTTCTCCTTCTACTTGGGTTGAAACAGCTTCCTCGGCCCGCTTGGCCAGGGTCTGGGAATTGAGCTGCGAGAGATAGACGATTTGCTTATGATAGGGGTGGTCGCACACCAGAAATGAGCGCGGGATATCGTCGCAGGCGTCTACCACCACGCCCTCATCCTCCGCGTTTTTGAGAAAGGCACGGGTGTGCTTGGAGGTGGAGGTATTGTCCAGATCGAAGACGCCGATGATCCGCCTGTCCGGGAGCATCACGTTGTTGCCGATATGGAGGTAGCTCATCAAACCACCTCCCCGCCGTGGATATGAAAGACCCTGCCGCCCACCAGGGCGTCAAGACGGTCATTTTCGCAACAGGTAATGAAAATCTGTCCTCCGGAAATACGGTTGAGCACGTATTCCTGCCGCCGGGGGTCCAGCTCGCTGAGCACGTCGTCCAGCAGCATGACGGGATATTCGCCGAAGGTGTTTTTGTGGATCTCCCGCTCCGCCAGCTTCAGGGCCAGCGCCGCGGTGCGCACCTGGCCCTGGGAGCAGTACTGCCGGGCGCTGCGGCCGTTGACCTCGACTTCTATGTCGTCCTTATGAGGGCCGCTGAGGCAGAGACGGCTGGCGATCTCCGCGTCGTAGTGGGCCTTCTGGTGGGCCTCCAGCGCAGAGATAAGGGCGGACGGCTCGGCAAAGGGGTTCTCCACCGTCCTGACCGTCTGATAGGAGAGGGCCAGCTCCTCCCGGCCGCCGGAGCACTCCTGGTGGGCCTGGCGGGCATACTCGGCCAGGGCCCGGCAGAACCGGGCCCGATAGTGGATCAGAATCGCTCCCACCTGGCACAGCCGCCGGTTGAAATCCGGCAGGGTGTCCAGCAGAGAGGGGTGGTTCTCGCTGTCCCGCAGGATGCGGGTCTTGTGCTCGTACAGGCGGTTATACTCCGCCAGGGCTTCGGCGTACCGGGGCCGCAGCTGGCTCAGGGACAGATCCATGAATTTTCGCCGGGCCGCCGCGCCCTCCCGGATGAGGAACAGGTCCTCCGGGGCGAAAAACACGGTGTGCAGCACGTCGGACAGGGCAGCGCCGTTTTTGGCGGCCACGCCGTTGACGGTCATCTTCCGCCGCCGGCCCCGCTGGAGGGTGATCTCCGTCTTGAAATCCCGATCCCGGCTGTGGATCAGCCCGGTGAGCCGGGCAAAATCCCGGTCAAAGCCGATCAGCTCCCGGTCCGTGTGGGTCCGGGGCGACTTGCCGCAGCTCAGGTAGACGATGGCCTCCAGCAGGTTGGTCTTGCCCTGGGCGTTTTCGCCGTAGATCACGTTGCAGTCGCCGTCAAAGGTCAGCCGGGCCGTGTCGTAGTTGCGAAAGCCCTCCAGGGCCAGCTCATTGAGTCGCATACTTGACCGTGAAATGCCGACCGGCTACCGCCACGTCGTCGCCGGGACGGATCTTCTTGCCCCGCATGGTGCAGACCTCACCGTTGACCTGGACCTGGCCCTCCTGGACCATCAGCTTGGCCTCGCCGCCGGTGGCAGCCACGCTGGCGAATTTCAGCAGGTCCTGGAGCTTGATATATTCGGTTGTGATCTCGATCACGTTCATGGGTTTCCCTTCCTTATTGGGCCTTCAGGCGCACCGGCAGCACCATGTAGAGGAAGCTGTCGCTGCCGTCCACGGGAGTGATGATGCAGGGGGAGATGCCTGTGTTCAACTCCAAATTGACCTTTTCCGCCGGGGCGTAGCGCAGGGCGTCCATGAGATAGCGGTTGTTGAAGCCGATCTCCAGACCCGTGCCGTCGCCCTTCAGCAGGCATATGTCCTTGGCCTCGCCGTTGCCGGTCCTGGCGGAGAGATAGACCTTGTCCATGTCGAAGAGACACCGCACCGGGCTCTTCAGCTTTTCGCTGATCACCACGCTGACGCGATCCAGGCTCTCCATCAGGGCCTTGGTCTCCACCTCCAGGCGGATGGGGTTGGTGCGGGGGATAGCATTCTTATAGTCCAGGAACTCGCCCTCCAGCCGGCGGCAGATCAGCTGGGTGCTGCCCGTCTCAAACAGCAGGTGGCGCTTGCCCTGGATGATGGTGATCAGGTCGTCCGTGTCGGCGCAGATGTTCTCCACTTCCTTCAGCGCCGAGCCGGGGGCCACGAAGCGGAAGGCGCCGCCGTCGATCTTCTCCAGCGGCTCCTTGCGCAGGGCCAGGCGGAACCCGTCCACGGACACCACCGTCAGCCCGGCGTCGCCGATCTCAAAGAGGGACCCGGTGTGGACGGGGCGGCTCTCGTTGGTGGACACAGCGAAGCTGGTCTGGTTGATCATGGCCTTCAGCGTCCGCTGCTGGATGGCCACGGAATATTCGTCGTCCACCTCCGGCAGCTCCGGGAAATCGTCGGCGCTGAGGCCTTGGATATCGAAGCTGGCGTCGCCGCAGGTCAGATGGACGTTGAGCCGCTGGTCGGCGGCGAATACCACCACGTCGTCCGGCAGCTTGCGGATGATCTCGCTGAACAGCCGGGCCGTCAGCACGATGCGGCCGGCCTCGTGGATTTCGGCGGCAAAGGCGGTGCGGATGCCAGTCTGCATATTGTAGCCGGACAGGGTCAGATGCTCGTCGCCCTCCAGCAGAATGCCCTCCAGAGCGGGGATGGAGCTCTTGGCGGAAACGGCGCGGGAGGCCGTGGATACGGCGGTCTGCAGCAGTGACTTCTCACAGGAAAAACGCAGCATATGGATCACGTTCCTTTCTTCTCGGCGAAAAAAATGTCAGGCATATTTCTCTGATAAAGAACATAAGATATGATTTTTTAGAAATAAAAGCAGTAGGGGAAACGGGATGTGGAAACGGGCAGAAAAGAGTTGGAAACACAGGAAAATCGGCCCACAGGCAACGGTGAAGATTTTTCCGGGTTTTCCACGAAAGAAGGGGGCGGACCGCTCTTTCACACCGCGTCCACGTGGATTTCACAGAAAAATGGGGAAAGGCGTCAGTGCCGGGCGTTGATGTTGGCCACGATCTCGTTGATGGTCTCCTTGAAGGCCGGGTCGGTGCGCAGCAGCTGCTGCACCTTTTTCAGCGAGTGGAGCACGGTGGTGTGGTCCTTGCCGCCGAACTCCCGGCCGATCTCCGCCAGGGGTATCTTCACCATGTCGCGGATGAGATACATGGCGATCTGGCGGGCGTTGGCCACGCCGTGGCTCTGGTTCTTGCCCCGCAGCGTCTCCTCGTCGATGTTGTAGTACTTGCAGATGTGGTGGATGATCACCGCCGGGGAGGGTACGCTGTCCTTCTCCAGCATATCCTGAATGGCCCGGCTGACGGACTCCTCGTCCAGCTCCCGGCCCTCCAGGTCCCAGAAGGCGGAGATCTTGTTGAGGGTGCCCTCGATCTGCCGCACGTTGGAGGTGATGTTCTCGGCGATGTAGTTGGTCACGCTGTCCGGCAGGTTCAGATTCATGAAGGCGGCCCGGTTTTTGATGATAGCCAGCCGGGTCTCGTAATCCGGCGGCGCGATGTCCGCCATCAGGCCCCATTCGAAGCGGGTGCGGAGCCGGTCGTCCAGCAGGGTCATTTCGCGGGGCGGCCGGTCGGAGGTCAGCACGATCTGGTGCCCGGCCTCGTGGAGAGAATTAAATGTGTGGAAGAACTCATTCTGGGTCTCCACCTTGCCGGCGATGAACTGGATATCGTCCACCAGCAGCAGGTCGGCGTCCCGGTATTTGGCCCGGAACTCGCTGCCCCGTCCGGCCCGGACCAGCTCGATATACTCGTTCATGAAGTCCTCGCCCTTGATGTAAACGATCTTCTGAGCGGGGAACAGCTTGTGGCGCAGGTGGGAGATGGCGTAGAGCAGGTGGGTCTTGCCCAGGCCGCTGTCGCCGTAGATGAACAAGGGGTTGTAGGTCCGGCCGGAGGCGGCCTCCGCCACGGCGCGGGCGGCGGAATAGGCCAGCTTGTTCTGGGGTCCGGTGACGAAGGTCTCAAAGGTGAAGCCCTCGCTGCCGTCGGGGCCGCCGGGGTAATCCGGCCGCACGCCGTGATAGGCCGCCAGCATGTCGTCGTCCAGCAGCTTGACCTCCAGGTCTGTGGAGAAGATGTCCTTCAGCTCCGTCTTGATGTGCTGCAGATAGCTCTTCTCCACCACGCTCTTCTTAAAGGCGTTGCCGCAGTGGAGCACGAAGGCGGAATCCTCCATGGTGACCACGTCGATCTCGTCGAACCAGGTGTTCACGGTGGTATCGGACAGCTTCGTCCGCAGCCGCGTCATCACAGCCGCCCACACGTCTGCATAGGAATTCAAAGCTTTTCTCCCCTTTCCCGATGGGTTTCTCTCTCGTGATCCCGGCGGCGGAGAAAAGGGCGCCCTCCGCCACCATAAAATATTACGCTTCATTATACCAAAAAGGGCAAAAAAAGTCTATAGTTATATATTAAATAAAGGTATCTTTTTTTCACACCCGGTGGAATACAAGATTTTGAAGACTGTGCTCACTCCAAATACTACATTCTGTATATCATCCGGTGAAAAAACGGGCGTTTCCCCCGGAATGGACGGGCCGAAGGTGCAAAAACTCGGTGTTGACACGGGCAGGGGGAATCTGTATAATAACCATTACGCTGTTTTGATAATGGCGTAATGTGTCGTCGACTGCGGCGGGCGGGGCAAAGATCCCGTCTGCTGTCGAGTACAGGCAGCGTGTGTCGCTGCCGCGAATATCAAATAAAGATGGAGGTGTACCGCAATGTTCCGTACCTATCAGCCCAAGAAGCGCCAGCGCTCCAAGGAGCACGGCTTCCGCAAGAGAATGGCCACCAGCAACGGCCGCAAGGTTCTGGCCCGCCGCCGCGCGAAGGGCCGCGCCCGTCTGACCCATTAAGTAAGCGCTGAACAAATCGCCGCACACGTCTTGACGGCATATTTTCCGTCTGATTTTGCCTCAAAAACTTGAAATACACAAAGTATTCCTGCGTTTTTTCGGCTTCATCAGCCAAAAAATCTGCTCGCCAAACCGCGCACTTCGATTTATTCATCACTTACTAAGGGGAAGTCAACGGTGCAGCGCACGACCATCATCTGATTATACACAGGGACGGTGGAAAGGGGAAACTGCCGTCCCTCGTCGTCTATCCCGACCGGGGTACAAAGGAGCACACCATGCGCGCAGAGGTTACGGTAAAAGAGAACTATGAGTTCCGCCGGATCTACCGGAAGGGCAGATCTGCCGTTTCCCCCTGCATGGTGGTCTACTGCCAGCGCAACCGCGCCGGGCGCAGCCGCCTGGGCGTCACGGTGAGCACCAAGCTGGGCAAGGCCGTGGTGCGCAACAAGGTGCGCCGCCGCCTGCGGGAGATCTACCGGCTGAATAAGGATCGGATGCTGCCGGGATACGATGTGATCATCGTGGCCCGTGTCCGCGCCGCACATACCACGTACCAGAAGCTGGAAGCGTCCTACTTGAAGGCGCTGGACCAGCTGGAGCTTCTGAAGGAGGCGCAGCGGTGAAAAAGCCCATGATGGCGGCCATCCGCTTTTATCAAAAGCACATCACGCCGGGTCTGCCGCCGCGATGCCGCTATATCCCCACCTGCTCGGAGTACGCTCTGGAGGCGGTGGAGAGATACGGTGCGGTGAAGGGCGGCTGGCTTGCCGCCAAAAGGATCGCCCGCTGCCACCCTTTTCACAAGGGCGGCTATGACCCCGTTCCCTGAAGCTCCCATTCCCCAACAACCTCGTTCTATTCAACACACAACGGAGGGTAATCGTACATGTCACAACTGGGATATTATATTTGCGTCCCGTTCGCGTGGCTGACCCGTCTTTTCTACAGTCTGACGGGCTCCTACGGTCTGGCTATCATCCTCTTCACCCTGGTGGTGAAGCTGATCCTGCTCCCCTTCCAGCTCAAGAGCAAAAAGAGCATGCTGCGCATGAACCGCATGCAGGGCAAGATTCAGGATATCCAGACCCGCTTCGCCAACAATAAGCAGCGCCAGCAGGAGGAGATGGCGGAGCTGTATGCCAAGGAAGGCATCAACCCCATGTCCGGCTGCCTGTGGTCGCTGATCCCCTTCCCCATTCTGATCGCACTGTATAACATCATCCGCCAGCCCCTGCGGTACTTCATGATGCTGTCCACGGACACCGTGGACAAGATCCGTGAGCTTGCCACCTCCATGGGCTGGGAGCTGACCGGCAACAAGGCCTATGAGCAGATCGGCCTGGCCAAGTATGTCCATGAAAACTGGAGCAGCTTCCAGGGTCAGTTCAAGGGCCTCATCGACCTGGACTACAACTTCATCGGTCTGGATCTGTCCGAGGTCGCCAACACCAAGTTCAACATCTTCCCCGGCGGCGGCTGGCCCGTTTGGGGCCTTTTGCTGCTGCCCCTGATCGCCGCGGCTGTCCAGATGATGCTGTCTGTCATCAGCATGAAGGCCAGCCCCAGCACAGGCAACAGCGGCAAGGGCATGATGTACATTATGCCGCTGATGACTGTGATTTGGGGTATGATGTTCCCCGCCGCCCTGTGCATCTACTGGATTGCCAACGCCGGCTTCCAGGTCCTGCAGGAGCTGATCCTCAACAAGCGGATCAACGCCATTCTGGACCGCGAGGAGACTGATAAGGAGCGGGAGAAGCGGGAAAAGCGCTACGCCAAGTACCAGCAGCAGCGGGAGAGACTGGCTGAACAGCAGCAGCGTTACGGCCAGAGCCAGCCCCAGGGCAGCCGGAAAAAGCTGCAGCAGCGCAAGGAATCCGGCCGCAGCGGTCCCTCCACCAATGAGAACGGCCGGGTGGGACAGCGTCCCTATGCCCGCGGCCGCTCCTACAGCGAGGACCATTATCAAGAGTAAGGAGTTTTGTCTATGAGTTATATCGACGTAACGGGCAAGACCGAGGAGGAGGCCATCCGCAAAGCGCTGGAGCAGCTCGGTATGGACCGTGACGACGTTTCCGTGGAGATCCTGGAGCGGGCCAAGAGCGGCTTTCTGGGCATCGGTGCCAGCCCTGCCCGCGTCCGCGTCACCTACGGGCCCGAGGAGTCCGAGGTGATCCCGGAGCCGGTAAAGCCCGTGGTGCCTGAGCCGGTGAAGCCGGTGAAGAAGACCCCGGAGAAGAAGGCTCCCGAGAAGAAGGAGCCTGCCAAGAAGGACCAGCCCCGCCAGCCCAAGCCGGAAAAGAAGCCGGAGCCCAAGCCTGAGAAGAAGGCCGAGCCTGTGGCGGAGCAGAACGTTGAGGAGCTGCCCCTGTGCCAGGATGAGAACGCCGGCAAGATCACGGCCTTCCTCACCGGCCTGCTGAGCCAGCTGGAGAGCGAGGCCCAGATCAAGGTCTATGAGACGGAGAAGGGCCGCTATCGCGTGATCCTGGAGGGCGAGAAGCTGGGCGCTCTGATCGGCCGCCGGGGCGAGACCCTGGACGC
>DGHJ01000070.1:0-16607 GCA_002392625.1 Oscillospiraceae bacterium UBA3851
CCAGCAGCTGGGAGCGGCGTGCGCCCAGCGAGTCGAAGGATCCTGCTTTGATGAGATTCTCCACCGCCCGCTTGTTCATGTCGTTGCAGTCAAACATCCGCTGGCAGAAGTCCTGGAAGGAGGCGAAAAGGCCGCCGCTCTTCCGCTCCCGGACCATGGCCTGGATGAAGCCCCGGCCGATGTTCTTGATGGCCACCAGCCCGAAGCGGATGCCCTCCTCCTCCACCGTGAATCGGTCGTAGGAGCGGTTCACGTCCGGCGGCAGCAGGGGGATCCTGCAATCCCGGCACTCGGCGATATACTCGGCGATCTTGTCAGTGTTGTCCAGCACGCTGGTCAGCAGGGCCGCCATATACTCCCGCACGTGATGGCATTTGAACCAGGCGGTCTGATAGGCCACCACGGCGTAGGACACGGCGTGGGCCTTGTTGAAGGCGTAGTTGGCAAAGTCGTAGATCTCGTCGTAGATGGACTGGGCCACGTCCTCCGGAATGCCGTTTGCCGCGCAGCCCTTGATGTGGCGGCTGGGGTCGCCGTGGAGGAAGGCGCCTCTCTCCTTCTCGATGTCCTTGACCTTCTTCTTGCTCATGGCCCGGCGCACCATGTCCGCCTGGCCCAGAGAATAGCCGGCCAACTGCTGGAAGATCTGGATCACCTGCTCCTGATAGACGATGCAGCCGTAGGTCACATCCAGAATGGGCTTGAGAGACGGGTGCTTGTAGGAGATCAGCCGGGGATCGTGCTTGCAGGCGATGAACCGGGGGATGGACTCCATGGGGCCGGGGCGATACAGCGCAATGATGGCGGTGATGTCCTCGATGTTCTCCGGCTTCAGCCCCAGGCACACGCCGGTCATGCCGGAGGACTCCATCTGGAACACGCCGGAGGTTTTCCCCTCCTGCAGCATCTTGAACACCGCCGGATCGTCCATGGGGATCTGGTCCAGAGCGAAGTCCGGCTGCCTCCGCTGCACCATCTTCACCGCGTCGTCCAGCACCGTCAGGTTGCGCAGGCCCAGGAAGTCCATTTTCAAAAGGCCCAGCTCCTCCAGCGTGATCATGTTGTACTGGCAGACGATGGCCTCGTCGTTCCGCGCCAGCGGCACGTACTCGTACACCGGTCGCTTGGTGATGACCACGCCGGCAGCGTGGGTGGAGGCATGGCGGGGCATGCCCTCCAGCGCCTTGGCGGTGTCTATGAGCCGGTGGATCCGCTCGTCGCCCTCGTACAGGTCACTGAGCTGCTTGGAGAGCTTCAGCGCGTCGTCCAACGTGATGTGGAGCGTAGCGGGCACAAGCTTGGCCACCACGTCCACCTCGGCATAGGTCATGTTCAGGGCGCGGCCCACGTCCCGGATGGCGCCGCGGGCAGCCATGGTGCCGAAGGTGACGATCTGGGCCACGTGGTCGTCGCCGTACTTGCGGCGCACGTAGTCCACCACCTCGCCGCGCCGTGTGTCGCCGAAGTCCATGTCGATATCCGGCATAGACACGCGCTCCGGGTTGAGAAACCGCTCGAAATATAGGTTGTACCGCATAGGGTCGATGTCGGTGATGTGCAGGCAGTAGGACACCATGGACCCGGCGGCACTGCCGCGGCCCGGTCCCACGGGGATGCCGGCGCCCTTGGCATAGCGGACAAAGTCGGAGACGATGAGGAAATAGTCGGTAAAGCCCATCTTCTCGATCATATCCAGCTCATAGGCCAGCTGCTGGCGGTAGCGGGGATTTCCCTCGCCGTACCGCTCGGCAAAGCCCTCGTCGCACAGCTTGCGCAGGTACGTGGGCGAATCGTAGCCCGGCGGCAGCTTGAACTCCGGCAAATGGTATTTGCCAAAGGTAAACTCCACCTGGCAGCGGTCGGCGATGCGCTGGGTGTTTTCCACCGCGTCGGGATAACCGGCGAACAGCGCCTCCATCTCCTCCGTGGAGCGGAGATAGAAATTCTGGGGCTCGTAGCGCATACGGTTCTCGTCATCCACCGTCTTGCCCGTCTGGATGCAGAGCAGCACATCGTGGCTCTCGGCGTCCTCCTTGCGGAGATAGTGGGCGTCGTTGGTGCAGACCAGGGGGATGCCGGTCTCCTGGTGCAGGCGCAGCAGGGCGCGGTTCACCGTGGTCTGGTCGGCGATGCCGTGATCCTGCAGCTCCAGGTAGAAGTTGCCCTCCCCCAGGATGCTCTGCAGCTCCAGCGCATAGGACTTTGCGCCCTCATAGTCGCCGTTCAGGATCCGCCGGGGGATCTCGCCGGCCAGGCACGCGGAGAGACCAATGAGGCCCTCCGCATGTTCGCGCAGCAGCTCCAGGTCGATGCGGGGCTTGATGTAAAAGCCCTCCACATAGGCCTGGGAGACCATATAAGAGAGGTTGCGGTAGCCCGTCTCGTTCTGACAGAGCAGCACCAGATGGCGGGATTCGCTGTCGAACTCATGGATCTTGTCGAAGCGGGTGCGGCGGGCCACGTACACCTCGCAGCCGATGACGGGGTGGATCCCCTCGGCCTTGCAGGCGCGATAAAAGTCGATCACGCCGTACATGGCGCCGTGATCGGTGATGGCTACCGCCGTCTGCCCCATCTCCTTGACCAGCTTGGGCAGGTCGCGGATGCGGCAGGCGCCGTCCAGCAGGCTGTATTCCGTATGCACATGGAGGTGTGCAAATGCCATTGGCTTTACTCCCTTTCCAGCTCCTCCAGCATGTCGCAGAGGATCTCCACAGCAGCTACAATCAGTATGTCACAGTGAGCGTCCGCGCCAAGCTTTTCCGCCATTTCCGTGGCCTGCAGGTCGCGGATGGCCAGCAGATCCCGGCAGTCCAGCTTGCCGAAGTGCGCGATGAACCGGCGCTGGAGATCCTTGGTCAGCATCGTGGCGCGGCGCTTGCCCTCCATGCCGTTTTCCGGCGTATGGGGGTACAGCAGACCCAGGACCATCACGGCAGCGCTGACAGCGCCGCACAGTCCGCCATAGCGGACGCCGCCGCCGAAGCCGCTGCCCAGGGCGGCGCACTGGTCGTCGGTCCAGCCGATGCGGTCAGAGAAGGCGCACAGCACGCTCTGGGCGCAGTTAAGTGTAGTGGCGTGGCAATCCAATGCCTTGCGGCAGCGTTCTTCTTTCGTCATGTCTCTTCCTCCCTTGCAAGCTCCATCAGTTTCCGGATCCGGTGGTTGACACAGGATTTGCTCACCGGCGGATCGCACCGCACCGCCAGATCCTGCAGAGAAAGCTCCGGATAGTCCAGCCGCAGCAGCGCCGTCTGGCGCAGCTTTTCCGGCAGATCGTCCAACGTCCCCCTGTCACGCAGCTTCTCAATGGCGGTAAGCTGCTCACGGGCCGCGTCCAGCGCCTTTTCCATGTTGGCCATGTCGCAGTTGAAGGCCCGGTTGGTCCGGTTGCGGATCTCCTTATCCACCTTGGCGGTCATGATATCCATGGCAGACACAGGCGCGCCGATGGTGGTCAGAAAGTCCTCGATATGCTCCGATTGCTTGAAATAAATCACGCTGCTGGCGCCGCGCATCACCGTGTGGGGCATGAAGCCCATCTCTGTCAACAGGGCGGAAACCTCCCGGCTGGCCTGGACGTGGGACGTGGCCAGCTCCAGGTGATACCGCTTCTCCGGGTCGGTGACGCTGCCGCCGGAGAGAAACGCGCCCCGGAGGAAGGAGGCGCGGCAGCATTCGTCCTCCAGGATACCAAAGTTCACGTGCTGGGCCAGTGCCTGGCGGGGGTCGTAGCCGAACTGGTTGATGATACGCTCCAGCTTGTCCCGGTCGGTGATGCGGAAGATCCGCTTTCCGCCGGGTGTCTCGTCGGGCAATACGTCGAATTTCAGGGAAAACGCCCGTTGGAACAGCTTGGGGAGCCGGACGGCAAACTCCGGGTTTTCCGTGATGATCCGCACCTCCAGCGCCGAGAACGTGTTGGCGAACAGCAGTACGCCGTAGGCCTCCGCACGGGCGCAGCACAGCCGCTGCACCGCCGTGCGGCACAGCTCCGTGCGGACCTTATAGGCAAAGGATGGCATAGGCTCCTCCTCTCACTCCTCCACCCGGTTGGTGGTCTCATGCCGGGTGGACGCGCCCACCACGCGAATGGCCCGGCGGGCATACAGCTCCATCAGCTCCCGCGCCAGATGGCCGGGGCTATGGCGCACCCACCCGTTCTCCACCGTGGAGACGGGCCGGCTGACGATCTCCACGCCCAGGGCCTCGCAGGCGCTATGGTCGCAGAGGATGACCTCCGCGCCGTCCATGGCGTAGCGGAGAGAAACGGACGTGGGAATGGACTGGGAATTGACCAGACAGATGCGGAATAGATCCGCGCAGGAGTGGCGCTGCAGAGCCCGGATATGGTCCGATACCGTGTAGCCCTCCGTCTCCCCCGGCTGGGTCATGACGTTGCAGATATAAATCTTCAGCGCCGGCGAGCGGCGGATGGCGTCCACCATGCCGTCCACCAGGAGATTGGGGATGATGCTGGTATAGAGACTGCCGGGGGCCAGCAGGATCATGTCCGCCTGCTCGATGGCCGACAGCGCCGCCGGCAGCGCCCTGGGGTGGCCGGGCACCAGCTCCACGTAGGAGATGCGGCACTGCTGCTCCTTTTTCATCATGGCAATGTGGGACTCCCCCACCACGCTGGCGCCGCTCTCGAAGACAGCTCTTAACTGCACGTTTTCGTTGGTGACGGGCATCACCCGGCCGGTGATGGCCAGCACCTGGCTCAGGCTCTCCACCGCCTCGTCAAAGCTGGGCATGATGCCGTCCAGCGCGGCCAGGAACAGGTTGCCGAAGCTCTGACCGGCCAGCACGCCGTCGGTGAACCGGTAGTGCATCAGCTGGGACATGACCGGCTCGCAGTTGGCCAGGGCCTCCATGCAGTTGCGGATATCTCCCGGCGGCAGCATGCCCAGGTCGTGCCGCAGCACGCCGGAGCCGCCGCCGTCGTCGGCCACGGTGACGATGGCGGTGATGTGCTTCGTATATAATTTCAGGCCTCGCAGCAGGGTGGAAAGCCCCGTCCCCCCGCCGATGGCGACGATGCGGGGACCCCGTTCCGGCGGGATCTGATACAGATATTCTTCCATCTATGTGTTCCTCTCCGGGGCTGATCTTTTTATCGGGAGATATCCCTATGGTTCTCCGTCACCTGATAGCCGGAGCGGGCGATGTACTCACTAAGCTCGTGAGCCACCGCCACGCTGCGGTGATGACCGCCGGTGCAGCCGATGCCGATGACCAGCACCGACTTGCCCTCCTCCCCGTAGAGGGGCAGCAGGAAGGACACCATCTTCTCCAGCTGGTCCATAAAATCGTGGGTCTGCTGGAAGGAAAAGACAAAATCCCGAACGTCCTTGTCCAGACCCGTTTTACGCTTCAGCTCCGCCACATAAAAGGGGTTGGGCATGAAGCGCACGTCAAACACCAGATCCGCCTCGATGGGAATGCCGTGCTTAAAGCCAAAGGACAGCACGTTCACATGGAGTCCCACGTGGTCCCCCTGGGCGCCAAACAGGTTCAGCAGCTCGCTGCGGAGCTTGGCGGTGGAAAAAGAGGTGCTGTCGATGATGAAATCCGCGTGGTCGCGGATGGGTGAAAGCATCTCCCGCTCCTGCTGGATGCACTTTTCGATGCTCTGGCCGTTTCCGGCCAGGGGGTGGATGCGGCGGGTCTCCTTATACCGGTTGACGATGACAGATGTGGACGCCTCCAAAAACAGCATGCGGCAGGTGACGCCGATGGCGCGGATCCGGTCCAGCGTCTCCACCAGCACGGTGAAGGGCTCACCGGCCCGGATATCGTAGACCAAGGCCACCTTGTCGTAATGGCCGCCGGAGGCAACGCAGAATTCCGCGAATTTCACCATCATCTCCGCGGGCAGATTATCCACCGTATAGTAGCCGATGTCCTCCAGATAGGAGGCGGCCTGGCTCTTGCCGCTGCCGCTGAGGCCCGATATGATCAGTATTTCCATAGGCTCCTCCTTATCCGATGATCCGGACCTCCGGCTCCAGCAGCACGCCGTCCTTCTCCAGCACCGTCTTTTGGATGTGGGCAATGAGGCCCTTTACGTCGGCACAGGTGGCGCCGCCGGTGTTGATGACAAAACCCGCGTGCTTGGGCGAGACCTGCGCCCCGCCCACGGAGAACCCCTTGAGGCCCGCCTGCTCGATGAGCGCCCCGGCGAAATAACCGGTGGGACGCTTGAAGGTGCTGCCCGCGCTGGGATACTCCAGGGGCTGGGACGCTTTGCGCCGCCCCATCAGCTCCTCCATCCGCTCCCGGATGGCTGCGCCGTCTCCCTTTTCCAGTGAGAAGACGGCGTACAGCACAACCGAGTCGGCCTGCTCCGTAAGGACGCTGCGGCGATAACCCAGGGCCAGCTGATCCACGGTGAGGAAGCGAACTCCCTCCTCCGGGAACCAGATCTGCGCGCCCACCAGAACGTCCTTCATCTCGCCGCCGTAGGCCCCGGCGTTCATGCACACCGCGCCGCCCACGCTGCCGGGGATGCCGTGGGCAAACTCCAGACCCGTCAGCTCGTTCTGCTGGGCGAACATCGCCAGGCGGGCCAGGGACAGCCCGGCCTCGGCCCGGATCTCCGTCTCCCCCGTCCGCTCCATGCGGCACAGGTCCCTGGTGCTGATGACCAGCCGGTCCAGCCCCTCGTCGGGAAACAGCACGTTGGTTCCATTGCCCAGCACCAGCGGATCGGCGCCGTAGAGGCGGCCGATCTTCTCCACCATCACCAGCTCGCCGGAGGTGGCGGGAAACGCCATGCGACGGGCCGGGCCGCCGATGCGGAAGGAACAGTGTCGGGCCAGCGGCTCATCCGAGGCGATATTGGCGTCCGGCAGATGCGCGGCGATCTCCCTGTCAAAATTTTCGTACCAGAGCATAAAACCCTCCTAAACCCGCTTGTTTTTTCCCAAGAAAGCGGCGCCGATGATGCCGGCGCGGTTACCCAGCTCCGCCTTTACAATCTTCGTCATTTTGTCCCGGCTGCAGGGGATGCTCTCCTTCTCCACGCGCCGTCGCAGAGGTTGGAGCAGATAGGCGTCATCCTCGTTGCTGACGCCGCCGCCGATGGCCAGGGTGTCCGGCTGAAAGATATTCACCAGATTGATGATCCCGGCGGCCAGATAATCAATGTACTGCTCACACACAGCCCGGCCAACCCTGTCGCCCCGCCGCATGGCGTCGAAGGCCGAGCGGCCGGACACGTGGCCGCCGTTCTCCGCCACCACCGCGCCCAGAATGCTGTCGGGGTGCTCCGCCACGGCCTGGGCCGTCATGCGCTTGAGGGCGTTGGCGGAGGCGTACCGCTCCCAGCATCCCCGGCGGCCGCAGGGACAGGGCTCGCCGCCGTATACGATGCTCATGTGTCCCACCTCGCCGGCCATGCCGTTGGCGCCGTGGAATATCTTGCCGTTGTGGATGATGCCGCCGCCGATGCCGGTGCCCAGCGTGACGGTGATGAAACGCTTGCTGCCCCGGCCCGCACCCACAAAATATTCGGCCAGAGCCGCGCAGTTGGCGTCGTTTTCCAAATAAAAAGGCGTTGCGAGATACCGGTGGAACAGCTTGCGCAGCGGCACGTTCTTCATGGACAGGTTGCAGGTGTAGAGCACGGTGCCGGAGCGCACCTCCACCGTGCCCGGCACGCCCACGCCCACGGAGGCCACCTGGTCCAGCGTCACCCCCGCCGAGCGGCAAAGGTCCTGGGTCAGACTCACCAGCGTCCAGGCCAGGCTGTCGGGATCGTCCACCTGGCCCACCTTCATGCTGTGGGTGGCCAGGATCAGGCCCGATTCATCCACAAGACCCGCTTTCAGGTTGGTGCCGCCTACATCAATGCCGATGTATTTCATGCCTTCTCCTTGTTGGCAGCCATGGCGTCTACCTGCTTATCGAACCGCGTCACAAACTCGCGGGCGCTGTTATATCCATACGCCATCTGGCGGTTTTTCATGGTGGCGATTTCCACGATACCGGCCAGATTTCGTCCCGGACGGACCGGCACGGTTACAATGGGCAGCGACACGCCCAGAATATCGATCCTCTCCTCGCCCAGACCCAGGCGGTCGTAAAACTTGCCCTCGACCCACTGCTCCAGCCGGATCACCAGGTCGATATCCGTCTCGAACATGACAGAGCCCATGCCGAACAGCTGCTGCACGTCGATAAGGCCAATGCCGCGGATCTCGATAAAATGACGAATGACCTCCGGCGCGGAGCCGTACAGCTCGATGGATACCCGCCGGATATCCACGGCGTCGTCCGCCACCAGCCGGTGGCCGCGCTTCAAAAGCTCAATAGCCGTCTCGCTCTTCCCGATGCCGGATTCGCCTACGATCAAAACGCCTTGGCCGTAGATATTCATCAGCACGCCGTGTCGGGTGATCTGGGGAGCCATGGCCCGGTTGAGATAATCGATGATGCGGCTGGAGATCTCCACGGTGGACAGCGGTGTACGCAGCAGGGTGCGGCCGTGCTTTTCCGCGCTTTCGCGGATCTCCGGCATGATCTCGATGCCCCGCGCCACGATGAGGGCGGGGATCTCGCAGCGGAACAGATCGTTGAAGACTTTTCTCCGCCGGTCCGGGTCCATCGCCTGAATGTAGGTGGTCTCCGCGCGGCCCAGGATCTGCAGACGTGTCACATCAAAATTGTCGTAAAAGCCCACCAGCTGCAGGGCCGGTCTATTCACGTCGGAAATGCGGATCTCCCTCGTGCTAAAATCAGTTCCCTTGTTGATGATCTCCAGATCAAAATCCTCCACCAGCTTCTTCAGCTTCGCCGGTGTGATCCGCACTTTCTCTTCCATAGGGGCCTCCTTTTTTCGGCGCATCCCGCGAAAATCTCTCGAATGCCGCTAATGTGCCTATTTTTATTTAGTGTATTATAGCGTATTCAGCCCCGTTTCGCAATAGTTTCCGCACGGTGCGCATTTTTTCATTTTTTTCGAAAATTATGCTTGCATTTTTCGTTCTCATCTGTTAAGATAGCTTGTGCTTGCGAATGTGAGCCACGTATTTAGTCACAGCAAGGAGGTGCAACGGATGGCAAAGTGCGAGTTCTGCGACAAGGGCGTGACTTTCGGCATTAAGGTTTCCCACTCCCACAGACGTTCCAATCGTCCCTGGAAGCCCAATGTCAAGCGCGTGAAGGCAATCATCAATGGTACGCCCCGCCATGTGTACGTTTGTACCCGGTGTCTGCGTTCCGGTAAAGTGACCAGAGCGGTCTGATCTGCACAACCAAAAACCCTGCCCGATCGGGCAGGGTTTTTTACTGTTTTTACAGCTTTGTTAAATGCTTTCCGGCAGCCTTCAGCATCAGCTTCTTGGTGCCCACCTGGTCGAAGGCGATCTCCACCAGGGCGTCGCCGCCCATAGGCCGCACGCTGAGCACCATGCCCTTGCCAAAGGCGCTGTGGCTGACGCCGTCGCCCGGCTCCAGACGCATCAGCGGCGCGGAGCCGGCGGCGGTGTGGCTGCCGGCCGCAGCCAGCGGCTTTTTCGGCGCGGCAGGCTCCGAGCGCACGGTGCGGACTCTGCCGTATCCGCCAAGTCCGCCGTCATCCGACCAGCCCTCGTCCCAAGGAAGCTTTTCCGTGTGAGACTCCGGCTTGCCCTGCCACTCCATATTCTTCTCCGGGATCTCCTCCAGAAACCGGGAGGGCATGCAGGGCGTGGTGCGGCCGAACAGCATCCGCTGCCGGGCGTTGGTCAACGTCAGATGCTCTTTGGCGCGGGTCATGGCCACGTAGCAGAGCCGCCGCTCCTCCTCCATCTCCTCCTCTTCCCCCATGGCGCGGTTGCCGGGGAACAGGCCGTCCTCCATGCCCACCACGTAGACGTAGGGGAACTCCAGTCCCTTGGCCGCGTGCATGGTCATGAGCGTCACCATGTTGTCGCTGTCGTTGGTGTCGTCCAGGTCGGTATAGAGGGCGATCTCGTCAAGAAAACCCGCCAGCGTGGGATTCTCCGGGTCGTTTTCCAGGAAGCCCTGGATGCTGGAGGAAAGCTCCTGCACGTTTTCGATGCGGCCCTGGCTCTCCAGGTCGCCCTTCTCCATCAACGCGCGCACGTAGCCGGTGCGGTCGCACACGTACTCGTAAAACTCCACCAACCCCATGGTGGAAACCTTGCTGCGCATTTCCTCCACAAGGTCTGTAAAGGACATCAGCTTGCCAGCGGAATTCTTCAGCTCCGGGTAGTCCGAGGCGCGGCGCAGCACCTCGTAGAGGGGCAGTCCGCCGGCGGTGGCCAGCTGCTGGGCCTTGTCCACGGTGACGTCGCCGATCTTCCGGGACGGTACGTTGATGATGCGCCGCAGGCGCAGATCGTCGGTGGGGTTGTTGATAAGGCACAGGTAGGACAGCATGTCCTTGACCTCGGCCCGGTCAAAGAACTTCATGCCGCCCACCACCCGGTAGGGCACGCCGTTGCGCTTGAAGGCGTATTCCAGCGCGTTGGACTGGGCGTTCATGCGGTACAGCACGGCGCTGTCCCGCCAGTTGGCGCCTCGGTGATAGGACATCATGATCTGCCCCACCACAAAGTTGGCCTCATCCGTCTCGTTGAAGGTGGTTTTCACCAGCACCTTTTCCCCGGCGCCGTTCTCCGTCCACAGCGTCTTGCCCTTGCGGCCAAGGTTGTGGCGGATCACCTCGTTGGCGGCGTCCAGGATGTTCTGGGTGGAGCGGTAATTCTGCTCCAGGCGGATGACCCGTGCCCCCTTGTACTCCGACTCAAAGCTGAGGATGTTCTCGATGTTGGCGCCCCGGAAGCGATAGATGCTCTGGTCGTCGTCGCCCACCACGCAGATGTTGCGGTAGCCCCCTGCCAGCAGGCTTGCCAGCAGATATTGCAGGTGGTTGGTGTCCTGATACTCATCGATGAGCACGTAACGGAACTTGCGCTGGTAGTAATCACGGGTCGCCTTGTCGCTCTGCAGCAGCCGGACGGTGTGCAAAATGATGTCGTCAAAGTCTAACGCGTTGGCATCCCGCAGCTTTTGTGTGTAAAGCTCATATACTTTACTGATCCTGATTCTGCGCCAGTCTCCGTTGGTCTGGGCCAGGTTCGTGAACGCCGCCGGGCTTTGCATCTCATCCTTGGCCGAGGACATGATGGCCAGGATCTCCCGGATGGGAAACGTCTTCTCGTCCAGACTCAGATCCTTCAGTATTCCCTTGACCACCCGCTTGCTGTCGTCAGTGTCGTAGATGGTGAAGTCGCGGGAAAAGCCCAGCTTGTCGATGTCACGGCGCAGGATCCGCACGCAGGCGGAGTGGAAGGTGGCCGCCCACACGTCGCGGGCCTCCTCCCCCAGCATCCGCTCCAGCCGGTCCTTCAGCTCGTTGGCGGCCTTGTTGGTGAAGGTGATGGCCAGCACCTCCCAGGGCCGCGCCGGCTCCACGGCGCAGAGATACCGGGCCAGGGGGCGCTGGGCCTCAGTGGGCTGCTGGGCGTATTGCTCCAGAAACTCCACTTCGTCCTCGGACACCGGCAAAGGGATCTCCTCCGTGTCGCTGCCACGGCCGTAGCGCAGCAGGTTGGCCACCCGGTTGATGAGCACCGTGGTCTTGCCGCTGCCGGCGCCTGCCAACAGCAGCAGCGGACCCTCTGTGGCCAGCACGCCCTCTCTCTGCCTCTCGTTCAAATGGGCGTAGTCCGCCGCAATGGCGCGTCGCCGCGCCGCGATAAAACGTCTCTCCAATTCGTTCATGGTTCCCTCTCTATCTCTGTTTTGCACCCATTCTAATACAGATTTGCCCGGTGGTCAACCGTCCAAAACAAATAATTCGAAAATTTGTTCTATTTTATGCTTGACAAAAACATTTGTTCGAGTTAAAATGCGAGTAGAACAAAAGTTTCACAGGAGGTAACCGCTATGACGACTCTCGGCTATATTATCGTGATCCTGGGCGCCGGCTCCATCGCTGTAAACCTGATGCGTCTCATCGACCGGATCGATCAGCCTCGCCCGCGCAGGCGCCACGCCTATTAAACCATGGACCTGTTGGAGAAACTGACAATCCTGTCCGACGCCGCCAAGTACGACGCCGCCTGCACCTCCAGCGGGGCAAAGCGGAGCTACCAGGTGGGCAAGATCGGCAACACGTCCTCCTCCATCGCCGGGTGCTGCCACAGCTTCTCCGCCGACGGGCGGTGCATCACGCTGCTGAAGGTGCTGATGACCAACAGCTGCGTGTACGACTGCAAGTATTGCGTCAACCGCCGCTCCAATGAGACGAAGCGGGCCGCGTTTACGCCAAAAGAGCTGGCGGAGCTGACCATCGAATTCTACCGGCGCAACTATATTGAGGGGCTTTTCCTCTCCTCCGGCGTGCTGCGCAACCCGGACTACACCACCGAGCAGATGATCCGCGCGCTGCGCATCCTGCGCCACGACTACGCCTTCAACGGCTACATCCACGCCAAGGCCATCCCCGGCACCTCGCCGGAGCTGGTAACGGAGCTGGGACTGCTGGCCGACCGGCTCAGCGTCAACGTGGAGCTGCCCTCCGAGGCCGGTCTGCAATCGCTGGCGCCGGACAAGACCAAGGCGGCCATCCTGCGGCCCATGGGACAGATCCGGGACTCAGTGGTGCAGAGCAAGGCGGAGCTGGTGAAGTACAGGCACGCCCCCAGCTTTGCCCCGGCGGGACAGAGCACCCAGCTGATCGTGGGCGCCACCGCCGACAGCGACCGGCACATCCTGCATCTGACGGAGTCCCTCTATCAGCGCTTTCGGCTCAAACGAGTGTTCTACTCTGCCTACGTGCCCGTGGTGGAAAATACGCTTCTCCCCTCTCCGGACACCAAACCGCCTCTGCTGCGGGAGCATCGGCTCTACCAGGCGGACTGGCTGCTGCGGTTTTACGGCTTCCGGGCGGAGGAACTGCTCACCGAAGAGCAGCCGGACTTTAACCCGCTGATCGACCCCAAGTGCAGCTGGGCCATCGGCCACCTGGAGCAGTTCCCCGTGGAGATCACCACGGCGGACTACGAAACGCTGCTGCGTGTGCCCGGCATCGGGCCTGTCGGGGCAAAGCGGATCGTCTCCGCCCGGCGGGTCTCCCATCTGCGGTTTGAGGATCTGCAAAAGCTGGGCGTGGTGCTCAAGCGCGCTCAGTTCTTCATTACCTGCGGCGGACGGATCCGCAGCGGCCTGCGCTTCTCCGCCTCCACTCTGGTGCACCAGCTGGAGACCATCCAGCGGGGCGAACTGCCCCCGGACGGCACCATGGCGCAGCTCTCCCTTTTCGACACGGCGGGGTGACGGCATGGCATGGGACGAAGTGATCTATCAGTATGACGGCAGTTTTGAGGGTTTCCTCTGCTGCATCTACGAAAGCTATATCAACAAAGAATTCCCCATCGCCTTCAGCGGCGATGAGGAATGTTTTTCCCTCTACGCGGTGCGGTGCGTCATCACCGACGCCGATCACGCCCGGCGGGTGATGCGGGGGCTGGAAAACCGCTCCGCCTCCGGCGCCAATGTACTGCGGCGGGCCTTTCTCACCTGCATGGAGGACAAGGAGGCACACTTGTACGCCTTTGCACGCAAGCTGTTCAGCCAGGGCGGGGCCTTTCTCAAAAATCAGTCGGACGAGGTATATCACCCGCTGGCCAAGGCCATCCGCCACATGAACGGTGAGGTGGAAAAGCTGCGCGGCTTCGTCCGTTTCTCAGACTATGGCGGCGTGCTGGGGGCTGAGATCGAGCCGAAAAACCGGGTGCTGCCCCTGCTGCGCAGCCATTTCTGCAACCGCTGCGCCAACGAGGCCTTTTTCATCTATGACCGCACCCACAAAGACCTGCTGCTCTATTCCGGCGGACGCTCCCGGATCCTGCGGGTGGATCGGCTGGACCTGAATCTCCCCGGCGAGGAGGAGGTCCACTACCGCGCCCTGTGGAAACGCTTCTATGAGACCATCGCCATCAAGGAGCGGATCAATCCCCGGCTGCAGGACACCCACATGCCCAAGCGGTACCGGAACACCATGACGGAGTTCCTGCCCGCCGACCACGAATGCCGCAAAAGCGCTATTCCTGCAAAAGCTGCCGCAGCTTTTCCAGGCTCCGCCGCTCCAGGCGGGATACCTGCACCTGGGACACTCCGATGATCCGCGCCGTCTGCTCCTGGGTCAGACCTTTGAAAAAGCGCAGCAATACCGTCCATTTTTCCCGCTCCGGGAGGCTTTCCACCGCCTCCCGGAGCGCGATTTTTTCCACCAGCGATTCCTCTGGCGCGTCTGTCCCCAGCATGGATTCCAGCGTCAGGCCGTCTCCGTTCTCCTGCTGCAGCGATTCCGGTGCGGCCATGGCCAGGTCGATGACGGCGATCTCCTCGGCGGTCATGCCGGAGGCCTCCGCAAGCTCGGACAGACGCGCCTCCCGGCCCAGAGTGCCCCGAAGCCGTTCCCGGAGCTTTCGAAGGGCCTGCCCCTTCTCCTTGGTGGTCCGTCCCACCTTCACCGCCTGATCGTCCCGCAGATAACGGCGTATTTCCCCGGCAATTTTTGGTACGGCGTAGGTGGAGAACTGTGTCCCATATGTAAGGTCAAAATGCTTTACAGCTTTGATGAATCCAATGCATCCCAGCTGATAGAGATCATCCATCTCCACGCCGCAGCCGCCGTAGCGGCGGACCACGGACCAGATCAGCCCTTCGTTCTCCTCCAGCACCGTCTCGTATGCAGCATCGTCCCCCTGCTGGGCGCGCTCCAGCAGGGCAAAGAACTCGCTCATCGCTTCCCATTGGCCCGTGTGGCAATCCTCTTGCGCATGGTGACGGTGGTGCCCTTCCCCGGCTGGGATTTGACCGACAGCCGGTCCATGAAGCTCTCCATGATGGTGAAGCCCATGCCGCTGCGCTCGGCGCCGCCGGTGGTAAAGAGGGGCTGGCGGGCCTGCTCCACGTTTTCGATGCCCCGTCCCCAGTCCCGCACCGATATCTCCAGTACGCCGCCCTCGGCGATGCGCAGCTTCAGCAGGATGCGGCCCAGCTCATCAGGGTAGCCGTGGACAATGGCGTTGGTCACCGCCTCACTGACGGCGGTTTTGATGTCCCCCAGCTCGTCCAGCGTGGGGTCCAGCTGGGCGGCAAAGCCGGCGGCGGCGATGCGTGCAAAGCTCTCGTTGGTGCTGCGGCTCAAGAACTCGATCTTCACGTAATTCTCCGTGCGCTTCATATGTACTCCTCCTTATTCCATGGCGACCAGCCTGGTGATGCCGGACGCCTCAAATACCTTGCGCGGCTGAGCGGGGACCTGGCACAGTGTCACCGTGCCGCCCAGCTCCCGCATCCGTTGACGGCAGCGGATCACCACCGCAATGCCGGAGCTGTCCATAAACGTAACGCCGCCGAAGTCCAGCGCAAGCTGCAGCGGCAGCGACGTGTCGATCTCCTGCTCCGCCCGCCGGATCAGCCCCCTGGCGCCATGGTGATCCAATTCCCCTTTCAGCCGCAGCGTCAGACGCCGCTCCCGGCTGGATGCGCTGATCTCCATCTTTCTGCCTCCTTTGTGTAAAAAATCACCGCAGATCCATGATCTGCGGTGATTATAACCTATGATACCATTTGCAATTCGTCGAACACTGTCACGGCGCCGGAGAAATCATTCGAATGGATCAGAATTTCATCCCGGCGGCAGACTCCTCCAGCTTGGCAATGAGGGCGCGGGCCTTCTCCGCCTTGTCCCGCTCGGCGTTGACCACGGCCTCCGGAGCCTTGGAGACGAAAGCTTCGTTGCGCAGCTTGCCCTCGATACGGGCCAGGTTCTCCTTTGCCTTTGCCAGCTCCTTGGCGATGCGCTCCCGCTCCTTCTCCAGGTCAACCAGATCATTGAGGGGCATATAGACCGTGGCGTCGTGGGTGGACACGGTGACCATGCCGCCCAAATCGGCAGGCGCCTGCGTGAGCACCTCCACCTCGGAGGCGTAGGCCAGGCGGGTGATAAAGTGGGCGCCCTCCTCGTAGGGTGTAGGCTGGTCGGTGGTGATGATGACCTTGGCCTTTTTTGACGGCGGCACGTTCATCTCGGCGCGGCGGGCGCGGACAGCGGAGATGGCGTCCTTCACCGCCTCCATGGCGGCCTCGTCCTCCGGGAAGTGCAGCTCGTCACGGTACACGGGCCAGGCGGCACGGATCAGGAAGTCGCCCTCGTGGGGCAGCGCCTGCCAGATCTCCTCGGTGATAAACGGCATGAAGGGGTGCAGCAGCTCCAGGATGCGCAGCAGCACGTAACACAGCACGTTCTCCGCCGCCAGACGGGCCTCCTGATCCTCTCCGTTCAGGCGGGTCTTGGTCAGCTCGATATACCAGTCGCAGTAGGTGTCCCAGATGAAGTCGTAGATCTTGGCGGAGGCCACACCCAGCTCGTAGGCGTCCATGTTGACGGTGACCTCGCGGATGAGATCGTTGAGCTTGCTGAGCACCCAGCGGTCCTCCCGTTCCAGCTTTTGGGGCAGGGTCACCTTGTCGATTGTCAGGTTCATCATCACGAACCGGGAGGCGTTCCAGATCTTGTTGGCAAAGTTGCGCATGGCCTCGCACTTCTCCACGAAGAAGCGCATGTCGTTGCCGGGGCT
>DGHJ01000070.1:16751-17140 GCA_002392625.1 Oscillospiraceae bacterium UBA3851
GACTTGGACATCTTGCGTCCCTTGTCGTCACGGACCAGACCGTGGATGAACACAGTTTTGAAGGGCTCCTTCTTCATCTGCTCCATGCCGGAGAAGATCATGCGTGCCACCCAGAAGAAAATGATGTCATAGCCGGTTACCATGACGGAGGTGGGATACCAGTATTTCAGGTCCTTCGCCTCGGTGTCGGGCCAGCCCATGGTGGAGAAGGGCCACAGGGCAGAGCTGAACCAGGTGTCCAGCACGTCCTCTTCCCTCGTCAGATGCTCGCAGCCGCACTTCTCGCAGCGGGTAGGATCCTGACGGCTGACGTTGATGTGGCCGCACTCGTCGCAGTACCAGGCAGGGATCTGGTGGCCCCACCACAGCTGGCGGGAGATGCACCAGTC
>DGHJ01000070.1:17198-17889 GCA_002392625.1 Oscillospiraceae bacterium UBA3851
AGTCGTGGACGTTCTCCATCCAGTTGATATAGGTCTTGGTAAACCGCTCCGGCACGAACTTGATGGTGCCGTCCTTCACCACGCGGATGGCCTCCTTGGCAAGAGGCGCCATCTTGACGAACCACTGGGCGGAAATCAGAGGCTCCACGTCGTTGTGGCAGCGATAGCAGGTGCCCACATTGTGGGAATAGGGCTCCACCTTCACCAGATAGCCCTGCTCCTCCAGATCCTTTACCAACTGCTTGCGGCAGGCGTAACGGTCCATGCCGTTGTACTTGCCGCCGTTTTCGTTGATGGTTCCGTCGTCGTTGATGACGCGGATGACCTCCAGGTTGTGGCGCAGACCCACCTCAAAATCGTTGGGATCATGGGCAGGCGTCATTTTCACTGCGCCGGTGCCGAAGCCGATCTCACAGTATTCGTCGCCGATAATGGGGATCTCCCGGTTCATGATGGGAAGGATGCAGGTCCTTCCGATGAGGTGCTTGAACTTCTCATCCTCCGGGTTCACGGCCACGCCGGTGTCGCCCATCATGGTCTCCGGACGGGTGGTGGCCACCACGATGTCGCCGCTGCCATCGCTGAGCGGATAGCGGATATACCACAGGTTGCCGGGCTTATCCACGTACTCCACCTCGGCGTCGCTGAGGGCGGTGAGGCAATGGGGACACCAGTTGATGATGCGGCTGCC
>DGHJ01000070.1:17932-21354 GCA_002392625.1 Oscillospiraceae bacterium UBA3851
TGATGATGCGGCTGCCCTTGTAAATAAGGCCCTTGTCATACAACTCGCAGAAGGTCTCACGGACGGCCTTGGAGCAGCCCTCATCCATGGTAAAGCGGGAGCGGCTCCAGTCGCAGGAGGCGCCCATCTTCATCTGCTGCTCCACGATGCGGTTGCCGTACTTCTCCTTCCAGGCCCAGACGCGCTCCAGGAACTTCTCGCGGCCCAGATCGTAGCGGGTCAGGCCCTCCTCGTTGCGCAGGTTCTCCTCCACCTTGATCTGAGTGGCGATACCGGCGTGGTCGGTACCCGGCAGCCACAGGGTGGCGTAGCCCTGCATCCGCTTGAAGCGGGTCAGGATATCCTGCAGCGTGGAGTCCATGGCGTGGCCCATGTGGAGCTGGCCCGTCACGTTGGGGGGCGGCATGACGATGGAAAACGGCTCCTTATCCGGATCGGCCTCCGCCCGGAAGCAGTCGTTGTCCAGCCACATTTTGTAGATCCGGGACTCCACATCCCTGGGATCGTACACCTTTGGCAGTTCTTTTCTCATGGGGATCGTTTCTCCTTCTCTCAGAATGTCGGCAAAAACAGAAAAAACGCCCTGTTTTGCCGCAGCAAAACAGGGCGAACAAAAGTCCGCGGTACCACCTGTATTCGGGATCACTCCCGCACTCTGCCGGCACAGCCGTGCCGCGTCCCGCTAACGGAGGACATCCGTCGCCGCCTACTGATCCTTTCGGGGCGCTGCTCCGGGACGACTTGGGCGGGGCCTCACGGGAGCTTACACCGACCGCTCCCTCTCTTCGCATCCGCTGACCGCTTACTGCTTCCCTTCATCGCATGTATGTGCCAGAGTATAATACAGTTTTTCCCGCTTGTCAAGCGTCAAGCGGTGGGTTCCACCGTCACGGTGAGATGGGGATTCTCCGCCGCGGCGTCCTCCATCACCTGGCGCATCAGCTGGAGCTTGTCCGCCGTCCAGTTGACAAGCACCAGCTCCGTGTCCTCGTGTAGGTCCGTCAGGCAGTCGTAGAGGGCGTCCAGATTGCGCCCGTACCACTTGGGAAAGCCCAGCTTCCGCGCCAGAACGCGGTGGACGCGGCACTGATATCTCAGCCTGTTGCCATCCAGAATCAGGCGCATCAGCCGTCCTCCTCTCCGTACAGCAGCGTGAAGGTGCTGTAGTGATCCTCTGTATAGTAGATCAATCCGTCGTTGGAGAAAACGATCCGCTTGGCGCCGCGGCTGCCGGCTCTCAGCGTGTCGATGTCGCACTCCCTGTAGGTACGCCCGTCCTTCACGGGAAGCAGCTTTTCGTAGTTGACGAACCGGTCGCCGCCGATGCACTTGCCCGGCGCGTAGGGCTCCAGCGAGCCGCCGGGCCAGCCCAGGTTTTCCGCCTCACGCTTGGTGATGAAGTTGTCGGGCAGGTGTCCGTACAGATGAATATAGAGCGCCACGTCCTCCTTGGACGTATAGGTCCCGTCCTCAGCCAGGGTCTGGACCGGATCGTCCGCCGGGTCATCTGCCGGATCGTCCGCCGGGTCGTCTGCCGGATCGTTCACAGGCAGATCGACGGGATCGTTTCCGTCTTCGATCTGGCCGGTCTCCTGGCCTGTGGGGTCGGCCTGAGGAAGCTGTGTCGCATTATTGCTGCGCAGCCACTGGGACACCGCCAGGATCACGATCACCGCCACAATGGCGTATCCCAGCCAGCGTTTTGCTTTTTTCACGGTTTTCACCTCGCTGCATATTCTTTTTTCTATCATACGGCAAAAAGCGCCGTGCTGTCAAGATGAAACCGGGGACGGCATCCAAACAGCCACCCCCGGTTTTGGCGGAAAGAATATTTCCTTTACAGTATAATGCAGATCAGGCCTCCGCCGCCCTCGTTGATGATTCGCTCCAGCGCCTCGCGCATTTTCTTCTGGGCATCCTCCGGCATCCGCTTTAATTTGGCCTGCAGATCGTCGCCCACGATCTCATGGAAGCTGCGGCCGAAGATGTTGGAGTTCCAGATCTTGCCGGTATCCCCCTCGAACTCCTGCAGCAGGTAGTTCACCATGTCCTCGGATTGCTTCTCGTTGCCCACGATGGGTGAAACCGTGGTCTCGATGTCCGCCCGGATCATGTGGATGGATGGGGCGCTGGCCTTCATCCGCAGGCCGTAGCGCCCACCCTGGCGCACGATCTCCGGGTCCTCCAGGTTCAGCTCCTCCACGCCGGGCACCACAATGCCGTAGCCGGTCTCCCGCGCGTCGCGCAGGGCCGAAGACACCTTGTCGTACTCGTTTTTCACAGCGGACAGCGCCGTCAGCTGCTCCATGAGATCGCCGTCGTCCGCCACCTGCAGGCCGGAACGCTCGCTGAGGGTCTGATAAAAGAGCCTGCGGGGCATGGCGATCTCGGCTGAGGCGACGCCTGTGCCCAGGTCGATGGACCGGAGCCGGGCCTCCCCCACGTTCTCCTCTCCCGCCAAGTTGGTCATGCACGTGTCCAGTTGGCGGATGTGACGAAGCTGACCGGTCTGGTCGCGGATGGTCTGGTAGAGATTGCTGCGGATGGGGTGGTCCACCGGCAGCGCGTCCACCCAAGCCGGCAGGAAGAGATCCAGCTCCTGCAGCGGAAACTCATAGAGCAGGTCCCGCATCAGCTCAGTCACGTCCTCGTCGCTCAGCTCCTGGCAGTTGGCGCAGACGCATTTTGCGCCGCAGCGACGCTGGATCTCCTCAGCTGCGGCAACAGCCTGCGCCCCCTCCGGATCCCTTGAGTTCACCAGCACGATAAAGGGTTTTCCGATCTCCTGAAGCTCACGGATCACACGCTCCTCGGCCTCCCGGTAGTCCTCCCGTGGGAACTCCGTCACCGTGCCGTCGGTGGTGATGACGATGCCCACGGTGGAGTGGTCGGTGATAACCTTTCGGGTGCCGATCTCCGCCGCCTCCGTCATGGGGATTTCGTGGTCAAACCAGGGCGTCATGACCATGCGGGGGGCCAGGTCCTCGAACTGCCCCACGGCGCCGGGGATCATATAACCCACGCAGTCAATCAGTCGGACGGAAAAGGATACGCCCTCGTCCAGCTTCACCTCCACCGCCTCCTCCGGCACAAACTTCGGCTCCGCCGTCATGATGGTGCGGCCGGAGCCGCTTTGCGGCAGCTCGTCCTTGGCCCTGTCACGGCGGAAGGAATCGCCGATGTTGGGGATCACCTGGGTCTCCATAAAGCGCTTGATGAAGGTGGATTTACCCGTCCGCACCGGGCCTACCACGCCGATATAGACGCTGTTCCCCGTGCGAACAGCCATGTCCTGATAGATGGATGTGGTTTGATTCATAATGCTCCCTCCGTTACCGTAACAGCTTGTTGCTCTATTTCTATGCCCATGCCGGCGGGTTTAGAAGCGGCGCACAGTAAAAACAACCGTAAAGTTGATATGC
>DGHJ01000039.1 GCA_002392625.1 Oscillospiraceae bacterium UBA3851
CGGCGAAATCCCCGCAATGACAGGAGGAGAGACTATGGATAAACATTTTTACGCCGCGCCTATGGAGGGCATGACCACCTGGCTGTGGCGGCAGGTCCACCACCGGATCTTCGGCGGGGCGGACAAATACTTCACGCCCTTCCTCTCGCCCAACGCCACACGCACCTTTCAAGTCAAGGAGCGGCGGGAGGTGGCGTGCAATGAGGGACTCAACGTGGTGCCTCAGCTTCTGACCAACGACGCGGACTACTTCGTGTGGGCGGTGAAAGCGCTGGAGGACATGGGGTACGGCGAGTTCAACTTCAACCTGGGCTGCCCCTCCGGCACCGTGGCCGCCAAGCACAAGGGGTCCGGCCTGCTGGGGTACCCGGACGAGCTGAAGCGCTGTCTGGACGGCATCTTCGACGCCCTGCCGGGGCGGCGGATCTCCGTCAAGACCCGCATCGGGCGGCACGGGGACGGCGAGTGGCCGGACCTGCTGGCCATCTTCGACCGCTACCCCATCCACGAGCTCATCGTCCACCCGCGGGTGGGGAAGGACATGTACCGGGGCCAGGCCCGGCGGGAGGTGTTTGCGTGGACGCGGCGGCACACGGCCCTGCCGCTGGTCTACAACGGCGATATCTGGACCGCTGAGGACGCGGCGGCGTGGGACGTAAGCGTCATGACCGGGCGGGGGCTCATCGCCGATCCGGCCCTGCTGCGGCGGGCCAAGGGCGGCGCGGCCGCCGGGCGCGCGGAGCTGCGGGAATATCTGGGCGCCCTGGCCGACGGCTACGCCGCCGCCGTGGGGGAGGACGCCGCCCTGCACCGGATGTGGGAGCTGTGGCTGTACCTGTCCGGCAGCTTCCGGGGGGCGGAGGACGCGCTGAAAAAGATGCGCAAGTGCCGCCGGCTGGCGGATTACCGCGCCATCGCCGAGGCCGTGGTGGACAGGTGCGAGCTGGTGTGGGAGTGAGGGAGGACGGATTGCCGAGGGCAGTGTGCGCACTGCCCTCGCAATGACGTTATGCCTCTGTCATTCCGAGGAGGCCCCATGGGGGCCGACGTGGGAATCCGTAGAGGAACGTCGGCTAGGACGGAGGACGGATTGCCACGTCGGGCTGACGCCCTCCTCGCAATGACAGGCTGTTCTGAAGAACCTTTCATGTAAAACGCACCTTGTCATTCCGAGGAGGTCCCATGGGGGCCGACGTGGGAATCCGTAGGGAGAAGGGTGGATAGGAGGGAGGACGGATTGCCACGGGCAGTGTGCGCACTGCCCTCGCAATGACAGGCTGTTCTACCGCGCCTGTTATGCAAAACGCTCCTGTCATTCCGAGACCAGCCCGCAGGCTGGTCGTGGGAATCCGTAGAGGAACGTCGGATAGGACGGGGATTACGGATTGCCACGCCGCTGCGCGGCTCGCAATGACAGGGGGAACGGATTGCCACGCCGCTGGGCGGCTGGCAATGACAGGGGATAGAAAAACCAAGGGAGACGGCATTGCCGTCTCCCTTGAAGCTTTAGCCCAGGAAATACACGGTGATGTCCCGGCGGCCCCACTTGCAGCAGGTCTCGTAGTCCGGGAACCACAGGTCGATGATCTTGCCCTTGATGGCGCCGCCGCAGTCCCGCGCCACCGCCATGCCGTACACCCAACTGCCGGTCTTCGACTGGATGAACATCCGCGTGCCGTAGGGGATCACACGGGGATCCACCGCCACCACGCCCATCTCCGTGGGATAGCCCGTGGCCGTGATGCCGTGGATGTCGTAGGCCGTGGCGTTGAACGTATCCACGCCGGTATAGGCCATGGTAGCGCCGGAGGTGAACACCAGGTACCCGCCCTCGCCGTCCTCGTTGGGCACCACCTGGGCGATCCGGTCGCTGCTGGCCACGTAGGTGGACGCCGTGCCGTACTCGATGATCTCCGGCACCGCCGTGTCCTCACTGCGGCTGACGAACTCCGTGTGGTCCAGCTTGCCGTCTTCGTACACGTTCAGGAAGGTCTCCACGTACTCGCCGTCCTGCCCCTCCTGCTTCACGTTCTCCTTGCCCTTTGTCAGGGCGGGGTTGGCCACCCGCTCCGTGGTGTAGGTGGTGGGGGTCACCTTCTCCCAGGTGTGGGACCACTGCCGGGTCAGGCTGATCACCACGTCCTCGCCGGTGAGATCCAGCACCACCATCTCGTCCTCCGCCGGGGTCAGCTTCACCCGGCGCAGCAGATGGTCCACCGTCTCGCTGCGGGCCGTCTCCTCCAGGCGGTCCTGGCCGTGGAGCAGCACCACGGTGCGGCCCTCCTCCAGCATCAGCTGGGCGTCGCCGATGGCCGGGCTGCGGCTGGGCCGCACGGTGAGGCCGTCGTAATCCGCCGACTCCGTGGCGGTGCCCTCGATGACCACCGGGTCGCCGCCGTCGTAGATGAGATAGGTGTGGCGGGCGTTGTCCAGCCCCGCCAGAGGCGTGGGCAGGGCCAGCGTGGCCGCCAGCAGCACCGCCGCCGCCAGCACACGGCGGGACGAGCCGAATAACAGTTTGCTCAACATATGACGTCTTCTCCTTGTTATTATTTCGCGTTGCCGGGGGCAGACGGACCGTCCGCCGCCACGGGATGATACCAATTTGTAACCTTTGTTACAAATTGAAATGGTACGGGCAGTATAGCACCGCGTCACGCCTTTGTCAAGTTTTTGGGCATTTTTCGGCAGATTGACCAATGAAAAAGGCGGAAATTCCCCCAATTTCCCGGTTGATGGGGCGGAAAAGGGTTACATAAAGTTACAAGGTTTGGGGGGTGCGCGGGGGACGGGGGACGGAGGACGGGGGACGGGGGACGGGGGACGGATTGCCACGTCACCAGTGTGTGCACTGGT
>DGHJ01000021.1:0-2270 GCA_002392625.1 Oscillospiraceae bacterium UBA3851
CGGAGCGAAAGCTCCGGAATTTTTTTGCTTGTCATCAGAACATCTTGTCGATGTACTTGTTCAGCTTCTCCGCGTTGTAGCTGTCGCCGTAGGCGCTTTGGAAGCGCTTGACGGTGAGGCTGTTGAACTGCAGGATCGTGCGGTATTTCAGCAGGCCAACCAGAAAACCGACAGACAGACAGATATAACCGTAGTTGACGCGCCTGGCGGCCAGGACCGCCGCGGCGATCACCAGCGCCGCGATGATGACGCCGGCGACCTGCTTCTTGGGCTGGATCTCCCGCACGTGCTTCTCCTCAATGACGCCTTCCCGGACCATGGCCTGGGCAAACCGCTTCTGTACCGTGAAGGTGGAGATGGCGCTGAGAAGGACGGGGGCGACAACGAAAAAGCCCGCAACCGTCAGGACCGCGTTGACGATAAAAATGACAAAATCGTCCATGTTCATTCCTCCTATTCTTCCACGCACACCACCCGGACGTCCGGCCGGGAGGTGAGGTAATGCATATTCACGTAGGACAGAGAGAAATCCACCGTGTCGCCCACCTGGATCCGGCGGGGACAGTCGGTGACGTCCGCCACGCACAGGTCGAAGGAGGCACCCCACACGGTGAGGCCCGGTTCCCTGGGCAGCAGCGCGAACGCGTCGCCCACGTCCGCCCGGCCGAAGGACAGCAGCGCCCGGCGGCGGATGCCCCGGTCCACGTAGGTGGGCAGCTGACACACCGCGTCCATGCACAGCTTACCCTGGGGGTGGCTGGGCTTGTCCTTTACCTCGATGACCTCGGCGGTCAGGGTAAAGGTGTCCATGGCCAGGTAGTCCATGTCCTCGATGTGCCACTCCAGCTGCAGGTCCTTGCCCAGCAGGAGATTCTCGCCGATGCGCAGGTGGTTGATGCCTGCGGGCATGGTGTCCCAGTGGACCATGGTGAAGGAGCTGGTAGCGCCGCCGGAGATCAGCTCCAGCTTCCGGCCGATGGCGGCCTCCACCCGGCGTCCGAGGGCGATCAGGTCGTTCATCTTCTCCGGCGTGGGCTGGATGGAGCCGACGCAGCCCAGGTTGACGCCGATGCCGGCCAGGGTCAGGTGGGGCAGCTCCCGCTCCACGTGGACGCAGGCGGCCACCAGCTCATCCTGATCCCAAAAGCCTTCCCGGATGTCGCCCAGGTCTGCCATAACCAGAACGCGGTGGGTCTTCTGCTGGCGGCAGCATTCCCGTTCCAGCGCGTCCAGCACGGCGACCTCGCTCTGGAGCGACATATCGCACCAGCGCACCACGTCGGGCACCTCGGTGAGGGAGGAAACGCGCAGCAGGGTATAGGGACCCGGCACGCCTGCCTCCCGGCAGCGGATGATCTGCTCGATGCGGCTGGTGGCCAGATCGGCGCACCCGCCCTCCAGAAACGCCCGCGCGATCTCCGGCATGCCGTGGCAGCCCTTGATGATGCCGGTGACGGCAATGCCGCAGGCGCGGCAGCGGCTGGTGATCTCCCGCGCGTTGGCGCGCAGCTTGGGCAGTGAGACGGTCAAAAGCGGATATTGTCGTTCCATGTGAACACCTCGCGATGGCTGATTATATCAGACTGATTATACCACACATCCTTGCCGCCGTAAAGCGGCGAAATATCGCATCGGGACAAATTGACAAACGGGGGAAATTGTGATAGGTTTATAAGGTATGAGCGGCACGAAAAACCGCCGCAAAACCGTATAATTCCGGCGCGGCGGCATCCGCGCGGGAAGGGATATGAAGGAGGAGAAGCCATGTTTGAATTCCTGATTGAGAAGCTGCAGAAGAACCCCCGCAAGATCGTGTTCACCGAGGGCACCGACGCCCGTATTCTGGAGGCGTCCGACCGCCTGCTCAAGGGCAATTTCCTGACCCCCGTTCTGGTGGGCAACCCTGATGAGGTCCGCACCGCCGCCGAAAAGGCCGGCTTCAACGTGGACGGCGCCCAGATCATCGACCCCGCCAAATTCGACCGCATGGACGAGATGGTGGATCTGATGGTGGAGCTGCGCAAGGGCAAGATGAGCGCTGAGGAGTGCCGCGAGCTGCTGAAGAAGGGCAACTACTTCGGCACCATGCTGGTGAAGATGGGCTACGCCGACGCTCTGCTGGGCGGCGCTACCTATTCCACCGCCGATACCGTCCGTCCCGCCCTGCAGATCATCAAGAACAAGAAGGGTGCCCACCTGGTGTCCTCCTGCTTCATCATGGTGCGCGAGCATGAGAACGCCCCCGCCGAGATGCTGGCCATGGGCGACTG
>DGHJ01000021.1:2321-2670 GCA_002392625.1 Oscillospiraceae bacterium UBA3851
TGGGCGACTGCGCCATCAACATCTCCTATGAGGATTCCGTGGACAAGGACGGCAACGTGACCTTCACCGCCGCCGAGAAGCTGGCCGAGGTGGCCATCGAGACCGCCAAGACCGCCAAGGTCTTTGGCATCGACCCCAAGGTCGCCATCCTGAGCTTCTCCACCAAGGGCTCCGGCAAGGGCGCCACCGTGCCTCTGAGCCAGGCCGCCACCGCCAAGGCCAAGGAGCTGGCGCCCGACCTGGCCATCGACGGCGAGATGCAGTTCGACGCCGCCGTGTCCCCCACTGTGGGCCAGCTGAAGTTCCCCGGCAGCCCCGTGGCCGGCTATGCCAACACCTTCATCTTCCC
>DGHJ01000021.1:2746-6802 GCA_002392625.1 Oscillospiraceae bacterium UBA3851
CCGGCAACATCGGCTATAAGATCGCCCAGCGTCTGGGTGGCTTCGCCGCCTACGGCCCCATCCTGCAGGGCCTCAACGCCCCCATCAACGACCTGAGCCGCGGCTGCAATGCCGAGGAGGTCTACACCATGGCCATCATCACCGCCGCCCTGGGCGAGTGAGAGACAATCGCAAAAAGGACCGCTCTCCGCAAGGAGGGCGGTCCTTTTTTGCACACACGCTGTTTCAAATTAGACCCGTTCAGTGTTAATCATATAGAAGGGGCTGAGCGTTGCGCTCCGGTTTGATTGACTGGTCTGCTGGAATATGATAAAATCCAGACACCAGATTTCGTCCGAAGGAGGAGACAGAATGAAAAAGCTTTTAATGGTGTTGCTTCTTATTTTGTGTCTGTTCGCCAGTGGCTGTACAAAAAACACCAAAACGACGCCGACGGATAACTCCGCGCCGGTAGACGATCCCGCCCCGGTAGACGATCCCGCCCCGGTAGACGATCCCGCGCCGACGGACGATCCCGCACCGACAGACGATCCCGCACCGACGGACGATGATGTGATCCGATCCCCGTTCATGGGAATTTCCTTCGCAATCCCGGAGGGATGGACGGTCCTGGACCGCCAGACGATTGCGGCGAGAATAGGCGCGAATGAGGCATATGCATTGGCAGATGCTGCTGATGTTTTGGCCAACCATATCCCTTATGTGGAACTATGGGCTGTGGACAGCCGGGGGAATGCCGTCCAGCTGATGATTGAGAATCCACCCATTACCATGTCAGACGGAACCTCCGTGGAAACGGTTTCGGACTATATGGATCACAATATGAACTATCTGCCCGAGACGTATCGAAGCAAGGGAATCGAGATCAGCAACGGGGAGCGCGGCACTGTCACGATATGCGGCCGCGACTATGAGAGCTTTTCTTTTTCCACCGGGTTCGGATCAAACACGATGACGCAGACCATGATGGCTGCAGAAAAGGATGGATATTTCTACACCATCTATATTACCTCTGTTGGTGAGGACATAACGCAGGAGACTCTCACACGCTTCTCCACTGACGAATAAGCCGGGATCCTTAAAAGGACCGCTCTCCGCAAGGAGGGAGGTCCTTTTTTGCGTCATTTGCGTCTTGTCCTCCGGAATAGGGACAAATTGCCCGCGCATACAACTGAAACGCGGCATTTTGTATGAGGAGGAGAGCGCATATGCAAAAACTGTCCGTTGCGAAAAACTACCGGCTCCCGCTGATTATGCTGGGAGCCATGATACTGGGCTGCCTGCTGGGGGCCCTCTGGCCAAAGGGTGCCGGTGCCATCAAGCCCCTGGGCACGGTGTTCATCAACATGATGTTTTGTGTGGTGGTACCGCTGGTCTTCGCCTCCATTGCGGGCTCCGTGGCGCGGATGCGCAGCCGGGGCCGGGCGGGGAAGATCCTGGGCGTCACCGTGGCTGTGTTCGTGGTGACCGGGGCCATCGCCGCTGTGATCATGTTCATACTCATGAAGATCTTTCCCCCGGTGCCGGCTCCCTGGAGCGCCGTGCCCGCTGAGGAGATGGGGGAATACGCCTCCGTGTCGGATATGATCGTCAACTTCTTTACCGTGGGGGACTTCAGCGGTCTGCTCAGTCGCCGCGCCATGCTGCCGCTGATCGTGTTCTCCCTGCTGTTTGGGTTCTCCGTGAATCTGTCCGGCGGGCCGGACTGCCTGGTGGCCAGGTGGCTGGATGATCTAAGCCGGGTAATGCTGCAATTCGTCAAGCTCATCACGTACTACGCGCCGGTGGCGTTTTTTGCCATCTTTGCGGGACTGGTGGCAGATTACGGCTCCGCCATCACCGTGGCCTATGGCCGGGCCATGCTGGTGTATTACCCCCTGTGTCTCATCTATGTGTTTACCGCCTTTCCGCTCTTTGCCCGGTTCGGCGGCGGACGGCGGGGACCGGGCACTATGTTCCGCCACATCGCCAGGCCCGCCATCGTGTCCCTGGGCACCTGCTCCTCCGTGGCCACCATTCCCACCAATCTGGACGCGGCGGAGGAGACGGGCATCAGCCGCGACGTGGCGGAGATGGTGGTACCCCTGGGCGCTACCATGCACATGGACGGCTCCTGCTTCTCCTGCGTGCTGAAGATCGCCTTTGTCTGGGGCGTGTTCGGGCAGGCCATGACCTGGGATAAGCTGATCCCGGTGGTGCTGGTGGCGGTGCTCAGCTCCGTGGGCATGTCCGGCGTGCCCGGCGGCGGCTACATCGGCGAGTACATCATCTGCTCCATCTTCTTCCCCACCCGTATGGAGCTGGCCTTCCCCATTCTGGTGATGATCGGCAATCTGGTGGATCCACCCGCCACCATGATCAACGCCTCCGGCGACTACGTGGTGTCCTACATCGTCTCCCGCTTCACCGACGGCAAGGATTGGCTGGAGCGTGCTCTGGCGAAGAAAAACGCGTAAAAGGATCCCCCCTCCGCGGTATGGAGGGGGGATCTCAACGAAAAAAGCATCGCAGATTTCGCGCCGCGCACGGCGCGAAGAATTGAGATCGTATTTTGCCGCGGCGTGTACGTGGCAAAATACACCTCTCGGCCCACAAGTGTGCGAGCGTCTCACGCAAGCGAGTGCGCGCAGTGGGCTGCAATCCTTTTGTTTCAAAACGGCAATGCCGCTTTGAAACAGTTATAGTCCGTTGATATATCGGCAGGCGGCCAGGGCGGCAGTGGCGCCGTCGGCCACGGCGGTGGTCAGCTGGCGGACAAATTTGCTGCGGCAGTCGCCGGCCACGAAGACGCCGGGGGTCCTGGTGAGGCACTGCTCGTCGGTATCAAAATAGCCGAACTTGTTGAGATCGGCCAGCTCGGCAAAGGGCTCGTTCTCCGGGATCAGACCGATGGCTACGAACAGGCCGTCGCAGGGGATGGTCTTGCTCTGCCCGTCGTGGACGATCTCCACGCCCCGGAGCTCGCCGCCCTCGGTGACGAGACCGCTGAACTTCACCTCGGTCAGGGAGCGGACGTTGTCGCGGGCGAACAGCACGTCCTGCAGCCGCTCTTCGCCGGTGAAATAGGGCAGGTCCTGGAGCATGATGACCTCCTTGCACTTCTCCGCCAGCAAAATGGCCTCCTGCAGCGCAGAGTTGCCGCCGCCTGCCACGCAGACGGTCTTGCCGGCGTAGAAGTCGCCGTCGCACACGGCGCAGAAGGAGATGCCCTCGCCCACCAGCTCATCCTCGCCGGGCAGGCCCAGCATCCGGTGCTTGACGCCGGTGGCCAGTACCACGGCCCGGCACTCATAGCTGCCGCCCTCCTCGGTCTCCACCACCTTGTGGTCGCCCTTGTCCCGGACGGCGGTGACGGTCTCAAACTCGATGTCGGCGCCCTGGGCCAGGATCTGGTTCAGGGTCTGCTCGGCGAACTCGTTGCCGCTCATGGACAGGGTTCCGGGGTAGTTCTCTACCTTGGGGGAGTGGGTGATCTGGCCGCCGAAGCCGTTCTTCTCGATGACCAGAGCCTTCTTGCCGTTGCGCTGGGCGTACAGCGCCGCCGTCATACCGGCGGGACCGCCGCCCACCACGATGATATCATACATATGCATACTCCTTTTTATCCAAGTGAGACGGGCGGAGGCCGCCCGTCTCAGTGTCGTTACCGGTTCATAAGCCAGCCCTTGATGTCGGACACGCCGCGATACTTCTCAAAAGTATCGCCGTGGATCAGCACCAGGGTGGGGGCCTGCTTGACGCCGTACTTCATCACCAGCTCCTTCTCCTCGTTGGAGTTGAGGGCGGTGTACTGCACGCCGGCCTTGTCCAGCAGGGCGGAAGCGGCCTTGCAGTTGGGGCAGGTGGGAGTCTTGAAGAGGAGGATGCCGTCGCCGGCGGGAGCGGCCTTGATCTCCGCCACAGGCTCTGCGGCGGGGGCTTCGTCCACGGGAGCGGGGTTGGGGCCGGTATGGGTTAGGTGGGAGTGGCCGATGTTATACACCTTGCGGTCCTTGAACTCCTGGGCCTTGCCGTCGTTCCAGTTCTGCACCGGGCGGTAATAGCCGGTGATGCGGC
>DGHJ01000069.1:0-120 GCA_002392625.1 Oscillospiraceae bacterium UBA3851
GACATTACCTACGGCACCAACAACGAGATGGGCTTCGACTACCTGCGTGACAACATGGCCATCTATGCCGCCGAGCAGGTCCAGCGGGGCCACAGCTTCGCCATCGTGGACGAGGTGGAC
>DGHJ01000069.1:172-16800 GCA_002392625.1 Oscillospiraceae bacterium UBA3851
ACGAGGTGGACTCCATCCTCATCGATGAGGCCCGCACCCCCCTGATCATCTCCGGTCAGGGCGACAAGTCCACCCAGCTCTACGATATGGCGGAGATGCTGGCCGCCCGGATGAAGAAGTTCGTGGTGGCCGAGACCGACGACAAGGCGGAGGAGGACACGGATCTGGACGCCGACTACGTGGTGGATGAGAAGGCCCGCACCGTGACCCTCACCGCCCGCGGCATCGCCAAGGCCGAGGATTTCTTCCATCTGGACAACCTGTCCGACCCGGAGAACTCCACCATCGCCCACCACATCAACCAGGCCATTAAGGCCCACGGCATCATGAAGCGTGACGTGGACTACGTGGTGAAGGACGGCGAGATCATCATCGTGGATGAGTTCACCGGCCGTCTGATGTTCGGCCGCCGCTACTCCGAGGGATTGCACCAGGCTATCGAGGCCAAGGAGCACGTCTCCGTCCAGCGGGAGAGCAAGACCCTGGCCACCATCACCTTCCAGAACTACTTCCGCCTGTACAGCAAGCTCTCCGGCATGACCGGTACCGCCCTCACCGAGGAGGAGGAGTTTGCCACCATTTACAAGCTGGACATTATCGAGATCCCCACCAACCGCCCCATCGCCCGTATCGACAATGAGGACGCCGTCTACAAGACGGAGCAGGGCAAGTACCGGGCCGTCATCGAGCAGATCAAGGCCTGCCACGCCAAGGGCCAGCCGGTTCTGGTGGGTACCGTGTCCATCGAGAAGAACGAGCTGCTGGGACACATGCTGACCCGCGCCGGCATCAAGCACAATCTGCTGAACGCCAAGAACCACGAGCGCGAGGCAGAGATCGTGGCCCAGGCCGGCAAGCTGGGGGCCGTCACCGTGGCCACCAACATGGCCGGCCGTGGTACCGATATCATGCTGGGCGGCAACGCCGAGTATATGGCCACCGCCGACCTGCGCAAGGCCGGCCTCACCGACGAGATCATCGCCGAGGCCACCGGCTACGCCGAGACCGACAACCAGGAGATCCTGGATGCCAGGGCGCTGTTCGCCGAGAAGCTGGCCCTCCACAAGCAGCAGATCGCCGGCGAGGCGGACAAGGTGCGCCAGGCGGGCGGATTGTTCATCATCGGCACCGAGCGCCACGACTCCCGCCGTATCGACAACCAGCTTCGCGGCCGTGCCGGCCGCCAGGGCGACCCCGGCGAGACCCGTTTCTACATCTCCCTGGAGGACGATCTGATGCGCCTGTTCGGCGGCGACCGTGTCACCCACATGATGGAGCGGCTGAAGATCGACGAGGACACCCCCATTGAGAACAAGATGCTCTCCCGCGCCATCGAGCAGGCCCAGACCACGGTGGAGTCCCGGAACTTCCAGGCCCGTAAGTCCGTACTGGAGTACGACGACGTGATGAACAAGCAGCGCGAGATCATCTACGGCCAGCGCAAGCAGGTGCTGGACGGCATGGACGTGAAGGACGTCATCATGAACATGATGCACACCGCCATCACCAACCAGGTCCAGACCGCCTTCCAGGGCGTAGATCACCTGAACATGGCCCAGTGCAAGGAGCTGCTGCGGAACGTAGAGGGTCTGTACTTCCCCAAGTACACCGTCCGGGTGGACGAGGGCAAGCTGGCCGCCATGACCAGCCAGGACTTCATCGACCGCTTCTCCGCCGCCGCCACCGACTACTACGAGAAGAAGGAGGAGGAGATCACCTCCCCCATCATGCGCGAGCTGGAGCGGGTGGTGCTGCTGCGGGTGGTGGACGAATACTGGATGGACCACATCGACGCCATGTCCGACCTGCGCCAGGGCATCCGCCTGCGTGCCTACGCCCAAACCGATCCCGTCATCGCCTATAAGAAGGAGTCCCTGGAGATGTTCGACGAGATGATCACCGCCATCCAGGAGGAGACGGTGCGCCGCCTGTACTCCGTGCGGCTGAAGAAGGACGAGGAGGTCAAGCGCCAGCGTGTGGCCACCGGCATCACCGAGAACGTGGGCGGCGACGGCACCGTGAAGAAGCAGCCCAAGAAGGTGGTCAAGATCGGCCGCAACGATCCCTGCCCCTGCGGCAGCGGCTTGAAGTGGAAGAAGTGCACCTGCTCCCAGTACCACAGCAACTAATTTCGTCCGAAATCTGCGGATTTCGGACGAGCAGAGAAGGCTTGCAGGCCGCTGCGCGCACTCGCTTGCGTGAGACGCTCGCACACTTGCGGCCTGAGAGGTGAAATTTCCGACGTACGCCAGCCTTTGTCTGCGACGAAGGAGCAGAAACAAAGGCAAGTGCCCTTGGGGTACACGCCGCCGGAAATTTCGATTGAACAGCTTCGCGTCTGCGGACGCGAACTCTGCGAGGCTTTATCTGTCATTCCGAGGAACCAGTCCGCAGACTGGTGACGTGGGAATCCGTACCTAACAGCAGTAAACCAGCCGACCATATGACGGCGCACGTCGCCATGTGGTCGGCTTTGGTAAAGGGGGATTTTGGGTGGAAATGATGGATCTGACGTGTCAAACCAGATATCCGATCGTTTTGATCCACGGCGCTGGATTCAGGGACTTGAAATGGCCAGTCTATTGGGGAAGAATACCCAATGCTTTGAAGAGCAGAGGCGCAGTGGTTTATTATGGTCTTCAGGACTGCTGGGCAAGCATTCAGACCAATGCCGAGGCAATCGCCAAGCGTGTAAGTGAGATATGCGCAGAAAGCAACAGCCAGAAGGTGAATATCATCGCCCACTCGAAAGGCGGACTGGATGCGAGAATGGCAGCCTCGGCTTTTGGGGTTGGAGATAAAATTGCAAGTATAACCACGATAGCAACCCCTCATCACGGATCGAAGATAATCGATAAGTTGTTCTGTATTCCCCGTCCATTCTGGAATATAGCTGCTTTTGCGATCAACAACTGGATTCGTATCGTGGGTGATAAAAAGCCCGATTTTCTTAAATTGTGTAAGGATTTTACCACCGATCACATGCGTATCTTTAACGAAAAATGCCCCGACGTCCCCGGTATCTATTATCAGAGTTATGCCTGTGTGATGAGCCATCCGTTCTCTGACATCAATCTGTCCACTGCAAATGCAGTGATAAAGCACTTTGAGGGCGAGAACGACGGACTGGTGTCTGTAGATTCCGCAAGGTGGGGCAGCGCTTATTATATACTACGGTCAAACGCTTTTCGAGGCATTTCACATTTGGATGCTATCGATCTGCGCAGAAGTCCATTGACCAGAAAAACTGGCCCCGCTGTTTCCGATATCTGCGATGTATATGTCGATATTGTGCAGCAACTAAAAGGAAAGGGCTTCTAAAACCCCTTTTTTCTGTTCAGGCGTGCCTGCCCAGTTACTTTCTCCCAAAGGAGGCCTTCATGTCCTTTCAAACTCACGATGAAAACGGACTGGTCTGGTTGACCAGCGACATAATGTCCGGTGTGCGTCACGGGTTTTCCACCCGCAAGGGCGGCGTCAGCGCCGCGCCATGGGACACGCTGAATCTGGGCGTGGGCCGGGGCGACGACATGGAAAACGTGCGGGAGAACTACCGCCGCTTCTGCGCCGCCGTCGGCACCGATCCCACCCGCTGCGTGCTGAGCAAGCAGGTCCATGAGGCCAACGTGCGCCTGGTCACCGCCGAAGACTGCGGCAAGGGCCTGTGGCGGGACCGGGACTACACCAGCGTGGACGCCTTTGTTTGCAACACCCCGGAGATCCCGCTTACCGTGTTCTCCGCCGACTGCAACGTCATTCTGCTTTACGATCCGGTACAGCGTGCCATCGGCGCCGCCCATGCCGGGTGGCGGGGCACGGCCCTGGGTATTGTGAAAAAGACAGTGGAGCAGATGACCGCCAGCTTCGGCTGCGATCCCGCCCACATCCGCGCCGCCATCGGACCCGCCATCGGGCCATGCTGCTTCGAAACCGACGGCGACGTGCCGGAGGCCCTCCGGGCCGCCCTGGGCGAGGAGGTGGAGCCGTACATGGATTGGAACGGGCAGAAATGGCACATCGACCTGAAGGCCGTCAACGCCCTGTGGCTCCGCCGGTCCGGGGTGGGGCAGATCGACGTCTGCGGCCACTGCACCGCCTGCCGCCCGGACCTCTACTGGTCCCACCGAAAGATGGGCCAGGCCCGCGGCTCCCAGATCGCGATGATCTGCCTGTGAGGTGATGCCGATGAAGAAAAAACGTCTTCTCCCGTTGCTGCTTCTGTGTCTGGTCCTGCTGACCGGCTGCGCCGAAATGGGCGACCCCGGCCCTTCTACGCCGGATAATCCGCCCCAGGACGACGGACCCATCGTGGACCCCATCCCCGTCCCCGCGGGCCTGGACCGCTTCGCCCTGCCCTACTACGCCGGGGAGACGCTGGACCCCGTCACCTGCGCGGACGGGCCCCACCAGGCCATCGGCGCGCTGCTCTACGAGGGGCTGTACGCTCTGGACGAGCACTTTGAACCCCAGAGCGTACTGGCCGAAGGCTATACCTACGACGCCGAAGCTCTTGTCTACGGCGTCACGCTGCGCGGCGGCGTCACCTTCTCCGACGGGTCGCCCCTGACCGCCGCTGACGTGGCCGCCACCCTGGAGCGTGCACGCCGGTCCGACCGGTATGGCGCCCGATTGGCGGACGTCATCGCCGTGACCGCCGCTGACGACACGGTGTATATCACCCTGTCCCGGCCCAACGCCGCCTTCCCGGCCAGGCTGGATGTCCCCATCGTCAAGGCCGGCACGGAAAATGACCCGGTCCCCGTAGGCACCGGACGCTTCGTGTGGCGGGAGGATGAGGTTACGCCGTATCTGGCGCTGAACGAGCACAGCCGGCGCACCCAGGCGCTGCCCCTGGACCGGATCGAGCTGGTGGCCTGCAAGGACGTGGACGCCATGGCCTACGCCTTCTTCTCCCGCCAGATCCAGTTGGTCACCTGGGACCTGACCGGCACGGTGCCCTTCAACGCCACCGGCGCCAACAGCTACACCGACGTGCCCACCTCCATCATGCAGTACGTGGGCTTCAACACCAACTCCCCCCTGTTCTCCGACCCTGCCCTGCGCGCCGCCGTCAGCCTGGGCATCGACCGGGAGACCTGCGTCAAATCCTGTTTGCTGGGCCACGGCCAGGCCGCCGCTTTCCCCGTCTCCCCGTCCAGCCCCCTCTATCCGGCAAGCATGGAGCAGCCCTGGTCCTCGGAAGCCTACGCCGCTGCCATGGCGGAGGCCGGGTATGACAGCGGAAAGGAGCGCCGGGCCACCATGATCGTCAGCGCCGAGAACACCTTCCGGGTCCAAATGGCCCAGCAGATCGCCCAGGGCCTCTCCGCCTGTGACGTAAAGATCACCGTGAAATCCCTACCCTGGAACGAGTTTCGGCAGGCCCTGGCTACCGGCGGCTACGACCTCTATTACGGTGAGTGCAAGCTCCCCGCCGACTGGGATCTCTCCGCCCTGCTGGCAGAGAACGGTGCGCTGAATTTCAGCGGATATACCGATGAGGAGCTGCCGGCGCTTCTGTCCGCCGTGGCCACCGCCCCCGCCAACCGGCGGGGACCAGCCCTCCGGGCGCTGTACGCCCATCTCCGGCAGCAGGCGCCCTTCGTGCCGGTGTGCTTCAAGAACGTGTCCGTCCTGCTGCCCCAGAAGGCTGTGGAGCTTTCCACCCCCACCGCCGCCGACCCCTTTTACGACCTGGCCGACTGGACCATCCAGTGGGCGGAGGACACCCCGTAAAACAGCTGAAAAGCCCGGTGGAGAGCGACTTACTCTCCACCGGGCTTTTATCATGATTTAGTAGGTTCGGATCACGGCGGACACCTTGCCCAGGATGGTGGCGTTTCGGCCGTCGATTGGCTTGTAGTCCGGGTTCTCCGGCAGCAGCCAGATCTCGCTGCCCTTGCGCTGCAGCCGCTTCACCGTGGCCTCATCCTCCAGCAGGGCCACCACGATCTCGCCGCTGCGGGCCTCCTGCTGCTGGTGGACCACCACCAGATCGTTCGGCAGAATGCCGGCATTGAGCATGGACTCACCCCGCACGCGGAGGGCGAAATACTCCCCGTCCCGGCCGTTGGTGTCGAAGGTCAGATAGTCCTCAATGCACTCTTGGGCCAGGATCGGCGTACCGGCGGCCACGTTGCCCACCACCGGCACCTTGCCCGCAGGGATCTCCGGCTCCACGATCCGGGGCTTGACCTCCCGCACCGGGGCGACCGTCTCCGCCGGGCGGGACAGAGCCAGCGCGCGGCCCTTGCCAGCCCCCTTGGTGAGGACGCCCAGCTCCTCCATATGCTTCAGGTGGAAATGCACCGTAGAGGGGGATTTCAGCCCCACCGCCTCGCCGATCTCCCGCACGGAGGGCGGATAGCCCTGCCTGGCGATGGTCTCGGCAATAAAGTCGTAGATGCGCTGCTGCATCCTGGTCATCTTCTCCATGCTGCCTCTCCTTTCGGCCTTGGACACCCTATTCTTCTCCTGCAGTATAACACATCTTTTGGCGATTTGCAACATTTGTTCTATATATTTTTTATGAATAATCCCATTATAATTTTATAAGAATTGTGTGGGAAAAACGGTTTTTCCTCTTGCATTTTGTCCGGCGGCGTGCTAAGATATATCGTACTTTGAGAAATGTGCCCTATGGCATGGAATACGTTTGAAGGAGCACCCAATATGCACACTGTTATGATCATCGTCACCGTCCTGCAGCTTCTGGTGGGCCTCGCCCTCGTGGCCATCGTGCTGTTCCAGTCCGGCAAGAGCCAGGGTCTGTCCGGCACCATCGGCGGCATTGCCGATTCCTACATGGCCAAGAGCAAGGCCAAGTCCATGGATGCCAAGCTGGCCAGAGCCACCAAGTGGGTCGCCGCCGCTTTCATCGTGCTGACCGTGGCTCTCAACTGCATGGCCGCTGCCGGCGTGAGATAAACGTCCTTTCTCAAGCCAAAAACTGCGCTGTCATATGACAGCGCAGTTTTTCTTATTTACCAGCCGCCGATGGTGGAAAGAACGCTCATGGCCACCACGGTCAGGGCAGCCATGAGGATGGCGACGACGATGAAGGTCACCAGGCAGCCCGCGGGGCTTCTCTTCTGCGGCTCGTTGACCCGCGCCCTCTGCACGGGTGCGCTCTGGGCCGGCGGAAATTTGGAGTGGGGCGCCGGGCCGGTGGGCCTGGGGGCGGGTCCTGTGGGGCGGGGCGCTGCGCCGGCGGGCCGGGGCGCCGAGCCGGAGCGGCTGCCCTGGCGGGCCTGGTCCTCGTAGCAGACCTTCTCCTCATGACACTCCTTCTGCTCAAAGCACACCTTCCCCTGGGCATGGTGCTGCCGCTTCTCAAAGGCGGCGTCGGTCATATGCTGCACGGTGCCGTCAGAGCGGACGCTCTCCCGCTTGGGCGGCCGATTGTAGGCGCCGCAGTTGGGGCAGCAGCCCTCCTTCTCATAGCGATAGATGGTGCCGCAAGCTTTGCAATGGATGGTCGCCATTCCCGCATCCCCCTCTCTTTGTCTGCACAGGCGGGGTCTCTTGTACGTATAGTATAACATATGCGCCCCCGGTTTGGCAAGACCATGAAAAACACCCTTTTCTATGGGCACAATTCCATAGAAAAGGGTGTTTTTGTGCGTTCAGATCCGCTTACTTGACCAGCTCGATGATGGCGGTCTCAGCGGCGTCGCCGCGGCGGATGCCGCTGCGGATGATGCGGGTGTAACCGCCGTTGCGCTCGGCATATTCAGGCGCGATCTGCTTGAACAGCTTGTTGGCCACGTCCTCTCTGGTGATGAAGGCCAGAGCCTGACGGTAAGCGGCCAGGTCGCCCTTCTTGCCGAGGGTAATCATCTTCTCGGCCATGGGCTTGATCTCCTTGGCGCGGGTGACAGTAGTCTCCATCCGGCCGTTGTCCAGGAAATCGGTGACCTGCTGACGGAGCATCGCCATACGCTGATCGGTGGTCTTACCGAGCTTACGAGTTCCGGGCATATCAGTTTCCTCCTTGTCAGGATATTCCGCGCGGGGCGGAATGCAGTTAGTTGTTCTCTTCGCTGGCCAGGGTCAGGCCCATCATCGCCAGCTTGTTGATGACTTCCTCCAGAGACTTGCGTCCCAGGTTGCGCACCTTCATCATCTCGTCCTCGGTCTTGGAAATCAGATCCTCGACGGTGTTGATATTGGCGCGCTTGAGGCAGTTGAAGCTGCGGACGGACAGGTCCAGCTCCTCGATGGTCAGCTCCAGCACCTTGTCGCGCTGATCGGTGGGCTTCTCCACCACGGTGGACTTGTCGCCCAGGGTGTCGCTCAGATCGGTGAACAGGGTGAAGTGGTCACAGAGGATCTTGGCGCCCAGGGACACGGCGTCACGGGCGGAAATGGTGGAATCCGTCCAGACCTCCAGCGTCAGCTTGTCGAAGTCCGTCATGTTGCCCACGCGGGTGTTCTCCACGGTGTAGTTGACCTTGTTCACGGGTGTGTACAGAGAGTCAATGGGGATCACGCCGATGACGCCGCCCCGCAGGGCCTTGTTCTGATCGGCGGACACGTAGCCGCGTCCGTGGTTCAGGGTGATCTCCATGCTCAGCGTGGCGCCCACGTCCAGGGTTGCGATGTGCAGCTCAGGATTCAGCACCTCCACCTCGCCATCGCTCTTGATGTCGGCGGCGGTTACTTCGCAGGGGCCGGCGGCCTCGATAAAGACCGTCTTGGTGCCCTCGCAATACAGCTTGGTCAGCAGGCTCTTGACGTTCAGGACGATCTCCGTCACATCCTCCTTCACGCCGGGGATGGTGGAGAACTCGTGCTGGACGCCTGCGATCTTGATGCTGGTGGCTGCCGTGCCGGGCAGGGAGGCCAGCATGGTGCGGCGCAGCGCGTTGCCGAGGGTGATGCCGTAGCCGCGCTCCAGGGGCTCGATTACATACTTTCCATAGGAGGCATCGCCGGGTGTTTCGATACACTCGATCTGGGGCTTCTCAATTTCGATCATGCAGTACCCTCCTTTATTGTCATTACGGCGCAAGCGAAACTCGCGCCAACCTTGATTCGTTTGCCTGTGAGGGTCGGAGCCCTATTACTTGGAGTACAACTCGACGATGAGGTGCTCCTCAATGGGCATGTCGATGTCCTCGCGGGCAGGCAGCTTGGCGACAGTGCCCTTCAGGGCGGTCTTGTCGCGCTCCAGCCACTGGGGAACGGTGACCATAGGAGCATCTTCGGCGGTCAGGCGCTTGAACGCCGCGGAGGAGCGGCTGCTCTCCTTGACCTCGATCACATCGCCCACACGAACCAGATAGGAGGGGATGTTCACCTTCTGACCGTTCACGGTGAAGTGAGCGTGGTTCACCAGCTGACGGGCCTCGCGGCGGGTCATGGCGAAGCCCAGACGGTACACCACGTTGTCCAGACGGCGCTCAACCAGGCTCAGCAGGTTCTCACCGGTCTTGCCGGGCATGCGGGAGGCCTTCTCATAGTACATATGGAACTGCTTCTCCAGGATGCCGTAGACAAACTTGACCTTCTGCTTCTCATTCAACTGAACAGCATACTCGCTCTTCTTCTTTCTCATCTGGCCGCCGGGGTTGCGCTTGGTCTCCTTCTTGGAGTAACCCATGACGGTAGGAGAAATGCCCAGCGCCTTGCAGCGCTTGGCGATCGGCTGCATATTCTTAGCCATAATCTAAATCCTCCTTCTCAACTTACACGCGACGACGCTTGGGGGGACGGCATCCGTTGTGGGGGATGGGGGTGACGTCCTTGATCATCGTCACTTCCAGACCCACGGCCTGCAGGGCGCGGATGGCAGCCTCACGACCCTGGCCGGGGCCCTTCACGAAGACCTCGACGGTCTTCAGGCCGTGCTCCATGGCCGCCTTGGCAGCGGTCTCGGCAGCACTCTGTGCAGCAAAGGGGGTGGACTTCTTGCTACCACGGAAACCCAGGCCGCCGGAGGAGGCCCAGCTCAGAGCGTTGCCCTGAGAGTCGGTAACGGTAACCATGGTGTTGTTGAAGGAAGAACGGATATGGACCTGTCCCTTTTCAACGTTTTTCTTTTCACGACGGCGGCGAACGACCTTCTTGCCGCTGTTCTTAGCAGTAGCCATACTTGATTCTCCCCTCCTTACTTCTTCTTGTTAGCAATGGTCTTCTTGGGACCCTTGCGGGTACGGGCGTTGGTCTTGCTGCGCTGGCCGCGCACGGGCAGACCGCGGCGATGACGGGTGCCGCGATAGCAGCCGATCTCGGTCAGGCGCTTGATGTCCAGCGCCACCTGACGGCGCAGGTCGCCTTCCACCACGTAGCCGTGGTCAATGGCCTCACGGAGCTTGTTCTCCTCAGCCTCGGTCAGGTCCTTCACGCGGGTGTCGGGGTTGATGCCCGTCTGCGCCAGGATGTCCTGGGCGCTCTTTCTGCCAATGCCATAGATATAGGTCAAACCGATTTCGATTCGCTTATCCTTGGGCAGGTCAATACCGGCAATACGTGCCATAATTCAAAGCACCTCCACTTTCTGATTAGCCCTGGCGCTGCTTGTGCTTGGGATTCTCGCAAATGACCATGACACGGCCTTTGCGGCGGATGACCTTGCACTTTTCGCACATGGGCTTCACGGACGGTCTAACTTTCATGTTTTTTAACCTCCTACTTACTACGCCAGGTAATCCGGCCACGGGTCAGATCGTAGGGTGACATCTCCACCGTCACCTTGTCGCCGGGCAGAATCCTGATGAAATTCATTCTGAGCTTTCCGGAAATATGCGCCAATATCGTGTGTCCATTTCCAATGTCTACTTGGAATGTGGTGTTGGGCAGGGACTCAAGGACCACGCCCTCAACTTCGATCATATCGGATTTTGCCAAGTTACGATCCCTCCTGGTCTGGATTGCCGCTGCTCCAGGCAGCTATGGCTCTACGAAGCTCGCTGTTTGTGACTTTTTCGTCGCTTCTGATCTTCTCGGCGGCAGGGCTTGCGCTCTCCCCGATCAGCTCCACGTGCTTGCGCCGCTTGCGCTTGGGGTTTTCCAGTCGCCTTTTCTTGCCGTCGGCCAGCAGGAGGAAGTCACCCTCCGTTGCAAGAACGAAGAAGTAACTTCCCGCATCCCTGCCGGCGATTGCTTTTACGATGTGTGATTTCGCAATGTCCATACGTTACACCAGTGACTTTTCGGGGTCCGTCAGAAGCTCCGGATCCCCGTCGGTGATGAGGATGGTGTTCTCATAGTGCGCGGCGTTTTTCCCGTCGGCGGTTTTCACCGTCCAGCCGTCGCGCATCTGGATGATCGACGCCGTTCCGGCGTTCACCATGGGTTCCACGGCGATGGTCATGCCCCGCAGCAGGCGGGGGCCGTGGCCCGGCTCACCGTAATTGGGTACCTCAGGCGCCTCGTGCAAGTTCCGGCCCACGCCGTGACCGACGTATTCCCGGACGATGCTGAAGCCCTGGGCCTCCACATAGGTCTGGATCGCGTGGGAGATATCCTTGACGTGATACCCCTCTCTGGCGTACTTCATGCCCTCAAAAAAGCTCTGCTGGGTCACGCGGATGAGCCGCATGGCCTCGTCGGACACCTGCCCGCAGGGGTAGGTGCCGGCGCAGTCGCCGTGGAAGCCCCCGATGTAAGCCCCCACGTCCACGCTGACGATGTCGCCCTCGCGCAGCACCCGGTTGCCGGGGATGCCGTGGATGATCTCGTCGTTGACGCTGACACAGGCGCTGGCGGGGAAGCCGCCGTAGTTGAGGAAGGACGGAGTCGCGCCCTGCGACTTGATGAACTCGAACACTGCTTTGTCAATTTGGTGGGTTGTTACGCCGGGCTTTACCATTTCCCGTGCCACAGCACGGGCAGCCGCGGTAATTTTTCCCGCCCGGCGCATCAGATCGATCTCGCGGTTGGATTTCAGTGTAATCATAACTCACACCCCAACGCCGCGAGGATCGCCCGCGAGGTCTCGTCCACAGTGGGACGGTCCTCCACGGGTTTCAGAATCCCACGGGCCTCGTAGAAACCCTTGAGGGGCTCTGTCTCATTATGATAGACCGTCAGACGGTCCAGGACCGTCTCCGGCTTATCATCCTTGCGCTGCACCAGCCTGCCGCCGCAAACGTCACACACGCCATAGACCTTGGAGGGAACGCTGACGATGTGATAGCTTGCACCGCAGGCCTCGCAGACACGGCGGCCGCTCATCCGCTCGACGATGCGCTCGTCGGGGATCTCGATGGCCACCACGGCATCGAACCTGATTCCGGCCGCCTCCAACGCTTCCGCCTGAGCCAGCGTGCGGGGCACGCCGTCCAGGATGTAGCCGTTTTCGCAGTCCGGCTCCTGCAAACGCTCGCTGATGATACCGATGATAACCTCATCGGGAACCAGGTGGCCGGCGTCCATGTACGCCTTGGCCCGGAGGCCCACAGGCGTCTCATTCTTGATGGCGGCACGGAGGATGTTGCCCGTGGAGATGGTGGGAATGCCCAGCTTCTCCTGCAGGATGGCAGCCTGCGTGCCCTTGCCGGCGCCGGGAGCGCCCAAAAGGATCAGTTTCATTGTTTTGCACCTCTTATTCCAGGAAGCCCTTGTACTGACGCATCAGCATCTGGGATTCCAGGGCCTGGACAGTCTCCAGAGCCACACCGACAACGATGATGACGGAGGTGCCGCCGATGGCCAGGTTGGGAGCGGACACGGCCTTGCCGATAATCAGGGGCAGGATGGCCACGACACCCAGGTAGATGGCGCCGAACAGCGTCACCTTGTTCAACACCTTGCGGATGAAGTCAGCGGTGGGCTTGCCCGGACGGAAGCCGGGGATGAAGCCGCCGTTTTTCTTCAGGTTGTTGGAGATCTCCACAGGGTTGAACTGGATGGTGGAGTAGAAGTAGCTGAAGCCGATGATCATGACGAAGTAGATGACCATGTAGAGGACCGACTTGGAGTCGATGGCATTCAGCAGGCCGGCAGCAAAGGTGCCCTCCTTGGGCTCCGGGAAGAACGCCGCGATGGTGGCGGGCAGCATGGCGATGGACTGGGCGAAGATGATGGGCAGAACGCCGGACATATTCACCTTCATAGGCAGGTTGGAGCTCTGGCCGCCGTACATCTTGCGGCCCACCTGCCGTTTGGCATACTGGACCGGGATGCGGCGCTCGGCACCGTTGACCCACGTGATCAGAACGATCAGGGCCAGCACGCCGACCACGATCAGCAGGATCTTCCACCATGCCAGGGTCAGCAGACCGCTGACGGTGGTGGGCACACGGCTGAGGATACCGGCGAACAGGATCATGGAGATACCGTTGCCGATACCGAACTCGGTGATCTGCTCACCCATCCACATCACGAAGGCGCTGCCAGCGATGAAGGAAACCAGAATGACCAGGAACACCCAGAAGTTGGTGGTGGTCAGCACGCCGTTGTAGCGCTTCATCAGCTCGTAGTAGCCCCAGCCCTGGAGCACGGCGATGATGATGGTGGCGTAGCGGGTGATGGACTGGATCTTCTTCTTGCCCTCCTCGCCGCCGTCACGGGCCAGACGCTCCAGAGACGGGATAGCAACAGTCAGCAGCTGGATGATGATGGAGCTGTTGATGTAGGGCTGCACGCCCAGGGCAAAGATGGTGGCACTGGCAAAGGCGCCGCCGGACATGACGTTGTACAGGCCCAGGACAGTGGTGCTCATGGCTTCAATGGTGTCGCTGAGCACCTTGGCGTCCACGTAGGGGACGGGGATCGCGTTGCCGATGCGGAAGATCAGCAGGATGAGCGCGGTGAAGATGATCTTCTTGCGAAGCTCAGGGATGCCCCAAGCTCTGCGAATCGTCTGGATCACTTAGATCACCTCAGCCTTTCCACCGGCCGCCTCGATCGCTTCCTTGGCAGCCTGGGAAAAAGCATTGGCTTGCACGGTCACCTTCTTGGTCACGTTGCCGTTGCCAAGAACCTTGTAGCCGTACTCACACTTGCTGAGGATCCCCTTGGCAAGCAGCGCGTCCGCGGTGACGATTTCGCCGTCCTCAAACTGGTTGAGGGCACTCAGGTTGATGATTTCCAGGGGCTTTGCGAAGATGTTGTTGAAACCGCGCTTGGGAACACGGCGAGCCAGAGGCATCTGGCCGCCTTCGAAGCCGACGCGGGTGCCGCCGCCGGAGCGGGCCTTCTGGCCCTTGTGACCGCGGCCGGCGGTCTTGCCGTTGCCGGAACCGGCGCCCCGGCCCTTGCGATAGGCTTCCTTGGTGGAGCCGGCGGCGGGAGACAGTTTATTGAGTTCCATTCTCTCGCACCTCCTTATTCAGCTTCGGTCACCTGCAGCAGGTAACCGATCTTGGCGATCTTGCCGCGGGTCTGGTCGTTGTCGGGCTGCACCGTGGCGTCGCCGATCTTGCGCAGACCCAGAGAGTGGGCAGTGGCAATGTGCTTATCCAGTCTGCCGTTGAGGCTCTTGACGAGCTTGATATTCAGATTAGCCATGTTCGCTCCTCCTTAGCCCACGATCTCTTCCGTGGTCTTGCCGCGGGTGCGGGCGACCTCTTCCGGCGTACGCAGAGCCTTCAGGCCCTGGAAGGTGGCAGCCACCACGTTGACGGCGGTGTTGGAGCGCAGGCACTTGGTACGGATGTCCTTGATGCCGGCTGCCTCCATGATGATACGCACCGGACCGCCGGCGATGACGCCGGTACCGGGAGCGGCGGGCTTCATCAGCACGCGGCCTGCGCCTGCCTCACCGATCACCTCGTGGGGGATGGTGCTGCCGGACAGGGAGACGTTGATCATATTCTTCTTGGCATCCTCGATGCCCTTGCGGATGGCCTCAGGCACCTCGGCGGCCTTGCCCAGGCCGAAGCCGACCTTGCCCTTGCCGTCGCCCACGACCATCAGAGCGGAGAACTTCATGACACGACCGCCCTTGACCGTCTTGGACACACGGTTCGTGGCAACGACCTTCTCGATATACTCGCTGGGTTCTCTTTCAAATCTTGCCATTGTCAATTATCCTCCTTCCTCAGAATTCCAGGCCGCCCTCGCGGGCGCCCTCGGCCAGCTCAGCGACGCGGCCGTGATACAGGTAACCGCCGCGGTCGAACACGACCTTGTCGATGCCCTTGGCCTTGCAGCGCTCGGCAACCAGCTTGCCCACGGCACGGGCCGCGGTCTTGTTGCCGCCGTTGCCCTCGATCTCCTTGTCCAGGGAGGAGGCGGAGACCAGGGTGTTGCCGACGGTATCGTCGATAACCTGGGCGTAGATGTTCTTCTCGCTGCGGAACACGTTCAGACGGGGACGATCGGGAGTGCCGAACACCTTGGAGCGGACTCTCTTGTGGCGCTTCAGACGCTGCGCGTTGGTATTGGGTCTTTTAATCATATCGGCACACCTCCTTACTTCTTGGCGCCGGTCTTACCGACCTTGCGGCGGATGACTTCGTCGACATACTTGATGCCTTTGCCCTTGTAGGGCTCCGGGGGACGCTTCTCGCGGACTTCCGCCGCGAACTGGCCCACCTTCTGCTTGTCGCAGCCGGAGATCACGATCTTGTTGGGAGTGGGGACGTCGATGGTGATGCCCTCGATCTCAGGCATAATGACCTGATGGGAGTAACCCAGGTTCATGACCAGGTTGCTGCCCTCTTTGGCGGCGCGGTAACCGACGCCGTTGATCTCCAGTTCCTTCTTGAAGGTCTCGTTGACGCCGACGATCATGTTGTGCAGCAGAGCGCGGGTCATGCCGTGAAGCGCGCAGTGCGCCTTGTCGTCGGAGGGACGCTTGACGTGGATGACGTTGCCGTCCTTCTCGATGGTCATTTCGGGATGGAGGGTCTGGGTCAGCGTGCCCTTGGGACCCTTGACGGTAACGACGTTGTTCTCCCCAATGGTGACTTCCACACCGGCGGGGACGGTAATGGGCATTCTACCAATTCTAGACATTGTTCAAATACCTCCTTACCAAATGAAAGCCAGGACTTCGCCGCCGACGTGAGCTGCGCGGGCAGCCTTGTCGGTCATGACGCCCTTGGAAGTGGAAACGATGGCGATACCCAGGCCGCGGAGCACGCGGGGCAGCTCATCGGCGCCCACGTAGACACGCAGGCCGGGCTTGGACACGCGGCGCAGACCGGAGATGACCTGCTGCTTGCCGGCGTTGTACTTCAGGGTGATGCGGATGATGCCCTGAGTGCCGTCGTCCACGATCTGGAAGGCCTTGATGTAGCCCTCGTCCAGCAGGATCTGAGCGATGCTCTTCTTCATGTTGGAGGCGGGAACGTCAACGGTCTCATGCTTGGCGTTGTTGGCGTTGCGGATACGGGTCAGCATATCGGCAACAGGATCGGTGATGTGCATAATGTTATCCTCCTATTTTTAGAGTTACAGGCGCTTGGCCTGTTCAGGCAGCGAGGTATCACGGATAATTTATTCCGCCGTTTCCGAAGGAAAACGATGTTTAATTACCCGTGACCTTTCGCCATCCTTTATCACCAAGAGGGTGCCCCCTCTTCGGTACGGTTCAAATTGCCCTTGCGGGCGGGGTTCGATTTACCAGGAAGCCTTGCGGACACCGGGGATCTCGCCCTTGTAAGCCAGGGTCCGGAAGCAGATACGGCAGACACCGTAGTCACGCAGATAGGCGTGGGGGCGGCCGCAGATCT
>DGHJ01000069.1:16869-17084 GCA_002392625.1 Oscillospiraceae bacterium UBA3851
GGTTGTACTTACGGGTGGAGAACTTCGCGGGAGCCTTCTGCTTCAGCTTCATAGACAGCTTTGCCATGTTCGTCTCCTCCTAATCAGCGTTCAAAGGGAGCGCCGACCAGGGTCAGCAGCTCACGGGCTTCTTCATCGGACTGAGCGGTGGTGCAGATGACGATATCCATGCCGCGGATCTTGTCGATCTTGTCGTACTCGATCTCAGGGAAGAT
>DGHJ01000069.1:17139-19477 GCA_002392625.1 Oscillospiraceae bacterium UBA3851
AAGATCAGCTGCTCCTTGACGCCCAGGGCATAGTTGCCGCGGCCGTCGAAGGCGTTGGCGCTGATGCCGCGGAAGTCGCGGACACGGGGCAGAGCCACGTTGAACAGACGATCCAGGAACTCCCACATCTTGTCGCCGCGCAGCGTCACCTTGGCGCCGACGGGCATGCCCTCGCGCAGCTTGAAGTTAGCCACGGACTTCTTGGCGATGGTGATGATGGCCTTCTGGCCGGTGATGGTGCTCAGGTCTTTCACCACGGCGTCCAGGACCTTGGGGTTCTCACGGGCCTCACCGCAGCCCACGTTCACGACCACCTTGTCGATCTTGGGGATCTGCATGGTGGACTTGTAACCGAACTTCTTGAAGAGAGCGGGAGCCACTTCCTCAGTGTACTTAACTTTCAGACGTGCCATGTTTCACGACTCTCCTTTCTCAAAGCTCGGCCCCGCAGTGCTTGCACACGCGGACCTTCTTGCCGTCCCGGATCTCCATGGCGACGCGGGTGCCCTTGTCGCACTTGGGGCAGACGACCTGGACCTTGCTGGCGTACAGAGGGGCCTCGCGCTTGGCGATGCCGCCCTCCTCGCCCTGACGGCGGGGCTTGATGTGGCAGGTGACCATGTTCAGGCCTTCCACCACGACCTTGCGCTCGCTGGGGATGGTGCCCAGGACCTTGCCCTGCTTGCCCTTGTCCTTGCCGGACAGAATGACGACCTTGTCATTCTTCTTGATTTTCAGACTATTCATTCTCCGGACCTCCTCAAATTACTTCGGGAGCCAGGGACAGGATCTTCATGTAATCCTTGTCGCGCAGCTCGCGAGCAACCGGCCCAAAGATACGGGTACCTCTGGGGTTCTTGTCGTCCTTGATGAGGACGGCGGCATTGTCGTCAAAACGGACGTAGGTGCCGTCGTTGCGGCGGACGCCCTTGGCGGAGCGGACGATAACGGCCTTGACGACCTCGCCCTTCTTCACCTGGCCGCCGGGAGTGCTCTTGCGCACGGAGGCGACGATGACGTCACCGATGTTGCCGTACTTGCGCTTGGAGCCGCCCAGGACGCGGATGCACTTGATTTCCTTGGCGCCGGTATTATCGGCAACCTTCAGATAGGACTCTTGCTGAATCATACGTCGGCACCTCCTTACTTAGCCTTCTCGATGATCTCGACCACGCGCCAGCGCTTGTCCTTGGACAGGGGGCGGGTCTCCATCACCTTCACAACGTCGCCGACACCGCAGGTATTGTTCTCGTCATGGGCCTTCAGCTTGTAGGTGCGGCCGACGATCTTCTTATACAGGGGGTGAGCGACACGGTCCTCGATAGCAACGACCACGGTCTTATCCATCTTGTCGGAGATGACCTTGCCGACGCGGGTCTTGCGGGAGGAAACTCTCTTCTCTTCCATGTTACTTCTCCTCCTTTTCACGGATAACGGTCTTGACGCGGGCGATATCACGCTTGGTCTCGGCGATCTTGAGAGGATTGTCCAGCTGATTGGTGGCGTGCTGCATACGCAGGAAGAACAGATCCTTCTTCAGGGAGGCGAGCTTTTCGTTGAGCTGCTCGACGCTCATTGCACGTACTTCAGTTGCCTTCATCTCATTCACCTACTTCCTCAGCGGTGAGCTCCTCGCGCTTGACGATCTTGGTCTTGATGGGCAGCTTGTGGCTGGCCAGACGCAGAGCCTCGCGAGAGATCTCTTCGGAAACGCCGGCGATCTCGAACATGACACGGCCGGGCTTAACAACGGCGACCCAGTACTCCGGGGAACCCTTACCGGAACCCATACGGGTCTCAGCGGGCTTCTCGGTGACGGGCTTATCGGGGAAGATCTTGATCCAAACCTGACCGCCGCGCTTGGTGTAGCGGGTCATGGCGATACGGGCGGCTTCGATCTGGTTGCTGGTGATCCAAGCAGGCTCACAAGCGACGAGGCCGTATTCACCGTAGGTAACGGTGTTGCCTCTCATGGCCTTGCCGGTGAGGCGGCCACGGTGTACTCTGCGGTACTTGACTCTCTTGGGCAGAAGCATTACTGAGCGCCTCCTTCTTTCTTTTCTGCGGGCTTCCGGAAGCCACCCTCAGGACGCGGGCCGCGGTTGTCACGGTTGAAACCGCCCTCACGGCGCTGGCCGTCGCGGTTGAAGCCGCCCTCGCGGCGCTGACCGTCGCGGTTGAAGCCGCCACGGCGATCGCCGTCACGGCGGCCGCGGCGCTCACGGCGCTCCTGATAGGGCTTGCTGGTATCCAGGGTGCGGGGGGTGGTGCGCAGGGTCTGGGTCAGGATCTCGCCCTTGTAGATCCACACCTTCACGCCGATGCGGCCGAAGGTGGT
>DGHJ01000098.1:0-1643 GCA_002392625.1 Oscillospiraceae bacterium UBA3851
GCGGTCCCAAGGGTTTGGCTGTTCGCCAATTAAAGCGGCACGCGAGCTGGGTTCAGAATGTCGTGAGACAGTTCGGTCCCTATCTGTTGCGGGCGTAAGAGATTTGAAGGGAGCTGTCCTTAGTACGAGAGGACCGGGATGGACGTACCTCTGGTGCACCAGTTGTCGTGCCAACGGCACAGCTGGGTAGCTATGTACGGACGAGATAAACGCTGAAAGCATCTAAGCGTGAAACTCCCCCTAAGATGAGATCTCTCATCCTTTATGGAGTAAGGGCCCAGATAGACGATCTGGTTGATAGGCAGGAGGTGGAAGCACGGCAACGTGTGCAGCTGACCTGTACTAATAGCCCGAGGGCTTGACCTACAATATGCAGGCAATCCAATAGTCTTACTCCTCCCATCGCTCCTCTTTGTTCGGTTTTCAGGGTACAAATACGTTATCCTGACTCACATCACAAACCAGCGAAGCGTTTGTGATGTGAAAAGGAGACACAGCGAAATGAGTGAGACGTGGCGCTTACGCCGCGGCGAGTGATATGGAGCTTGTGTCGACGCAGTTGGTGCTGATTAGGGCGAGGGTCCACCCGTTCCCATCCCGAACACGGAAGTTAAGCTCGCTTCTGCCCACGATACTTGGCTGGAGACGGCCCGGAAAAATAGGTAGCGCCAACACGAAACCCGAAGTCGATTGACTTCGGGTTTTGTTTATTATCAAATATTTACTATGGGTGAAATGATGATCGAATTGGTTACCAGTGCAAATATCAGACAGGCAGCAGAAGTCCACGCCATCTCCTGGCAGGACTCCCATCGGGCCATATGCTCGGCGGAGTTCATCGCGCTACATACAACGCAGCGGCAGATGGGATACATGCAAGGCTTGATGGACAATGGCGCAGACATCTATCTGCTGTCCGATTCCGGCAAGGCCGTCGGCATCGTCTCCGTGCAGGGAAACGTAATCGCCGATCTGTACGTTCTGCCCACAGAGCAGGGGAAGGGATACGGCACCACGCTTCTTCGCTTCGCCATGGAACGCTGCGACTCCACGCCGACGCTTTGGGTACTGAGCAGCAACCGGCGCGCCATGAACCTCTATGAGCGGCTTGGCTTTCATGCCACGGGGGAGTGTCATATTCTCTCGGAAGCACTGTCGGAAATCGAAATGGTGTACAGCGGATAAAAGAAGTCCCGGACGAATCGTCCGGGACTTCTTTGTATATCTCACAGATTCCTCATTATACTGTCATCGCACTGCACGGTGATCTCCCGCACGGCGTTGGGATCAGCGGCTCTGGCGGGGGCCGCGGCGGGCTTTGCCGCCTCGGCGAACCGCTCCGGGTGATCCCGCCGCTCCAGAAACTTTGGCGCCACCTGGGGGAAGAGGGCCAGGCTCAGCACGTCCTCCTCAGATTTGGCGATGTCCTTGAACTCCGCCTTGTACTTCTCCAGCTCCGGCTCCAGCAGATCGGCGGGGCGACAGGTGACCACGTCCTCCGGCTTGATGCCGGCTTTGGCGCGGACGGCCTCATTGACCTCACCGGGCAGGCGGCCGTATTCGCCCCGCAGGACGGCCTTTGACTCCTTGGGGAAGACCTTGTACCGCTCGCCCATGATGACGTTCATGACGGCCTGGGTGCC
>DGHJ01000098.1:1695-2822 GCA_002392625.1 Oscillospiraceae bacterium UBA3851
CGATCTGGCTGGTGGGGGTCACCAGCGGGGGATAGCCGAAGTCCTTGCGGACGCGGGGGATCTCCTCCAGCACGTCGTAGTATTTGTCCTCTTTCCCGGCCTCTTTCAGCTGGTTGATCATGTTGGACAGCATACCGCCGGGCACCTGATAGCGCAGGGTGTTGGTGTCCACCCGCAGGACCTTGGGGTTCAGGATCCCGTCGTCCTGCAGCCGCTGGGCCACGGTGCGGAAATGGGCGGCGGCACCGGACATCTTCTCCAGATCCAGACCGGTGTCCCGCGGGGTGCCCTGCAGCGTGGCCACCAGGGACTCGGTGGCCGGCTGGGACGTGCCGTTGGCAAAGGGGCTGAGGGCGGTGTCCACGATGTCCACGCCGGCATAGGCGGCCATCAGCAGCGTCATATCGCCGGTGCCGGTGGTGTTGTGGGTGTGCAGGTGGATGGGCACGCTGACGGTCTCCTTCAGCGCCTTAACCAGGGAGTAGGCCTCCATGGGCAGCAGCAGGTTGGCCATGTCCTTGATGCAGATGGCGTCGGCGCCCATCTGCTCCAGCTCGCGGGCCAGCTTGACGAAGTACGCCTCGTCATGGATGGGGGAGATGGTGTAGCTCAGGGCCGCCTCCACCTGGCCGCCGTACTTCTTGGTGGCGCGGATGGACGCCTCCAGATTGCGCACGTCGTTGAGGGCGTCGAAGATGCGGATGATGTCGATGCCGTTTTCCACGCTCTTGCGGCAGAAGGCGTCCACCACGTCGTCGGCGTAGTGCTTGTAGCCCAGGATGTTCTGGCCGCGGTAGAGCATCTGCAGCTTGGTGTGCTTCACGTGCTTGCGGATGGTGCGCAGCCGCTCCCAGGGGTCCTCGTTCAAAAAACGCATGCAGGCGTCAAAGGTGGCGCCGCCCCAGCACTCCAGGGAGTAGTAGCCGATGCTGTCCAGCTGCTCCAGGGCGGGCAGCATCTCCGCGGTGGTCATGCGGGTGGCCGCCTGGGACTGGTGCGCGTCCCGGAGGATGGTATCGGTGATCAGCAGGGGCTTATTGGACAGAAATTCCATAGGGATACCTCCATTAACCGAACAGGGAGATCAGCACGCCCGCGGCGATGGCCGAGCCGATGACGCCGGCCAC
>DGHJ01000098.1:2891-4873 GCA_002392625.1 Oscillospiraceae bacterium UBA3851
GCATCAGCAGGAAGTTGCCGGGGTTGTACTGCTGCCCCACGGTCTGGCTGACGCGGGCGGCCATGGGCACGGCGGATACGCCGGCCGAGCCGATCAGCGGGTTGATCTTCTCCTTGAGGAACAGGTTCATAAACTTGGCCAGCAGCACGCCGCCTGCGGTGCCCAGAGCGAAGGCCAGGACGCCCAGACCCATGATGGCCAGCGTCTTGGGGGCCCAGGCGGTGGCACCGGTGGCGGTGGCGCCCACGGACACGCCCAGGAAGACGGTGACGATGTTCATCAGCTCGTTCTGCACCGTCTTGCTCAGCCGCTCGGTGACGCCGCACTCCTTGAACAGGTTGCCCAGCATCAGGCATGCGATCAGCGGGGCGGCGGAGGGCACCAGCAGGGCAACGAAGATGGTGACCACGATGGGGAAGATGATCTTCTCCGTCTTGGAGACCTGGCGCAGGGGCTTCATGACGATCTTGCGCTCTTTTTCGGTGGTCAGCAGCTTCATGATGGGCGGCTGGATCACCGGGACGAGCGCCATATAGGAGTAGGCGGCCACGGCGATGGGCCCCAGCAGGTGAGGGGCCAGCATGGCGGTGACGAACAGGGCGGTGGGGCCGTCGGCTCCGCCGATGATGCCCACGGAGGCGGCCTCATTGCCGGAGAAACCCAGCAGGCGGAAGATGACAAAGGTGGCAAAGATGCCGATCTGGGCGGCTGCGCCCAGCAGCAGGCTCTTGGGGTTGGCGATCAGGGGTCCGAAGTCGGTCATGGCGCCTACGCCCATAAAGATGAGGCAGGGGTAAATGCCCAGCTTGATGCCCAGATACAGGATATCGATGAGGCCGGGCGACACGACCTGCCCGGCCGCAACAGAGGCCAGGACGCTGTCGGATACGCCGGCATTCGCCATCTCCTGCAGGAAGTCCGCCGTGATCGGCGCGCCGCCGAAGAGGTCCCAGTGGACGTGTCCGCCGGCGAAGAGGATCTCGTGGAACATCCCTGCGCCGGGCAGGTTGGTGATGAGCATGCCGAAGGCGATGGGCACCAGCAGCAGCGGCTCGAACTTCTTCACGATGCCCAGGAACAGCAGGCCGCAGGCGATGAGGATCATCACGGCGCACTTCCAGTTGTCACCGGTGAAGAACTGCACGAAGCCCGTGCTGTTCACAAAATTCAAAATTGCTTCCATGACTCCGTCCTCCGCGGCCTCAGCGGATGGCGCACAGCGCCGCGCCGGTCTCCACGGCGGCGCCCTTGCTCACGGACACGGAGACCACGGTGGCGTCACGGGGACACATGATCTCGTTCTCCATCTTCATGGCCTCCAGGATCATCAGCACCTGGCCCTTCTTCACAGCGTCGCCGGCCTTGACGTTCACGGCCAGGATGTTGCCGGGCATGGGGGCGGCGATGACTTCACCCTCCGCCGGGGCGGCGGGGGAGACGGGAGCGGCAGGAGCGGCCGGGGCGGCGGCAGCAGCGGCACCGGAGAGCTCCTCGATCTCCACCTCATAGACGGTGCCGTTGACGTTGATCTTATACTTTTTCATGACAGTTCCTCCCATCAGAGCTTCTTGATCGATACGATGCGGAACCCGGACACGTCGGTGCCCAGTTCCTCGGCGATAGCGGCGGAGATGGCAGCCAGAATTTCTCCACCGTTGGACGGTGCACGCTCCGTCGTCTGGACAGGGGCGGGATTCACCGCACGCCGGAAAAGCTTACCCATGATCCAAAGGAGAACGATGAGGCAGATGAGGCCGAAAAACACGGTCCCAATGCCCATCAGCACCACGAATAGATTGCTGTATTCCATATTTTCCGATTCCCCCCATAATATAGGATTGTTTACATTATAACAAGCCGCCCCCCAAAAAGCAAGAGGGGGGGCGGCGATATTTCGCAGAATTGACAGATTGACGAAAAAATGCCGCAGGAATCTGTAAAAGCCACAGGTGAAAATGGGCGGATTCTGTGCTATAATTATA
>DGHJ01000098.1:5044-9234 GCA_002392625.1 Oscillospiraceae bacterium UBA3851
GTGGTGTGCCACGTGAAGAACACGGGCCGCTGCCGGGAGCTGCTGGTGCCGGGCGCCGCAGTGTACCTGGCGGCGGGGGAGAATCCCCTCCGCAAAACGGCCTGGGACCTGATCGCCGTGGAGAAGGGGGACCGTCTCATCAACATGGACGCCCAGGCCCCCAATCAAGTATTCGCCGAGTGGGCGCAGATATTCGAGCCGGGGGCCGTCGTCCGCCCGGAGGTCACGGTGGGCGCGTCCCGGCTGGACTTCTGCCTGGAGCTGCCGGGCGGCGGCAGGCACTACGTGGAGGTCAAGGGCGTTACGCTGGAGGAGGGCGGCCACGCCCGGTTCCCCGACGCCCCCACGGAGCGGGGCCTCAAGCACCTGCACGAGCTTTCACGCCTTGTGGCGGAGGGCCACCGGGCCACCGCCTTTTTCGTGATCCAGATGGCGGACGTGGAGGATTTTTCCCCCAACGACGTGACCCACCCGGCCTTCGGCCAGGCGCTGCGCGATGCGGCGGCGGCGGGGGTCGGCGTGGCGGCGTACGCCTGCCGTGTCACGCCGGATTCACTGGAGATCGACCGGCCGGTGCCCGTGATATTGTAGCCGGTGGCAAGGAGAATTACTTTACATTTATTGAGCAAAAACAGCAGGGATGACGGGCTGTCATCCCTGCTGTTTATCTGGTTTTTGGGGGAAATCAGATCATCCCACGGTCCTTCAGGTACGCCGCCAGCCGGAAGTAGTTGGCCCGCTCCTTCTCCGGCAGCTGCTCCGGCGGGATCTCCTCCACCAGGGGGATGGCCACGTGGCAGTGGGCGTTGCCGAAGCCGCTCAGGTCCTGGGCGTTGACCGATTCGGAGTCCAGACAGATCACGCAGGCGTCATCGTCGTCCCCCTCCCGGAGCGATTTGACCTGGAGGCCGTACTGCTTGCCCTGCCGGTCGGTGAACGCCACGGGGCTGCAGGGGGCCAGGACGTCGGGAAAGCGGATGCGCTCCAACGTGCCGTCATCGGTGACGCCGTGGCCCTCCTCCAGGGGCCAGTAGTCGGCGGAGGCGATCTCCAGGTCCTTTGTCAGGCAGATCTCGCCCAGCTCACACTCGGAAAAGTCGTCGTTTTCGTCCAGGATCCGGTATTTCTTGACCTCCACGGAGGAGTTGTCGCCCAGGGCGACGGTGTATTCCTCACAGAAGCCCCGGATGGCGCGGAGGGCGGCAGCGTAGGTTTTGCACAGGTAGTGCTCGTTGTAGGCGTCCGGCTCCGTCCGGATCTCCGCGGCGTAGACGGTGTCCTTCTCCGGCGACAGCATCCGCTCCATGGCGTCACGGTGATAGGCCAGGCGGTCCTCCACCTTTTCTCTCACGCGGGGATCGGCGCAGCAGGCGGCGATATACTCCAGGGCGTTCACACGCTGCTTTCGGGTGGCAGCGTACTGCTCCGCCATGAGCAGCAGCTCCCGGTCGGTGAAGCGGTGGCCGGTGTCGCGGATGGCCTCCCGCAGCCGCGCCGAGGGCAGCAGGTCAGTGATAGGGGTTTGATCCATAGGCTTTACCTCTCTTCGTCAAGGATTTCCAGCAGATGGGCGGTGATGCGGGCGGTGAGGCCCCACAGGGGGTGGGGCAGACCGCGGTAGATGGGCACCTCCAGGGCAATTGGCGCCCAGGGGTAGTCGTCGGGCACGCCCACGGAGGCGTAGGGGAAGTCGGCAGGGTGGACGGTCACTGTCCGGCGGTAGACCTCCGGCGGGTGCGTCCGCAGCCAGGCAAGGGGCACGGTGAACACCTCCGCCACCTCGTCCGGCCCCACGGCCAGGGCGGCAGGGTCGTCCGCGTCCAGGCGGGCCAGAATGGGGTAGACGACGCTCTGGCCCCGCAGCACGAAGTCCAGGGCGCCCAGGATCTCGATCTGCTCCGGCGCCACGCCCAGCTCCTCCCAGGTCTCCCGGAGGGCGCACTGCTCCGGCGTCTCGCCCGGCTCGATCCTGCCGCCGGGGAAGCAGACCTCGCCGGGCTGGTGGTGCAGCGCCGCGGCGCGCACCTCGTAGAGCAGGTGAGCGCCGTTCGGCCGCTCCACCAGCGGTACCAGCACGGCGTATTCGCCCCGCGCGCCCTGCATCGTGGGCCGGCGGGCGCTGAGCTTGTCCTTCCAATTTGCCAGATCCATTCCGTTCACATCCTTTGGCCGTATTATACACCGTCGGCGGAAAAATGGAAATAGTGAACCGCGATTTAAGAGACAAGCCCATTGCCCAAAAACGGCACACCGTTTTTGGGCAGTTAAGAAAAATCCCCCCATCGAGGGATGGGGGGATTCGGGACGGTTCAGCAGCCGCAGCCGCAGCCGTTGTTGTTGCCGCAGCCGTTGTCACAGCCGCAGCCGCAGCCGTTGTTGCAGCCGCAGCCGTTGTTGCCCCAGGACAGGAGCAGGATGATGATAAGGATGATGATCCAGCTGCTGCCGCCGCCGAAACAGGAATTCTGATTGCACATAGCGGTACCTCCTATGAAATTTCCGACCTTGTGGCAGGTCTCATTCCATAGTATGCGCGCAGCCGGGGGAGGTGCGTTTACTGCCGGGAGATCCGGTAGCTGAGGGTCAGCAGGGTGTCCACAAAGTGGACGTCCTCAAAGAAAACGCCGGGCACGTCGGTGGACAGCTCCACGTTGGTGAAGTTCCAGAAGCCCCGGATGCCCATGTCGATGAGGCGTGCGGCCAGGGGCTGGGCCTGGTCCTGGGGCACGGTGAGCACGGCCACCTCCGGCCGGAAGGCGGCCACGTAGTCGGCCAGCTCGTCCATGGAGCGGATAGCCACACCGCGGATCTCGGTGCCGATCAGGTCGGGGGACACGTCGAAGGCGGAGTCCACCTGGAAGCCCACCGCCTGGAAGTCGAAGTTCTGGAGCAGGGCGTGGCCCAGATGGCCGGCGCCGATGACGATGAGCCGATGCCCGTGGTCGATGCCCAGAATATGTCCGATCTCGGCGCGCAGCTCGGAGACGTTGTAGCCGTAGCCCTGCTGGCCGAACTCACCGAAGCAGCTCAGATCCTGCCGGATCTGGGAGGCGGTGATGTCCATCTTGGCCCCCAGGGAGCTGGAGGAGATGCGGACCACGCCCTTGCTGTACAGGTCGTTCAGATGGCGGTAATATCGGGGCAGCCGGTGGATCACGGCGTCGGAAATGCGTTCTTTTCTCACGGAGGATATCCTCCCTTTCATGGCCGGGGCGTCGCCCCGCATATTGAAAGTATTGTACACCACCTCGATAAAGTTGTCAACTTTTTTAACAATCTTTTTTTCAAGTTTTGCTTTACAAGAGGGGGAAAAGTTGATATAATCATTTGCCGTGGGACGAGAACGACCACGCCATATGCGCCCGTAGCTCAGTTGGATAGAGTGACAGACTCCGACTCTGTAGGCCGCTGGTTCGAATCCAGTCGGGCGTACCAGAAAGACCGCCACCCAACGGGTGGCGGTCTTTCTGGTACGCGGCTGCGCCGCGTATAGATTCAATTATTCCGGGCGTACCAAAAGGAAGCACCCCTAAGTGGGTGCTTCCTTTTGCCATATCCGTCGGAAGGCAAACTTGCGGCCGTGGGATTTCGCGGGAACGGCTTGCAATTTGGCCAGACCTATGTTATAATATCATCATAAACGAACAGTGTATGTTTTTCAGTGCTGCGCCGCCGGCGTCCCTGCGGGGCAAGGCGGCGCAGGAAGAGGGAATCAGGTGCGAGTCCTGAGCGATCCGGTCACTGTAATCGGGGAGTGCGGCAGCCATACGCCATTGTGTCCGCGGACATGAGAAGGCGCTGCCGGCGCGGCGATCCGAAAGTCAGGAAACCTGCTGAAAAACGTGGTGAGGACCTCCGAAGAAGGCAAAGACCACGACCAGGCCTCTGCGCGGATGCTCCGCGCGGAGACGTCAGTGCGTCTGCTTTCTGGGGAGAAGCGGGCGCTTTTCTTTTGCCCGCACGATGAAAAACGAGATCTGTGAAAGGGGAGTCATTTACATGAGACGATTCAAACACCTGCTGTGCCTGGCACTGACGGCCGTTTTGCTGCTCGCCGCCTGCGCCCTGTCCGCCCCGTCGGCCTGGGCCGAGGACTATCAGGACGGCGACTACACGGTGGCCTTCAGTATGGAGGGCCTGGGCCGCCACAACGTGGCCTGGGACACCGCCACCGTCCACGTCAGGGACGG
>DGHJ01000098.1:9288-9582 GCA_002392625.1 Oscillospiraceae bacterium UBA3851
AAGCTGTACGTGGACTTCACGCTGGAGCGGGTGGACCCGCGGGATCACGCGCCCCAGTACGACTGGCTGCAGACGGACTTCGGCACGTATACGCCTACCGCCGACGACGCCACGTTTACCTGCACCTTCTCCAGCGTCCAGGTCTCCCACCTGGGCCGGGTGGAGGTGTCCGCCCAGACCTCCGCCATGTCCCAGCCCTATGAGGTGGACTACGTCCTGTACATCGACGATTCCACCATCCCCGCGGCGGAGCCGGAGCCAACCCCTGAACCCACCCCGGAACCCACCCCGGAG
>DGHJ01000098.1:9630-11008 GCA_002392625.1 Oscillospiraceae bacterium UBA3851
CGCCCGAGCCGACCCCCGAACCGACCCCGGAACCGACCCCGGAACCGGACCCGGAACCCACTCCGGAACCCACCCCCGAACCGACCCCGGAGCCTGCCCCCGAACCGACCCCGGAACCCGCGCCGGAGCCGGACGACCCCGTGGACCCGGACGACCCCACGACGTCTGACGATCCCACGGAGCCTGCGGACGACCCCGAAACGACTGACCCTGCGGATCCGGCGCAGACCGACGGGCAGGAGACCGACCCCGCCCCCATCGCCGTGGCCCCCACCGCCCCGGAGGCTCCGGCGGCCGCCCGTCTCAGCGCGGGCGCCATCGCCGCCATCGCAGCGGCCGCGGTGATCGTGGTGGGCGGCGCCGCCTGGCTGATCCTGCGCAGAAAGAAATAAGAGGAACGACCTATGAAGAGAGCAACCATCCCCATTCGCGCCGTATGCGCCGTGCTGGCCCTGTGCCTGGTGCTGCCGCTGGCCGCCTGCGGTCAGCAGCGCCAAAGCGACGGCAGCGCCCCCCAGATCGGCGACCTGGTGTATGAGAGCACCGTCCCCCTGGAATACGCCGACCAGTTCGCCATTTACAAATACGAGGGCGGCTACTCCCTCATCGACATGGTGAACAGCGACCGGATGCTGGTGGTGCCGGAGGGAAAGGAGGCGCCCCAGGGCCTGGACAGCGACATCGTGGTGGTGCAGCAGCCGCTGAGCCACATCTATCTGGCCGCCACCTCCGCCATGGCCCTGTTTGAGGCCATCGACGCCACGGATTCCATCGCCTTCGTGGGCAGCAAGCACTGGTACACCGAGAAGGCCGCTGCCGCGCTGGAGCAGGGCGCCTTCGTGTACGCCGGAAAGTACAACGCCCCGGACTATGAGCTGCTGCTGGGCGGCGGCTGCCAGCTGGCCATCGAGTCCACCATGATCCTCCACAACCCGGAGGTAAAGGAGAAGCTGGTGGAGCTGGGCGTCAAGACGGTGGTGGAGCGCTCCAGCTATGAAAACCACCCCCTGGGCCGCACCGAGTGGATCAAGGTCTACGGCGCGCTGCTGGGCAAGGAGGCCGAGGCCGACGCCGTCTTTTCCGGCGAGGTGGACAAGATCCGAGCCCTGGAGTCCCTGGACTCCACCGGCAAGACCGTGGCGTTCTTCTACGTCAATACCGGCGGCAGCGTGGTCACCTATAAGACGGACGGCTACGTGCCTGCCATGATCCGCATCGCCGGCGGCGAATACGTGTTCACCGATCTGGGCAAGGACGACGACAGCAAGCTCAGCACGGTCAATATCAGCATGGAGACGTTTTACAGCGCCGCCAGGGACGCCGACGTGTTTATCTACAACTGCAGCATTGCCTCCCAGCTCTACACCCTGCAGGACCT
>DGHJ01000098.1:11128-11617 GCA_002392625.1 Oscillospiraceae bacterium UBA3851
ACGGAGAGCATGTTCCAGCAGACGGACCGGATGGGCACCATCATCCAGGAGATGAACGCCATTTTCAGCGGCCAGGCGGAGAGCCGGGACCTCTCCTACATGTTCCACTTGCAGTGATCCCGTGAACCGCGGGCGGAAGCCCGATCAAATGTAGTCGCCCGGACACCGGGGGACAGAAGGAGGAAGTATGAAACAGAAAGTCAGTAAACTGCTGGCGCTGCTGCTGGTGTGCCTCACACTGCTGGGCAGCGTCCTGCCCGCCTACGCCGCCCAGCGGGGCGTAGAATCCTTCGCCTACGACGGCGACGCCGTTGCGTTCATCAAGGAAGATGGCAGCGGCTTCGGCATGTTCACGGCCCAGGAGGGCACCACCTGCGTCATCAACGGCGACAACGTGGAGATCCACTACGTGCCCAAGAACACCACCGTCTACGGCTGGCTCCACTTTGGCGCCATCGACGACCAGGAGCTGACCCAGGACGTGACGTT
>DGHJ01000151.1:0-3794 GCA_002392625.1 Oscillospiraceae bacterium UBA3851
CAGCCGCGGCAAAGGTCTTCACCGCGGCGTCGTTGAACGCCTTGCTCAAGTCCTCCTGCGAATAACGGACCGTTCCGTTCTCCACGATAGCTGCGCCGGAGCCGCAGGAGCCCAGGAGCACGATCACCTTGCCGGGCACCTCTTTCAGCCAGCCGGCCAGCTCGCCCAGGGTCAGGTATTCCTCGTAGCCATTGCTGCCGATGGTCACCAGCTCGCCCGCGTAGTCGCCCGACGGAACATCCACCACGCCGTGGGTGGCGATGAAAAACAGAGACACGTCGTTGCTGTCCGCGCCGGAAAAGGCGCTGACGATGGCGCTGTGGATGCCGTCGTTGTCCAGGTCGTACGCGCTTTTTACGGTATAGGGATTTCCCTCGGCGCCCTTGACGCTCTTCAGCATGTTCGCCATCAGCTGCACGTCGCCCCGGTTGCGGTTGGCGGTCTCCCAGGAGAAGGTGACCTCGCCCACCAGCAGGGCGCGGTACTCGATGAGATCGATGGTCAGCGTCGCCGCGTCGGAATAGACCGTGCCTGCCGTGTTGCTCACCTTGCAGCGGTACTGATACCCGTTGCGGGAACCGGTGGCGTTCAGGGTCAGCGTGGCAGATTTTGCGCTGTCCAGCGTGCTGTCCTTCCACGTGCCGGCGCTGGAGGTGCGGTACTGCCACTGATAGTTCAGCGCCCCGCCGGTGGCCTTCACGGTAAATTTCACCGTGGCGTTCTGCTTCACCGACTTGGAAGCGGGCTGTGTTGTGATGGCGGGCTTCGCAATCACCGTCAGCGTCGCGGCGCCGGTGTACACGGTGCCGCCGGAGTTGGTCACCTTGCAGCGGTACTGGTAACCGTCACGGGCCATGGTAGCCGTCACGGACAATGCGGCCGTCTTGGCCCCGGTCAGGGTGCTGTCCCTCCACGTGCCCGTGCTGGAGGTGCGGTACTGCCACTGATAGCTCAGGCCGCTGCCGCTGGCCGCCACCGTGAACTTGGCCGTGGCATCCTCCTTGGCAGAAATATTCTTAGGCTGCGTGGTAATGACCGGCTTCTTCAGCACGGTCAGCGTCACCGTCTTGGTATACACCGTGCCGGCCGCATTGGACACCTTGCAGCGATACTGGTTGCCGCTGCGGGCGGCCAGCGCCTTCATGGTCAGTGTGGCGGAATTGGCGCCGTCCAGCGGGCAGTTGGTCCATGTGCCCGCGCTGGAGGAGCGGTATTGCCACTGATAGCTCAGGCCGCCGCCGCTGGCCTTCACCGTGAACGAGGCTGTGGCGTCCTCCTTGGCAGAGACGGACGTGGGCTGGGTGGTGATGGTCGGCGTCGTGACGACGATCAGCTTGACTGCGTTTGTGTACACGGTGCCGCCGGAGTTGGTCACCTTGCAGCGGTACTGGTTGCCGCTTCGCGCCGTGGTAGCCGGGACGGACAGCGCGGCCGTCTTGGCGCCGGTCATGGTGCTGGTCTTCCACGTGTCTGTGCTGGAGGTGCGGTACTGCCACTGATAGCTCAGGCCGCTGCCGCTGGCCGCCACCGTGAACTTGGCCGTAGCGTTCACCGTGGTATAGACTGTCTTTGGCTGGGTGGTGATCACCGGCTTTTTCAGCACGGTCAGCGTAGCGGCGTTGGTGTACGTCGTCCCTGCCTTGTTGGTCACCTTGCAGCGATACTGATAGCCTGTGCGCGCCGCCGTCGCCTTGACGGACAGCGTGGCTGCCTTGGCGCTGTCCAGGGAGCTATTCTTCCATGTATCCGTGCTGGAGGTGCGATACTGCCACTGGTAGCTCAGGCCGCCGCCGCTGGCCGCCACCGTGAACTTGGCCGTGGCGTCCTCCTTGGCCTTGACGGACGCGGGCTGGGTGGTGATGGTGGGCGTCGTGACCACAGTCAGCGTAGCCGCCTTGGAATATACGGCGCCGCCAACATTGTAAACCTTGCAGCGGTACTGGTAGCCATTGCGCGCCGTGGTACCCTCTACGGACAGCGTGGCCGTCTTGGCGCCGGTCATGGTGCTGGTCTTCCACGTGTCCGTGCCGGAGGTGCGGTACTGCCACTGATAGCACAGGTCGGTGCCGGTGGCCTTCACCGTGAACTTGGCCGTTTCACCCTTGGCAACCGTCTTGCCGGAGGGAGAGGTAGTGATGACCGGCGGCACAGCATTGGTCAGAACATTGGTGTTGATGGGGATGTATAACGTTCCCATCGAGCTGCTGAAGTAATAGTAGTAGCTCGTTTCGGAAAACGTCCCGTTTTCATATGCGTCCAGCAGATTCGGACACTGAGAGATGTTCAGCTCAGCGATGTCATTATTTTCGCAGCTCAAATAGCTGAGCCGGGTATTCTTCGTTACATTCAATGCCGTCAGCGCATTGCTCCAGCAGCCCAGGCTGATCAGCTCCGGACAACTGCTGACGGTCAGTGAACCGATCTGGTTGTTTTGGCAATACAAATACTGCAGCTTTGTATTTTTTGACACACTCAAGGCTGTCAATGCGTTACTTCCGCAATGAAGGGTCACCAGCTCCGTGTTCTTGGACACGTTCAGCGATGGGATCTGGTTGCTGGCGCACTGCAGTGTGACGAGCTTGGTGTTGCTGGACACGTCCAGCTCCGTCAGGGCGTTGCTGTCACAGTAGATGCTCTCCAGCGCCGTAAGGTACTCCACGCCCTTGAGCGAGGTGATTCCCTTTGACGACACGTCCAGCACGGTGAACGCAGCGATCTCGTCATCGCTGAGCTGGTTGTTTCCGTCCGTGTCCACGTTCTCCTTCACATATGCGCGGAACGTATCATCCGGGAAATTGGCCGTACTCAGCGGGACGCCGTTGGTCACCGCGTCGGCGGCCTGCCTGCCGTTCTCCACCGCGGGGGCATCAACCGTAAACCGTTCCTCCCCCGCTGTCTCCGCTTCCGTCTCCACGGCAAACGCCGCCGGGATCAGGGAGACACACATGCAAATGCTCAGCAAAACAGCCAATAATCTCTTCATCGCTTCTCCTCCTGTATCTACTATTTGCTTTCGCACGGTCATTGCTCTTACATGATATATCATACCGCCTTCTCCCCCAAAAAGCAAGCGAATCATCTCATCCATTTGCGTCTCTGTCCCCGCAGGCGCACCAAAAAACGCGCTCCGGGGATGCTGCTCCCGGAGCGCGTTTCCATGCGTTTTTTCACTTGGTGCCGGTCAGGGCCACGCCGTTCACGTACAGCGTATAACCGCCCGCGACCACGTTGGCCGCGTCGCCGTGGAATTCGGTGACGTAGCTGTCCCCGGTCAGGGTCCAGGTGCTGGCGCTGTCCAGCGTGACGGACACCGTGCCGACCTCGGTGGACACCACCGCGCCGGAGGCGTTGGTGATCTGGCCGCCGATCATGCCCTCAAAGGAAGAGCCGTCGGTCAGCTCCAGGGTCAGCTCCGAGTCGTCGCCCACCAGAATGGCGCCGGAGAGCTGCTGGGCGACGGCCTTCAGCGTGGCCGTGTTGCCGCCGCCGCTCCAGCCGTCGTCGCAGACGGAGAGCAGCACGTTGTCGCTGTCCTCGTTGACGATCTCCACGCCCTGGAGCGTGATCACCGCGCTGGTGTTGGTCACGTGGAAGACGTGGCCGTTTTTGCTGGTAAGGCGGCCGCCGGTTATGTTGAAGGAGGAGGTGCCGCTGGCCGCGTCGCCGGACATGGACTGGTAGATCATGATGGTGTCCATAAAGGTGGCGTTGCCGTTGCATTTGGTGTTGTTGGCCGTCAGATTGCAATTGTTGAGGGTAATGGAATTGAGGCCCTCGATGCACACGCCCTCGGA
>DGHJ01000151.1:3842-4021 GCA_002392625.1 Oscillospiraceae bacterium UBA3851
GCACACGCCCTCGGACAGGTTGGACGTCAGCGTGGCGTCCGATACGGTGATGTCCGCCGTGGAGTAGATGGCGGGCGAGCCCAGACCGTTGGAGGTGTAGGTGCCTCCCTCCGCCACCACGGTGCCGCCGCCCCGGTCGGTGCGGATGGGGGCGGAGGACTGGCCGGAGGTGGTCACCG
>DGHJ01000151.1:4111-8254 GCA_002392625.1 Oscillospiraceae bacterium UBA3851
GTGGTCATGATGCCGCCGGAGCCGCTGCCGGTGGTGGTGATGGTGGTGTCGCGGATGATGACCGTGGTGCCGTCCCCCGTCGCGCCGTTCTGACCGCCGTTGCCGCCGTAGCAGAACACGCCGTTGGCGCCGGAGGCGTCGGAGGTAACAGTGCCGCCGGTGATGGTGGCCGTGGCGCCGTCCTTCACCAGCACCGCCGCATTCAGGCCGTAGAAGTTGCAGCTGTCGCCGCCGCCGGAGTCGCCGGACTTGGTCACCGTGGCGTCGGTGATCGTCACGTCGTCGGCGGTGGCGATCAGCAGGGCGCTCTCATCCGCCGTGGCGCTGGCGTAGGTCTGGCCGTTCTGGCTCTCGCCGACAGTGATCTCCGCTGCGCCCTTGTATTCGATGTCGGCGCTGCTGCCGCCGGGCATCCCGCCGGGAGGCGTGCCGCCGGGACCGCCTTCGGGAGGTGTACCGCCGGGACCACCCTCAGGGGGCGTACCGCCGGGACCACCCTCAGGGGGCGTACCGCCGGGGCCGCCCTCAGGAGGCGTACCGCCGGGCTGGCCGTCGGGCGGCGTACCGGGCTGGTTGCCGTCCTGTGTCGTTTCGCTGTCCGCCGTCGTCTGGCTTGATTCGGTCTCCTCGCCGGTGGTGGCCTTGCTGCCGCAGGCGGCCACGGCCAGCAGCATCGCCGCGGCCAGCAGGAGGCAGATCCATTTTTTTGCCGTTTTCATGGGTAGATCCCCCTTTCTTTTCGTGTCTGCAATTTACAGCGGCAACCTTAAGCACACCTTAAAACCCGGCGCACCGGCGCAACATTTTTCGGTGCGCCGTATATCATATCGCAAAATCCGGAAACAGGCCGTTTTCAACGGACGCAATGATCTTTTTGATCTCGCCCAACGCCCTGTTTCTTCCCTCTGGGTTGTTCATCCAATTGTCTCTTCTTGTATTCGTATCATCTGCCGGGCAGGGAATCACGTGAATATGCTTTGGAAACAGATATTGCGCGATGCACAGGCTTCTTCTCATGTGATACGAGGTCGTGACCAAAAGTACGCTGTGGATCTGATGCAGCCCGAAGTTTCGCTGCAGCAAAACCAGTGCCTGCTGTACGTTTTCCACTGTATTCAGCGAGTGCTCATCCACGAGGATGTCTTCGCTTTTCACGCCAAGACTCTCTGCGCAAAGACGCATACGCCGCGACTCACTCATGGAGCCCTCCGGAAAATCTCTGACTTTTCCTCCGCACATGATCATCTTGGCGCAGCGGTTGCCTTGATACGCCTTAACTGCAGCCGGTACTCTGTATGCACACGCCTTTTTGCTGCCCAACACCAGGATACAATCCGCTTTTTCACCGGTATCCTGTAACCCCGCGAATAATACTCTGTCCACGATCTCGTCGTTCAGATCGTCCATCGTCAATGCAGATATGAACATATCCCTTCATTCCTCCCCGTCGGTCTCTCATGGAGCAGCCATTCCATGATCTTTTCCGCTCTGCTTTCCAGCTTGGGCAGCTGGTCCGCGCCAAAAAAGCGCAGATCATGGCTCTCCCCATCTGTGATTTTCATTTCACCCGTAACGCCTTCTGCCAGATAAAGGGCCACAACGGAATAGAGCTCGTCTCCGTTGGGATATTTGAAATAGAAATCACCGCCTGAAAACAAATGGAGAAGGGTGAATTTTTCAGCCGTCAGATTAGTCTCCTCTTTCAGCTCCCGTGCCGCCGTCTGCTCCAGTGTTTCGCCCAGCTCAATCGCCCCGCCGGGGATGCCCCAGGTGTTCGTATCGGACCGCAGATTCAGCAGTATCTTATGATCCTTCAACACAACGACCGTTGCGCCGGCCGACAGGATCGGCGCATGTCCGACGTGTTTTCTCATTTCCTTGATGTAACCCACGTTCTATCCTCCATCCCATGATCCCAATTTGCTGTATGTCGAGATCATGATAGCATACCCTGCCGGTGGGAACAACAATAAAACCTCTTTTGCCCCGGTAGACAAAAGAGTCAAATTTTTTGGTAAGCGCAACGATTCTTCATTTTTCAGTCTTAAATCTTCAGTATGAATTTAGAAAACCCATCGTTGCTAACTGAATAATGAATACTGAAAACCTAAAAATGAAGAATACAAAGCGAAAACCCTGCCGACCGTCGTCGACAGGGTTTTCACTTTGGTGCGAATATCGATAACGGACTTAAAGTCTGTCAATAAGCGTTTCCATCGACTCGCTTTTAGGAAAGTATTTTAAGAATGAATCAACATCTTCTTTTCTTTTGCTGAATAGCAGAGTCAAACTGCTGTCCCAAGGAACAATCTCTATTTGTGCCAACGGGTGTTGGATGGAAATGGGTTTTTCCCAAAAGCCGGGATAACCGTCAGCACATGGCAAATCGTACGTCAATACTTCAGAAAGCGGGACAGACTTATCAAATGCAGAAAGAACAGCCCAAATCCATTGGATGTGATTGTTTATTACCAAGTCGGTAAGATCTTCTCCACTCATCCAACAGTATTGTTGCTCCAATGACTTTGCAATTTCCGGATCACACAAACATTCGCAATCGGTTATCAGCCAGTTATAATCCATCTGCTTATTATTGATTGCTTCAAAAACTCTGACTAAATCGGTATAGTATTCTTCACCTTTTTCATTTATTGCTCCAAATACCATATTTGACGCCTCCCGCATTATTTCAAATGCGCACTTACTCACCACCGATGGCGGTGAAACGTGCTGAAAAAAAAATCGAGTATCCATAACTCAAGTCCGTTATGAATACTCGATATGGTGCGCGAGGCGGGACTTGAACCCGCACGTCCGTAATGGACACTAGAACCTGAATCTAGCGAGTCTGCCAATTCCACCACTCGCGCATTTTTGCTCAGCGGATTGTATTATACCCACGCCGGTCCCGATTGTCAAGCATTATTTTTTGAAAAGTCCGCACAAACTGCTTTCGACGCCTCTCCCCTCCCATCGCCGCTCTTCGTGCCCATTCACCGATCCGCCAAAAGCGTTTTTAACCCTTCCGAAAATTTTGTTATTATTTTGTAATTTTTATGTAGCTTTTTTGAAAACGTTGTGTTATACTTCTTTACAGCTTTGATGATTACCCCCTTGAAAGGAAGAACCGCGACTCATGTCACGAAAAGTAATGACCCTGTTTTTAACCGTCTGCATGATCGTCTCCTGCGTGGTCACCGTACCCGCAGCCGAGCCTGAGGACGTTCGCCGCACCGCTCTGGAGCAAACAGACGCCTCCGAGCCGGAGATCAGCAGTGTGTCCTTCGCAGAGGCCGATGACGCTCAGCTTCGGTTGACCGAAAGTATTCAGCAGCTTCGCATGGATCTGGACCTGGTGTGCAAGCAGGCCCGCAACGCGGCAGTGGCCGCCGCCGCCGCCAAGTCCGTGCTGGTGGATCGCTACGGCGGCGCGATGGTGACCGCCTCCGGCGCCGTCTTTTACGAGGCTATGGACGAGGAGGCCAACCAGATCCGCACCATTGCCCGCGGGAAGGTCGCCCGCCTGCTGGACAGCTCCAACGGCTGGTATCGCGTATCCTTCGACAACAAAACCGGCTATCTGAAGGCCGATGACTGTCTGCCGGTCCGCTATGCTGACTACGAGGGCACCGCCGCCACCAGCATGCTGATCGACGACGTGATCGCCTATGCCTACACCTATCTGGGCACCCGGTACGTCTACGGCGGCTCCAGCTACAGCGGTATCGACTGCTCCGGCTTCACCATGCGGGTGTTCAATCACTTCGGTTACAATCTCCCCCACGGCGTCACCGGTCAGTATTACATGTGCCGCCGCGTCAGCGACAGCGAGCGCCGTCCTGGCGATCTGCTGTTCTTCAACACCACCGGCGGGTTGAGCCATGTGGGCATCTATCTGGGCAACGGGCAGTTTATCCATGCCGGTTCCATCTACGGTGTCTCCATTCGTTCCCTGTCAGAGAGCTACTTTGCCGGCACCTATCTTTTCGCCGGCCGCCTCATCGGCTGAGCGAAAACAATGCAATACATCAAAGGGGCAGCTTCTCAGCTGCCCCTCAGATTGTCAAAAAAGCGGCTTTGCCGCTTTTTTGACAATCTGAGGCGTTTTCCGAACTTTCAAAAAAAGTTCGGAAAACGGTGATT